>NZ_JBMVFA010000028.1:1328-106674 GCF_049543595.1 Kitasatospora sp. NPDC094028 | reverse complement strand
GGGGGGGGGCTTTTGGGGGGGTTTTTTTTTGGTGGGGGGGTTTTTTTTGGTTGGCTTCCTGTGTGCTCCGCGCCGGCCGGCCCCCCCCCCCGGGGGGGGCGCGCCCCCCCCGCCGATCGGGACTGAGGTCAGATGTCGCCGAACTCTCCGGCAGCAGTGGCGGCGACGAACGATCGCCACGCTGCGGCCGAGAAGACGAGAGCAGGCCCTTCCGGGTCCTTCGAGTCACGGACGGGGGCCACACCAGGGAAGTCGGCCGAGATCTCGACGCAGGTGCCGCCGTTGCCGGAGTACGACGACTTGAACCAGGAAGCGCGGGACAGATCGGGGTGGGTCATGGTCAAAGTTCCTTTCGGGCCTTGCGAATCAGGTCGAGGGATGCAGCTCTGGTCAGCGCTTCCACCCGCAACCGATCGTAGGCCCTTTCCCATCCCCTGACAGTCTTGTCTTCCCGCACGACATAACCCTGATCCGCAGATTCCGTGTAGCCGACGACCGAGCGATCGGCAAACGTCAACAAGGTGGCGACAGAACGGAAGGGGATGTGCTCAGCCAAGCTGAACGGTGACACCTGGAAGACGACGTAGGGCTTCGACGCCATCTCAGCCAGGTGATCGAGCTGCGCACACATCGTCGCGACGCCGCCCACCGGCCGACGAAGCACACCCTCGTCTATCACCGCGTGGATCACCGGCGGTTCGGCGCGCTTGAGCAGCCGCTGCCGCGCGAGCAGGAACCTCACTCGCTCCTCGGCCTGGTCCGGCGTACTGCTTCCGCGATCGACCGCCGCCGCTTCGATCGCGGCAGCGTAGTCCTTGGTTTGGAGGAGCCCAGGAATGAGGGTCGGTTCGTAGATCCTGATCTCGGACGCCCGGGCCTCCTGCGCGGCGTGCTCGGGGAAGCCCTCCAGGAAGCCCTTCTTCCGCATCCCGACCCACATGATCTCCAGCGTCTGCCCCGTCCCGAGCGCCTTGTCGGCCGCCCGGACGAAATCCCGGCTGGTGGATTTGCGCCCGGTTTCCACGGCGGAGATGTAGCTGTCCGAGTACCCCATGACCTCGGCCAGCTTCTGCTGGGTCCACCCCCGCGCCTCGCGCGAGCTGCGGAGGAGCGCTCCGAAGGACTCGCGGGGAGATGACGTCGGGTCAAGTTCCTTGCGGTTCACGGCTTCACTTCCAATTCCACTTGAGCCGTAGACAAGTTGAACGGCTTCCAAGCTTAGTCGAGAGTGTGCACCGCCGGTAGTCGCATTACTACGGAGAGGAGCGAATCGTGCGTATCCCCACGCCCCCTGAGTCCTTGCACGCCCCCCGAGTTGAGGTCACCACCGAACGCCTCCAGGTGGTCGTCTACCTCGCCAGGAGCGGCTCCACCTTCCCCGAGCGCGAGTTGCGCGCCTGCGAGTCCTACGCGCTCGCCTTCCACTGGGGCATCTCGCTCATCGTCGTCGACGACTCCGTCGACACCACCGCGCCCGAGCGCCGCCCGATGCTCCAGGCCGCCCTGCAGCGCGTCCGCAGCAAGGCCGCCTGCGCGATCCTCGTCCCCGCCAAGTCCGCCATCTCCCCCATCGCCGGGGAGTTCGACGAGTTCTCCCGCCACGTCGAGAAGGCCGGCGGCTTCGTCCAGGTGGCCACCCGATGACCACCAGCCGCAGCCGCTACGGGATCATCCCCGCCGACCCGCCGGCCGGCGTCGACTTCCCCGTCTGGGTCGTCCGCGACCACCGCACCGGCGACCTCGTCAAGGCCCTTCCCCCGCGCTCCGAGCCGCTGCGCTTCTACTCCTACGACCACGCCCAGGCCTGGATCCGCAAGAACGAGGACCCCACCCCGTGACCGTCCCCGTCCCCGTGCCCCGCCCGCGCTACGAGACCCGCACCATCGACACCCGCAGCCCCCACTTCCTCCTCCTGGAGTGCTGGGGCATCTGGGACCGCCACCGCCACGACTACCTCCGCGCCCCCGGCTCCTCCCGCCGGATCCGCCGCTTCTACACCCTCGCCGCCGCCCAGGCCCACCTCC
Organism: Kitasatospora sp. NPDC094028; assembly: GCF_049543595.1. Taxonomy (NCBI): domain Bacteria; kingdom Bacillati; phylum Actinomycetota; class Actinomycetes; order Kitasatosporales; family Streptomycetaceae; genus Kitasatospora; species Kitasatospora sp. NPDC094028. Next base: position 104,650 of record NZ_JBMVFA010000028.1, on the reverse strand, counting down.
ACACCCTGAACACCCTCCACCTCCTCCACACCCCCACCTAGACAGCTGGCCTCCATCCGGACGACACCCCGTTCGGGTGGTCCGCACCGCGCCCCACCGCGTACGGCCCGCCCGACCGGCGGTCACCGCGTTCCCGGCCCGCAGCGAGCGGGCGGCCCCACCCGCCCCGCCCTAGCCTGAAGCCACCGATCAGTCACGCACCGGCACGAACAGCAGCACACGCACCCGTGCCGCCGCGATCCGACGACAGAAAGCGACACCATGGACCAGTTGAACGGGCTGTACGAGCTGTACATCGGCGGGGCGCCGCTCAGTGTGGTCGACGACAAGCTCGTCGCCCTGCTCGGCGAACACGATCAGCAGTTGACCGTGATCTGGAAGATCGAGCCCGACGAACGAACCGGCCGCAACGCCGTCGTCATCTCCACCGAGAACGGCGCCGCGGGCTGGGTCGTCCCCAAGCCCGGCGGGCGGCAGCAGATCGAGATCCGCCCGCTGGCCGTCTTCGACACCTTCCCGCCGACGTACCCGCCCAACGAGGTCTTCCTGCTCAAGCCCCTGTACGAGGGCCCGGACAACGCCTTCACCGTGCACTCCGCCGCCGACGACGGGCTGGTCGGCCGCAGTCTGATCGAGGACAAGTCGCTGCTGCCCAAGGCCGTCTTCTCGGACACCGACGACCCCGACGCGTTCGTCGTCGCCGTGGCCGTCGAGACCTGAGTCGCCCACCAGGGCCGGCAGGGCCTCACCGCCGAGGGGCCAAGCGGCCCGCCAGGAGACTGACGGGCCGCCGCGAAGGGCAGGCACGGCCGTAGGGTGTGGGCATGCCGCTCGTCGACGTGACCTATGCGCCCACCGTGCCCGAGCCCCGTCTGCGTGAACTGGGTTCGGTGCTGCCCCATCTGGTGTCCCTGGCCGTGGAGTGCCCCGAGGAGCCGTACGACGGCGACCTGCAGCCCGGGGACGTCGAACTCCGCTTCCGGCCGCTGGGCCCGCTGGACCGCAGCGGCCTGGCGGTGGTGATCGAGATCAGGTCGAAATGGTTCGCCAGCAGGGCGGCCGACCGTCAGGAGCGCGTGGACGCGCTCCACACGGACATCCGTGCCGCGACCGGGCTCGACGACTTCGGCATCTTCCTCTCACTGCCGATCGCCGCCTGGTCCCAGGGAGACTGACCGGTCACGTCCCACTCCCCGCACCAGCACAGGAAGTCGGCCGGCCCGACTTCCCGCGCCGGTGTGTTCGCCTCGGCGGCCGGGATCACCCCGGAGGGGGTGCGCTACAGCACCTCCGCCGGGTCGGCGTAGGCCCGCATGCGCACCACCTGGCCGTCGCGGACGGTGAACACGTCCGCGACGGTGATGTCCAGCGGGCTGCCGTCGGTGAGGAGCCCGTGCACATGGTGGACGATCACGACGTCCTCGCCGCGTCGGTGCGCCACCGGCTCGGAGTGCATCTCGGACCACATGGCGTACGAGGCGCTCAGGTACTCGTGCACGGCGGCGCGGCCCCGGCGCGCACCCCCGTTGGGGAACTCCTCGGGCTCGAACCACTCCACGTCGGAGTGGACATCGGCGACGGCACCATCGATGTCACCCCGGGCGTACGCGGCATACGCGGCGAGCACGAGGGCGACGTCGGGATCGGTGGGGTCCGCGAGATCGGAGGTCATGCCGGGGACGGTATCCCGGGCACCGTCCCCGGGCGGCACTCATCCGGAGCACCAGGGAAGCGTGTCGGGCCCGGGTAGCAGCCCTGTGACACCTTCCGGGGCGGCTCTGGACCGTGGTCGTCGCTCACCGGGACGGCACCGGCATCCGCGTCATGACGAGCGACGGCACACCCGCCGTGGCGTTCCGCGGGCAGACGCCGGCGCTGGCCCGGTACCCGCCCCGACCGGTCCAGCAGCCGGAACCCCCGCCGCACCCGGGGTGGTCTTGCCGGCGGTAGGGTCGGCGGCATCGGCAGGAGCGGGGGGGAGCAGGCGTTGAAGATCTTTTCGTTGCGGCGGCGGAAGCCCCGGGTGGAGCGCGTGTGCCGGAAGGTGCGGCGCGAGTACGCGCCCGGTGAGCAGGAGGCCCTGCTGATCGAGATCCTGCGCGGCACGCCCGACGACGTCCAGATGCACGAACGGTACGACGCGGCCTCGGACTTGGAGGACTTCCCCTCGGACGCGGTGGTGGCGGCCCTGGCCGGGATCGCCTGTGACCCGACCCAGCCCGACGAGGTCTTCGTCGCCCTGTGCGCCGAGTCGATCGCGGGGATCTGGGTGCACCGCGGCGCCGTCGACCACGAGCTGCTGGCCCGGCTGACCCCGTGGGCACGGCGCGAGGCGCAGGCCGTCCTGACCCACCGGGCACCGGCGCTGCTGCCCCGGTGATCCCCCGACGTACGGTCGCCGGGCGGGCGGTCGCATCCGCCACAACCACCGCCAGTTCCGGACAAGTTGTCGATGTGCCCAGGAAGTGAACATCCGGCCGCACCAACTCCCGTTAGGGTCACTCCAGCTCCACAACCCGGCGCCGCACGGCCGTCGTGCGGTGCCGCACGGACCTGCCGATGGGACTGGTGTGAAGTGATCGAGAAGCATCACCGACTGCTGGACCGTTCGTCGTGGGCGGCCCTCCGGGGCCGGCTCGCCGCCCTCGTCGGGGCGGTCGCCCTGATGGTGGCCGCCCTCACCGGCACCACCGCCGGCACGGCCGCCGCCGCGCCCGCGCACGGCTCCGCCTCCTCCTCCGCCTCCGCCGCTCACCTCGCGGCGGGCGGCTGGATCTGCCGGGGGGCTCCCGTCCCGCCCGGCTACGTCATCACCAACTACGACGCGCACGGCTGCAACGGCTACGGCGCCTCGCTCACGCAGCTCGCGCAGAACGGGATGTGGACCTGCGCCGGTTCGCCGACCCCGCCCGGCTACGTGCTCACCGCCCACAACGGCAGCAGCTCCGCCTGCCTCGGTGACGCCTGGTTCATGCAGGTCGTCCAGGACGGGATCTGGGCCTGCGCGGGCTCGCCGATCGTGACCGGGTACGTCATGACCAGCCACATCCGCAACGGCTGCGGCGGCATCGGCTCCTGGTTCCAGCAGGCCGCCAAACCCGGACTGCTGGTCTGCCCCGGCAACCCCATCCCCGCCGGCTACCACCTGGGCGCCTACAACAGCGCGGGCTGCGCTGGCCTGGGAGCCTGGGTCCTCCTCCGCAGCTGACCCCGGCCACCGGCCCGAGCCGCTGCTGCCCCGCCGCAACCGGCAGCAGCGGCTCGACAGCCCGCGGCCCGGGAAATCCCCTGGCCCGGCCCCACGGAACCACGGACAATCGCCGGATGACCCTTGACGACCTCACCCCCGCCGAGCGCCGCCGCGCGGCCCGCCGCGCCAGCAAGCGCTTCCTCTCGGACGGCCCCCTCCCCACCATGCGCGACCGGCTCGACGCCCTCACCGCCCTGGACGGGCTGGACGAGCTGCCGGACTTCTACGGCGCCGACGGCCCGGTCCGCGAACTGGAGCGGCGCACCGCCGAGTTGCTCGGCACCGAGGACGCCGTCTTCTTCCCCACCGGCACCATGGCCCAGCAGGTCGCGCTGCGCTACGGCGCCGACCTGACCGGCCGGAGCACCGTCGCCATGCACCCGCTGTGCCACCTGGAGCAGCACGAGCGGCAGGCGTACCAGCAGCTGACCGGACTGCGCGCGCTCTGGCCCACCACCGCGCACCGCCAGCCCACCCCCGCCGAACTCGCCGCGCTGGGCGAGCCGCTGGGCACTCTGATGGTCGAACTCCCGCTGCGCGACGCCGGGTTCCTGCTGCCGAGCTGGGAGGAACTGGTCGAGCTGGCCGGGGCGGCCCGGGCCCTCGGCGCCCGGGTGCACTTCGACGGTGCCCGGCTGTGGAACACCACCACCCACTTCGGCCGCTCCCTGGCCGAGATCGCGGCGCTGGCCGACAGCGTCTACGTCTCCTTCTACAAGGACCTCGGCGGCATCAGCGGCGCTGCTCTGGCGGGCACCTCGGAGCTGGCCGCCTACGCCCGCGCCTGGCGTCACCGGATGGGCGGCACGCTGTTCCAGCAGTGGCCCGCCGCCCTGGCCGCGCTGCACGGCCTGGACACCGTCCTCCCCCGCATCCCGCGGTTCACCGAGCACGCCGCCACCCTGGCGCCCGCCCTGGCCGCCCTCCCGGGCGCCCGGATCAACCCGGCCGCGCCGCCGACCCACGACTTCCAGCTCTGGCTCCCGCACCCGGCCGAGGCCCTGAACGCGGCCGTCCTGGCGCTCGCCGAGCAGGAGGGCACCTGGTTCGTCGGCCCCTGGACCGACGCCGCCCCGGGCCTGGCGATGGCCGAGGTCCGGCTGGGCGCCTCGGCCCTCGACTGGACCCCCGAGGAGGTCACCGAGGTGGGCCACCGCTTCCTGGCCCTGGCGGCGGCGCACCGCGCGTGAGCCGCCCCGGAGGCACCGGACGGTGGCCGACCGAATGACCGACACCCGCCGCCCGTGCCCCTGCTGCGGCCACCTCGTCCACTCCGCCGGGACCGGGTGGCCCGGCTCGCACGGGATCTGCCCGGTCTGCTTCTGGGAGGACGACCCCGTCCAGCTCCGCTGGCCGTTCACCGGGGGCGGCGCCAACCGCACCTGCCTCGCCGAAGCGCAGCGCAACGTCCGGGAGTTCGGCGCCTCCGAGCAGCGCAGGGCCCGGTTCGTCCGGGCGCCGGCGGCGGACGAGCCCCTCGATCGCGACTGGCGTCCGATCGACCCCGCCACGGACGTGTTCGAGGACTGGGAGAGCCCCGACCGCCGCCCCTGGCCCGAGGACCGGACGGTCCTGTGCTGGTGGCTCCCCTCCTTCTGGGGAGCAGCCGGGGGGCGGGAGGGGCGGCCCTGACGGGTCGGGGCCGTCCGGAGTGTGGTCGGGCCCTCGTACCCGGCCGCGGGCTCGGCTAGAGTCGCCGGCATGACCCCGCTCGTGAGCCGCCGCCATGTCGACCATGGCCGTGCCACCACGACGGGCTGTCCCCGCGTCAGCTGACGCGGCCCGCACCCCGCCGACACCTCGTCCGTCGCGCGGGGCCGGCCGCTCCGGATCCAAACCGAGCGGCCCCGTTCACGCACCCGTGCGGATGGCGGCGACCGGCCGCCGGGCTCCCACCCGCCGTGACCCCAGGAACGGGACCTTCCATGCGTCCGCACACCACACGTGCCCTCCGTGCCGCCCTGACCCTCGCCACCGCGGCGGCGCTCTGCCTGCCCGCCGCCAACGCCCGCGCCGCGAACGGCGACTTCGGCCCGCCGCCGCCGCAGAACCCGGCCACCGCCGCGAACGGCACCGCGACGATGCACGGGGACAGCGCCTCCAGCGACACCACGCCCTATGCCGGGCCGGGCAGCGGCCCGGTCGACTGGAGCCGCACGGCACTCGCCTCGGCCTGCCCGACCGTGGTGATCGGCGGCGACCGCCGCCCGGTGGCCCTGTGCACCGCGATCTTCGGGCGGACCCCGACCGTCCACCTGCTCGACCCCGGCACCGGCGCCGACCTCGCCTCGCTGGAGCTGCCCAAGGGCAGCCTGTTCGGCGGGGTCTACGCCTACCTCGACGACACCGACGCCCTGGTCGTCGTCGACGGCGACGACGACCTCCTGCGGATCGGCCACCACCCCACCGCCGGGGGCTGGACGCTGACGGTCGACCGGTCGACCCCGCTCGCCGGGTCGATCCCCGCCGGGGACACCGTCGTCGGCCTCAGCCCCGGCTGGGACGGCCGGGTGTGGTTCGCCACCACCGGCGGCGTCGTCGGCACGGTCGACACCGCCACCGGCTCGGTGCGGACCATCGCCACCGGGGAGGGCGTGCAGAACAGCATCTCCACCGTCCCCGGCCACACCGCCGTCGCCACCGACCACGCGCTCTACCTGCTCGCCGAGGCGCCGGACGGCACCCCGACCGTCGAATGGCGTGCCCCGTACGACCGCGGGCCCGGCCGCAAGCCGGGCCAGTTGAGCTGGGGAACCGGCGCGACCCCGAGCTTCTTCGGCCCCGGCACCGGCACGGAGTACGTCACCATCACCGACAACGCCGCGCCGCACGAGAACCTGCTGGTCTACCGGGTCGCGGGCGGCCCGACCCCCGTCTGCCGCACGCCGGTGCTCACCCAGTACCCCGCGAGCGGGACGGAGGACGCCGTCATCGCCTCCGGCCGCAGCGTCTTCGTCACCAACACCTACGGCTACCCGTACCCGGCCCTGCCGGCCGGCGCCCCCGCCAGCGTCCCGGCCTCGGCCGGCTTCGACGGCGGCCTCAGCCGCGTCGACCTGGACGCCGACGGCAACGGCTGCCACCTCGTCTGGAACAGCGACGTCAAGTCGGCCGCGCTGCCGCGGCTCTCGCTCGCGGACGGGAGGATCTACACCGTCACCGTCAGCGGCCCGACCGGCTCCGTGGGCGCGCAGACCTTCGCGTCCTACTCCTACGCCACCGTCGATCCCGCGACCGGCCGGCAGCTCTCCAGCTCGTGGATCGGCCTCGGACTGCTGTACAACCCGCTGCAGATGACCGGCACCACCGGGGCGGACGGGACGCTGTACCAGGGCACCGAGACCGGGGTGCTGAGGGTGACCCGCCGCTGACCGCCGCTGACCGTCGCAGGTCCGCCACCGGGCGGGCGGGGTTGTCAGGACGGCGGAGCGCGCGAGATCGTTCGGGGAGGTACTTGTCCGCCCCGCCCTCCGGAGGACCTTCGTGACCGACCCCGCGCCCGCTTCGCTGCCCGCCCCGCCCTACTACGCCGTGGTGTTCACCGCCGTACGGACGGAGGGCGACGACGGCTACGCGGAGCGCAACGAGCGGATGATGGAACTGGCCACCGAGCGGCCGGGGTTCCTCGGGGTCGACTCCGCCCGCGGCGCGGACGGCCTGGGGATCACGGTGTCCTACTGGCGGGACGAGGAGTCGATCACCGCCTGGCGGGAGGACGCCGAACACACCCTGGCCCGGGCGGACGGACGCGAGCGCTGGTACGCCTCGTACGCGCTGCACATCGCCAGGGTCGAGCGCGCCCACGCCTTCACCCGCCCGGCCACCGCGTAGCCGCCGCAGCCCGCCGGGCCGCTGCGGGCTACGCCCGCAGCAGACCCAGCACGGCCTCGGCCGCCGCGGCCGGATCGTGCGCCTCGACCCAGCTGTACTCGTCCGAGACGGTGAACGGCGGCCGGCCGGACGGCCCGCTCTCCAGCTCGACGGCCTCGGCGCTGCCCGGCAGCCGCATCAGGAAGCCGGTGCCGTCCGGCCGTTCGACCACCACGTCCGGCACCCGGGCGCGGACGAGCCGCGCCACCTCACCCGCCCACCCATCCGCGTCCATGGCGGCGATCCTGCCACCACCCGGTGGCCTACAGCCCCCCGGCCACCCGCAGGATCGCGCCCGTCGCGTACGACGCGTCGGCGCAGAGCAGCCAGGCGACGGCCGCGGCGATCTCCTCCGGCTGCCCGGCGCGGCCCATCGGAATGGCGGGGGCGACCTTGCGGGGGCGCTCCGGGTCCTGGTGGAAGTCCGTCCAGATGGTGCCGGGTGCGACGCAGTTGACGCGGATGCCCTGGGCGGCGACCTCCTTGGACAGCCCGACCGTCAGCGCGTCCACGGCGGCCTTGGCGGCGGCGTAGTGGACGTACTGGCCCGGGCTGCCGAGCGTGGCGGCGGCCGAGGAGATGTTGACGATCGCGCCGCCGCCGCTGCCGCTCATCTCCCGCACGGCCCGCCGGGCGCACAGCAGGTAGCCGAGGACGTTGACGTCGAGGGCCCGGCGCAGGCCCGCGGCGTCGGCGTCGGCCAGCGGGCCGTTCGGGCCGCTGGTGCCGACGTTGTTCACCAGCCCGGTGACGGGCCCGAGTTCGGCGGCCCGGTCGAAGAGGCCGTCGACGTCCGCTTCCTCGGCGGTGTCCGCACGGACCGTGACGCACCGCCGGCCGGCCTTGCGGACCAGTTCGGCGACCGACTCGGCCGCCGCGCTGTCGGAGCGGTAGCCGAGGACGATGTCGTGCCCCTCCTCCGCGAGCCGGGCGCAGACGGCCGCGCCGATCCCGCGGCTTCCGCCGGTGACCACCGTCACGAGCTGGGTCTCCATGTCAACCTCCTGAGTTCATGGGGGAATTCGTCGGACCGCCGGGCGAGCAGTGCGGGGTCGCGGCGCGCGTCGGTCACGCCCGCGCCGCCGACCACGACCAGGGTGTCCAGCCCCTCGGGGGCGAGGTCGCCGATGCCGTACTCGGCCACCATCGGCAGGCCGCTGGAGGACCGGACCTGGCCGGCCCGCGGCGCCACCACCCGGCAGTCGTAGCCGCCGACTTCCTTCTGGGCGTAGTGGAACACCGCGTGCGGGCCGACCAGGTCGACCGCCTGGAACCCCTCGAACACCACGAACACCACCCGACGCATGGCAGCAGGCTGCCCGACCTGCGCGAACGGCGTCAACGACGGGCACCCCACGGATCGCGCCACGGCGTGCCACCGCCTGCCGGGCGACGGTTCACCGGGCTCCCGTAGGCTCCGAGGCGATCAAAGGCGATCATCCGATCATCGGAACTACTGTGGAGGATCCCCATGCACGGAACGGTCACCTCGGTCAGCCGCAACGCGGAGTACTCCTTCACCAAGCCGACCCGCGACAGCATCACCCTGCTCGCCGGCCTCGGCGTCGAAGGGGACGTCCACGCGGGGGTCACCGTCAAGCACCGCTCCCGGGTCGCCAAGGACCCGACCGTGCCCAACCTGCGCCAGGTGCACCTGATCCACCAGGAGCTGTTCGCCGAACTCGACGCCGACGGCTTCACCGTCCGCCCCGGCGACCTCGGCGAGAACGTCCTCACCAGCGGCATCGACCTGCTCACCCTCCCCACCGGCACCCTGCTGCACCTCGGCGAGGAGGCCGTCGTCGAGGTGACCGGCCTGCGCAACCCGTGCCCGCAGATCGACGCCTTCCAGCGGGGCCTGCTCAAGCAGCTCGTCCACCGGGACGACGAGACCGGCGCGGTCGTCCGCAAGGCGGGGATCATGAGCGTGGTGCGCCGGGGCGGCGTGGTCCGCCCGGGCGACCCGATCCGCGTGGAACTGCCGGCCGAGCCGCACCGGCCGATGGAACGGGTCTGACCCCACCCGTCCGGGCCCGACCGGTCCGAGCGGACCGACTCGTCACCGGGCAGTGACCGCGCCGCCGACGCCCGGCGCGGCCACTCGCCGGTGCCCGGTCACTCCGCGAGGGCCGGGGCGATCCGGCGCAGCACGCCCGGCCAGCCCTGCCCCATCCCCTGGTGCGCCTGCCGGCCCATCGGGGTGTCCAGGTCGAAGCCGACGTGCTCCAGCAGCAGCCGCGTGCCGCGGCCCTCGGGCACCAGCCGCCAGGTCACGGTGGTGTCGAGGGTGCCGGCGGCGAAGCTGTACGCCAGCAGCCGCTCGGGCTCCACCTCGATCACCTCACAGGGCTGCCGCCCCCACGGCCCCATGTCGAGCGTGAAGCGGTGGCCGACCACGGCCTTCACGTCCCCGGCGGCCCACCACCGCGCGTGCAGCTCCGGATCGGTCAGCGCCTCCCAGACCCGCGCGGGCGGGTACGGCAGGAACTCGTCGCAGTGGATCGCGGCCTTCTCGGTCATGAACTCTCCTCCTCCAGGAGCGCGCGCAGCGAACTCATCCGCGCCCGCCAGTACCGCTCGAACGGGTGGAGCCATTCCTCGACCTCGGCGAGCGGGCCGGGCTCCAGGTGGTAGTACCGATGCCGCCCACGCGGCTCCTCCCGCACCAGCCGGGCGCTCTTGAGCACCGCCAGGTGCTCCGAGACCGCGGGCCTGCTGAGCTCGAAGTCGCCGGCCAGCTCCCCCGCCGCCCGCGGCCCGCCCTGGAGGCTTTCCAACAGCTTGCGCCGCACGGGATTGGCCAGCGCGCTGAAGACGTCGACATCTGCCATGCCCCCATGGTGTGTCGGAGGTTTCCGACATGTCAACTTCTCCCGACGCATTCCGCGGGGTCCACAGCAGGCCGGTCGCCACGCCCTCCGGGGCGAAGCGGCGCATGAACGAGGTCTTGCACTTCTTCTCGGAGAAGGGCACGCCCTCCTCGTCGGGCTCGACGTGCCCGGCCGTCCAGCCCTGGAACTCCTCCATGCCGCGCAGCATCTCGGTGGCCCGCGCCATCGGTTCCCGGTCCTCCCGCGCCCACTCGGGGAACCAGACCCCGAGCCCGGCCGGCGGGCCCGCCGTCGCAGGTCAGGGCGCTGCGCCCGCACCCCGCGCGGCCGGATCCCGCCGGGCCGTGCGCGACGACCCGACCAGCGGCGATGCGGTGGGTATCATGCCCCGGCGGTTGGTTTACGGACGGAGGGGGGACGGCCGGTGGGTGAGTTGCGGTTCGCGGTGCTGGGACCGGTGCGCGGGTGGCGGGACGGCGGGGAGCTGGTGCTCGGCTCGCCGCAGCAACGGAGCCTGCTGCTGTCGCTGCTGCTGCGGGCCAACCACCCGGTGTCGGCCGGTCAGCTCGTCGACGACCTGTGGGGCGAGGAACCGCCCGCCAAGGCGACCGCGGTCATTCGCACCTACGTCCACCGCCTGCGCCGCGTCCTCGGCCCGGACGCGCTCACCTCACTCGGCGGCGGCTACCTGCTGACCGTCGACCCCGGCGCACTGGACACCCACCGCGGCGAGGAACTCGTCGGCGAGGCCAGGGAGTTGCGCGGCACCGGGGAGCACGCCCGGGCCGCCACCGTACTCCGCTCGGCGCTCGCCCTCTGGCAGGGCGAGCCGATGTCCGGGCTGCCCGGCCCGTACGCCGAGCGGCAGCGCGGCGAGTGGGCCGAGCGCCGGGTGACCGTCCTGGAGGCCTGCCTGGCGGCCGAGGTCGAGGCCGGCCCGTCCGGCGAGGCCGTCGCCGAACTGACCGCCGTCGCCGCCGAGTACCCGCTGCGGGAGCGGTTCGCCGAGCTGCTGATGCTGGCCCTGTACCGGACCGGCCGGCAGGCCGAGGCCCTGGGCGTGTACCGCACCACGGACGGGCGGCTGCGCGCCGAGCTCGGCGTGGCCGCCGGGCTCGGGCTGCGCGAGCTGCAGCGCCGGATCCTGGCCGCCGACGCCGCCCTGCTGGCCTCCGCGCCGGCCCGGCCGGGCACGGCCGCGAACCGTCCGCCGTACCGGGCGCCGGTGCGGCCGACCCAAGTCCCGGCGGACCTCGCCGACTTCACCGGCCGCGAGGCGCAGACCGCCGAACTGCGGGCCGCCCTGCTCGCGCCCGGCGCGGTGCCGGTGGCGACGGTGTCCGGCCTGGGCGGCGTCGGCAAGACGGCGCTGGCCGTGCACGTCGCCCACGGGCTGGCCGCGGACTTCCCGGACGGCCAGCTCTACGCCGACCTGCACGGGGTCGACGGCCGGCCGACCCGGCCCGAGGAGGCGCTCGGCGCCTTCCTCCGCTCCCTCGGCGTACCGGAGGACGGGCTCGGCCCCGGGCTCGCCGAACGCTCCGCCCAGTTCCGCTCGCTGCTCTCCGGCCGGCGCGTGCTGGTCGTCCTCGACAACGCCCGCGACGCCGAGCAGATCCGGCCGCTGCTGCCCGGCCGGCCCGGCTGCGCGGTGCTGGTCACCAGCCGGGCCAGGCTCGGCTCGCTGCCGAACGCCCACGTCGTCGAACTGCCCGCGTTCGCCCCCGAGGAGGCCCTGGACCTGCTCGGCCGGGTGGTCGGCGAACAGCGGCTGACCGCCGAGGCCGACGCCGCCGGGGAACTCGTCCGGCTCTGCGGCCACCTCCCGCTCGCCGTGCGCATCCTCGCCGCCCGCCTCGCCTGCCGGCCGGGCTGGACCCTGGCCCGGCTGCTCGACAAGCTGTCCGAGAACCGCCGCCGGCTGGACGTGCTGCGCACCGGGGACCTCGCCGTCGAGTCGGCGTTCCGCTTCGGCTACGACCAGCTGGCGCCCGAACAGGCCCGCGCCTTTCGGCTGTTGGCGATGCCGGAGGTCCCCGACCTGTCGCCGGGCGGGGTCGCGGCGGTGCTCGGCCTGCCCGAGGACGAGGCCGAGGAACTGGCCGAGTCGCTGGTCGACTGCTCGATGCTGGAGACCGTGCCGCCGGACCGCTACCGCTACCACGACCTGCTGCGCGCCTTCGCCCAGCGGCTCACGCCGGGCGCCGAGGAGGCGACGGACACCGGGGAGGCGACGGGCGCCCGGGAGGCGACGGGCGCCGACCGACCGGCCGCCGTGCTCACCCGGCTGGCCGTCCACCTGCACGCCGAGACCGTGACGGCCCTCGGCCCGGCCGCCACCCGCGCGGCCCTGTCCGCCACCGTGGTGCCGCACGCCCCGGGCGCCCCGGACGCCCGCGCGGTGGCCCGGGGCCGCGCCGAGTTCCCCGGCATCGCCGCCCTGGTCGGCCAGTACGCCGCGCTCCCCGAGCCCGGCCGGCTCGACCTGGTGGCCGAACTCCTGCTCGCCTGCGGCCTGTTGTGCGAGACCGGCCAGGCCACCCGGCCGCTGGGGCACGCCGCCAAGGTGCTGCTCCAGGCCGCCGTGCGGCAGGGCGACCGGACGGCCGAGGTCCGAGCCCGTCTGGTGCTCGGGCGGCTGCTGACCGAGGTCGGCTCCGAGCCGGCGGCCCTCGGCGAACTGCTCCGGGCCCGTGACCTGTGCTCCGTCCACGACCTGCCCGGGCCGCTGCTCGCGCTGGCCCACGTCTCACTCGCCACCCTGTTCGTCCAGGTCGGCCGGCCGGGCGACGCGGTGGACGGCCTCACCGCAGCGATCGCGGTCTGGGAGCGGCTCGGCGACCGCCGCTCGGTGGCCGCCGAACTGCTCAACCTGGCCGGGGCGTTCACCGAACTCGGCCGGTTCGACGCGGCGGTCCGCGTGGTCGACCAGTCCCTGCTGATCTGCCACCAGCTCGCCGACCGCGAGCTCCAGGCGCTCGCCCTCGACTCCCTGGGCACCATCGCCCACGACCGCGGCGAGTTCGAGCAGGCCCTGCGCCACCACCGCGCCGCCCTCGCCCTGCAGCGGCCGGACGACCGGCGCCGGACGGGCCGCACGCTGCTGCGCCTCACCGAGTCGCTGCGCGCGGTCGGCCGCGCCGACGAGGCGGTGGAGGCGGCCGGGCGGGCGGTCGAGGTGCTGACGCTCGACGGCGACCGCCGCGGCCGCGGGCTGGCCCTGGCGGCACTCGGCGACGCGCTCGCCGACCGGGCCACAGGACCGGAAGCCGACCAGGACGCGGCCCGGACCTGCCGGTCGGAGGCCTATGACATCCTGGCCGGCATCGGCTCCCCCGAGGCCGACCGGCTGCACGCGCTGCTCGCCCCCGGCCGGCCCGCCGCCCCGACCCGCCGGCAGTGGCCGTCCTGGCTCCCGGCGTGACGGCCGTTCGGGCCTGACCGGCCGGCAGAGCGGCCACGAGGAGGGCCGCTCGGCCGGCCGGTCAGAGAACGGTCAGGAGAACGGTCAGGAGAAGGTCCACACCTGGCCCGGCCGGTTCGACGCACAGGTCGACACGCTCGCCCAGAAGCCGACCCCGGAGGAGGTCAGGCACTCCTTGGTGACGTAGTTGACGATCTGGTAGCCGCCCACGGCCGGCACGATCGACCAGATCTGGTTCGCGCTGGGCGGCGGGCTCGACCAGACCTGCACCTTCCCGGTCTTCACGTCCAGGTCCAGCACCTTCTCGAAACCGGTGGAGCCGTTGCGCAGGTAGTAGTTCGCCTCGGAGACCTTCTCCAGCCGCCAGGTCTGCGCCGACGAGCCGTTGGCGATGTAGGTGTTGATCCCGTTGCCGTCCTCGTTCTTCGAGTAGTAGTTGTCCAGCGCGGCGCCGTTGCTGGTGATCTGCGCCTGGGCGGGCAGCTCCGGCTTCGGCTGCTGGGTCGGCGGAGCGGGCTGCGTCGCCGTCGCGGTGGCCGTGGGCGAGGGCTGGTCGCGGTGGGTGGGCTGGGCGGTGGGGGCCGAGGTCGGCGCGGGGGCGGGCGCCGTGGCGGACCAACCGGCCGGGGGCGGCAGGGGCACCGCGGGGGCCTGCGGCGACGCGCCGGGACGCTCGGGTACGGCCGTGGTCGGAGCGGGCTCGGGCGAGGGCGCGGGGCTCTCCCCCGTTCCCGGGCCGGCCGTCGGCACCGGCGGCGTCGCCGGGGCGGACGGCTGCCCGGCGAGCGGGCGGTCGGCCGCCACCGACGCGGTGATGGGCGGCGCCGCCAGGTCGGCCGAAGGCCGGGCGACGGCGGCGGCGTCCGTCACGCCGTCCCGGTCCGGCCGGATCACCGTCGCCCCGGCGGCGCCGCCCACACAGAGCAGCGTCAGCGCCGTCACCCCGACCAGCGCCCGCACCCGGGCCCCGGCCCGCCGGGCGTGCCGGGCGGGCGTCCGGGGCCGGTCCGGGGCCGTCGAGGCCAGCGAGACGCCGAGGCCCTCCGCACCGGCGAGTTCCGCACCGAGGCCCTCCACGCCGAGGCCCTCCGCACCGGGCGCGAGCGCCGCCCGCACCGCCGCGGCCATCGTCGCCGCGTCCGGCCAGCGCTCGCCGGGCTCCTTGGCCATCGCCCGCCGGATCAGCGCCCCCACCGGCGCGGGCACGCCCTCGGGCAGCGGCGGCACGGGCTCGGTCAGGTGCTTGAGGATCACCTCCAGCGCCGTCTCCCCGTCGAACGGCAGCCCGCCGGCCAGGCACTCGTAGAGGACGACGCCGAGCGCGTAGAGGTCCGCCGAGGCGGTGACCGTCCCGCTGGAGGCCTGTTCCGGCGCCTGGTAGGCGGCCGTGCCGAGCACCATGCCCGGGACGGTCAGCCGGGCGTCGCAGCCGGGGCGGGCGATGCCGAAGTCCGCGATCACCGTGCGGCCCGCACCCGCCTGGTCGCCGCGGACCATCAGGTTGGCGGGCTTGATGTCCCGGTGGACCACCCCGGACCGGTGCGCGGTCTCCAGCGCCTCCAGCACCTGCAGCGCCATCCGCAGCGCCTCGGCCACCGGCAGGGTGCCGCGCCGTTCCAGCACGGCGCTGAGCGGTTCCCCGTCGATCAGCTCCATCACCAGGTAGCCGACCGAGGACCGCCCGTCCGCGGCGCTGTGCCCGTAGTCGTACACCCCGACGATGCCGGGGTGGCGCAGCTGCGCCATGACGCGGGCCTCGGCGTGGAAGCGCTCGGCGAAGCCGGACTCGTCCAGCAGCGCCGGCTTGACCACCTTGACGGCCACCCGGCGGCCGAGGATCTCGTCCTCGGCGAGCCACACGTCCCCCATCGACCCGCCGCCCAGCCAATCCACCAGCCGGTAACGGTCGGCGAGCACGGTGTCCTGCATGGTTCTCCCTGAATGAAACCGAAGACCGGAGTGGATCCGAGAGTTGCCCACCCGGTTCCACGGGCGGGCCCCGGTTCCGGGTTCACTTCGGTCCGGGGCGCCTCGTGTCCGGGGGCGCCCTCCGAAGATCATGACACGGGCGAATAATCGCTGACTTGCCGTCACGTGAACGACGCTTCGTTCACGGCGCTTCCGCCCCTCACGGGCAATCCGCCCCGGTCCCGGGGCGGCCCGACCGGCCGATCCGCACACCACCCCCACACTGTGTGGCCGCAGCCGCCTCCGGCTGCCGCCGCCCGGCCTCCGCGCACGAAGCGTCCGCCCCCTCCACGGCCGCCCGGCCATTCACCGTATGGAGGGTGAATGAACGGTAATTCCCGTACGGGCAACCCGAGTTGGAGGCCTGTCCGGAACGATCACAGCACGGTAGGGTGCCGCCCGCTCCACCTCCAGTTCCCGCCTCCGCGCCCCGCGGGGGCGGTCCCCCCGACGGACCGGAGAACCCATGGGCTCCCCCCACAGGGCGCGTCGCGGCAGAACCCGCGCCGCACTGCTTTCCGCCGCGCTGATCGCCTCGGCGGGCACCACCGCGGCCTGGGGCGACACCGTCGCCACCACGTCCGGCACCACCGCCGCCAGCCCGAACCACCGCCAGGCCGGGGAGGACTCCGGCGAGCTGATGGACTCGATGCGGTCCTTCAACGACCCCCGGGTCTCCCCCGGCGGCACGATCACCGCCGGCGCCTACCGGGCCGCCTGGCAGCACGTGCTCGGCATGCCCGTCCGGCAGGCGGCCTTCACCGAGGCCACCACCCAGCCGTACAACGGCGACGCGCTGCACTACCGCGACCACAACGTCTCCAACGGCGGCACCGGCGGCGGCTACAACACCGGCCGGATCGCGGCCCTCGCCACCGACCCCACGCACCCCGGCGTGGTCTACGCGGGCGGCGCCGGCGGCGGCGTGTTCCGCTCCACCGACGACGGCGCGACCTGGACGCCGATCGCCGACCACCTGCCCTCGCTGTCGGTCGGCTCGCTCGCCGTCGCCGCCGACGGCGCGCTCTGGCTGGGCACCGGCGAGGCCACCACGGCCTTCGACAACTACCTCGGCACCGGCGTCTACCGCCTCGCGAACCCGAGCCAGGCCGCCTTCAGCCAGTCCGACGCGCTGGGCGGCGGCGAGCTCGACAACAGCTCGATCCACGCGCTGCGCTTCGACACCGAGGCCGGCTACGCCTTCGCCGCCACCTCGCACGGCGTCTACCGGCGGGCGCTCGGCGCCGCCCAGGGCGACCCGTGGCAGAAGGTGCTCGCGCCCTGCGCGGGCACCGGCATCGGCGGGATCACCTGCGGCACCGGCTCGTACTACGCCGACATCGCCAACGACCTGGTGGTGCAGCCGGGCTCGGGCGGCAAGCGGCTGGTCGCCAACCTCGCCTGGCGCGGCGGCGCCACCTACAACGGCTTCTACTACTCCGACGACGCCGGCACCACCTGGCACACCGCCAACCCGCAGGGCGGCATCAACCCGGGCGACATCGGCAACACGACCTTCGCGTACTCCGCGGACGGCAGCAAGCTGTACGCGGTCGTCGAGTCGCCGACGCTGTACAACAAGAACCCCGGTGCCAAGGCCCCGCAGACCGTCCTCGGCGGCGTGTACGTCAGCAACAGCGGCGACATCAACGGCCCGTTCACCCAGATCGCCACCTCCAGCGTCCTCGCCAACAGCGGCTCGGCGATGAAGCTGACGGTCATGGGCCCCGGCTACCAGCCCGGCGTGCAGTCCTGGTACGACCAGTCGCTGGCCGTCGACCCGACCGACCCGAACCACCTGTACCTGGGCCTGGAGGAGCTGTACGAGACCCACAACGGCGGCAGCACCTGGAACACCGTCGGCCGGTACTGGAACCTCGGGCTGAACTGCTTCAGCTACGACGCCGCGCAGAACACCTGCGACGGCAACGTGATGCACTCCGACCAGCACGCCCTGGCCTTCTCCAGCTGGCCCGGCCGCGCTCCCGAGGTGTACGCGGGCAACGACGGCGGCGTGTACGCCCGGCCGACGACGCAGACCGCGCCCGGCTGGCGCAACCTCAACGCGAGCGGCACGCTGCGCACCCTGCAGTACTACTCGGTCGGCGCGGGGGCGCTGCCCGGCGGCGGCGAGGCGGTCTGGGGCGGCCTGCAGGACAACGGGGTGTCGGTCTCGGTGCCGCAGGGCGCCACGTACTCCTACACCTACCCGGGCACCACCGCCCCGGTGACCGAGCAGCTGAACGCCGCCGGTGAGATGGGCCAGCCGTTCGGCGGCGACGGCGGCGACCAACTGGTCAACCCGGCCAACGGCTGCCAGACGGTCGGCGAGTACACCAACCTCGCGATGTCCGTGACCACCAACTGCGGGTACACGGCGAACGCCGACGGTACGCCGTCCGCGATCACCTCGATCAGCCCGAACGACCCGAACGCGCGCTTCATCGCCCCGTTCGGCGCGGACGCCAAGGACCCGGGCTACTGGGTCGCCGGCGGCGAGTACGTCTACGCCGACACCAGGACCTGGCAGAGCACGTCGGGTTCCGACTGGCAGAAGCTCGCCGACTCGGGCGCCGGGCACTCGGTGACGGCCGTCAAGTCGCAGCGGGACGCCAACGGCAACCACGTGGTGTGGGCCGCCTGGTGCGGCAACTGCAACCCGGGCGCGGACTTCGCGCGCGGCATCATGACCAACTACGGCGGGAGCTGGCACCAGGTGGCGCTGCCGGCGGACTTCCCGGTCCGCTACGTCCAGGACGTCGCGATCGACCCGGCCGACCCGACCGGCGCCACCGCGTACGCGGCGCTGTCCGGCTTCTCCCGGCACTGGAACGTCGGCCCGGGCGCCGGCTACGGCCACCTGTGGCGCACCACGGACGGCGGCGCGAGCTGGCAGGACGTGAGCGGCGCGGACGGCGCGGCGGACCAGCTGGTCGACGCCTCCGCGAACCGGCTGCTGTTCGCCCCGGACGGCACCCTGGTCCTCGCCACGGACCTGGGGGTGTTCACCGACGACGTGAAGGCGGACGGCCTCGGCCACTGGAAGCGCCTCGGCCTCACCGACGCCACCGCCGGCGGCAACCTGCCCACGGCGGCGGCCGTCTACCTGACGCCCAGCCCGGACGGCGGCTCGATGTACGTCGCGACGCACGGGCGCGGCATCTGGAAGACCGCGATGCCGTAGCCGGTTCGCGGCGGGTCGGGTCCCCGGTCCGCCGGGGGCGGTCGGCGGACCGCCCCCGGCGGACGGGCCACCCGAGCGGGCACCGCGGCCCCGCACCCGGTGCGGGGCCGCGGCCCGCTACTCGGCCGCCGCCGGGTCGAGCAGCACCGGCAGCGCGCTGTGCCCGTTGGAGATCAGCGAGTCGACCGGCTCCAGCTCCACGCCCGGCAGCAGGGCCAGGCGCGGGAAGCGTTCGAAGAGCGCGCGCAGCGCCGTACGCGCCTCCAGGCGGGCCAGCGGCGCGCCGAGGCAGAAGTGCGGGCCGTGCCCGAAGGCGAGGTGGTCCTTGACCGGCCGGGTGACGTCGAAGACGCCGCCGTCCTCGCCGTAGCGCACCGGGTGCCGCCCGGCGGCGGCGTAGGACGCCAGGATCGCCTCGCCCCGGCGGATCGTCAGCCCGCCCGGCAGCTCGATGTCCTCCACCGCGTAGCGCAGCGGCAGGTGCGCCACCGGCGCGTCGCGGCGCAGCGCCTCCTCGACGACGTCGTCCCAGCTCGCCTTGCCCGCCCGGACGAGGTCGAGTTGCTCGGGGTGGGTGAGCAGCAGCGCGACGGCGTTGTCGATCAGGTTGACGGTGGTCTCGTAGCCGGCCGAGACGATCAGCAGCAGGGTGTCCCGCAGCTCCTCCTCGGTGAGGGCGCTGCCGTCGCCCTCGGTGTCGCGGGCGGCTATCAGCAGCGAGGTCATGTCCTCGCCCGGCTGCTCGCGCTTGGTCGCGATCAGTTCGTCCAGCATCGCGTAGAACGCCGCCGCGTTGGCCGCGGCCTCCTCCGGGGTGAGGACGGTGGAGAACACCCGGTCCACGTAGAAGCGGAACTGGTCCCTCAACTCCTCGGGCAGGCCGAGAAGTTGGCCGATCACCCGGATCGGCAGCGGGTAGGCCAGGTGCTCGCGCAGGTCGACCGCCGTACCGGCCGGGGTGGCCGCGATCCCGTCGAGCAGGGCGGCGGTCAGCTCCTCGATCCGCTCGCCGAGGGCGGCGACCTGGCGGGTGGAGAACGCGGAGCCGACCAGCCGCCGCAGCCGGCGGTGCTCGGCGCCGTGCGCGGTGAACATGTTGCGGGCGTTGACCCACAGCGTCAGCGGCCAGGTGCGCAGGGCCTCCTCGAATCCCGGCCAGTGCTGCGGGCCGTCCTTGGAGACCCGCGGGTCCTTGGTCAGCTGTTCCAGCAGCTCCGGGTCGGCCACCGCCCAGGCGTGCACCCCGAGGATGTCCACGGGCGTGGCCGGGCCCCGCACGAACAGTTCGGCACTCTCGGCGTCACGGTTGCGCCCGGTCGGGTCCAGCACGAGCCGCGGGCATCCTACGGGGTGCGTCAACTGCTCGCTCACAAAGGCTCCTTGGTACGGGTCGGGTTCGTACGGTGCACAAGTCCGGAACGAGGATGGTGCCAAACCCCCACCCCCGTCGAGACCACCTCCCCGCCCGGGCCCTACCGTGACCCCCATGACCGACGACCTGGCCGCGCACCTCGCGGCGCTCGACGACCTGCTCACCCGGCCGTACCCGGAGACGGAGACCGTCGAGGCCACGGGCTACGGCGGCCCCGGGTGGCGGGTGCGCGACCTGTACGTGAGCGGCGAGTTCTGGGACGACGAGGACGGCGAGGCCCTGCAGCGGGCGGAGGAGGAGGCGGCCGCCCACTTCGACGCCCTCGCGGGGGCCCTGACGGCGCGCTGGGGCGAGCCGTCCACCGTCGACCTGTGGTCGTACCTGGTCGCCGGCTTCGACGGGGAGTTTCCGGGCCGGGCGGCGCCCGAGCCGATCGGCCTGCTCAGCGGCAGGGCCACCGCCCTGCGGGTCTGGCCGCTGCCGGACGGCGGACGCTGGCTGGGCCTCGCGGTCGGCCAGGAGGACCGGGAGCTGCCCGTCATCCTCTCCGCGGCCGTCGCCGCCGGCCCCGTGCCCGAGCTCACCGCCCCGCCCGCCCCGCGATAGGCCGCACCAACCCGCCCCCCGACCGGGGTGCGCGTCCAGATGAAAACGGATATCGTTTCACTCGCGCCTTCCCCGCCCGCCGACCATTGCGTGCAGGGTGGACATGACAAACACTGGCATCGAGCGGGAGCCCTCGAATGCGCGCGAACATGGCGGGAGTGAACATGCCAGTCGATGCGGCCCTGGCCGAGACCTGGATCGAGCGCTGGGAGCGCCAGCAGGAGCGGTACGCGGTGGAGCGCGAGGAGCGGTTCACCGTGGTCGCCGACGTGGTCGAGCAGGTCGCCGGCCACCGGGAGCGGCCGCTCGTCGCCGACCTCGGCAGCGGGCCCGGCTCGCTGTCCGCGCGGATCGCGGCACGGCTGCCGGCCGCCGAGGTGCTGGCCGTCGACATCGACCCGCTGCTGCTCGCCCTCGGGCGGGCCCGGCACCCCCGGGTCGCCCGCTGGGTCGAGACGCTGATCGGCGGCCCGGGGTGGCTCGACGCGCTCGGGCTCGACCGCCCGCTGGACGCCGTGGTGTCCTCCACCGCGCTGCACTACCCGCCGCCGGAGACGCTGCTCGGCATCTACCGCGACCTCGCGGCGGTGATGCGGCCCGGAGCCGTCCTGGTCAACGCCGACCACCTCGTCCCCGAGCAGCCCTCCCTCGCGGAGCTCGCCCAGGCGATCGAACGGCGCCGCTCGCAGCGCCGGGGCGCCGACACCACCGAGGACTGGTCGCAGTGGTGGGCCGCCGCCGCCCGGATCCCCGAGTTCGCCGAGCTGCTGGCGGCGCGGGCGCGCCAGGTGCCGCCGTGCGACGGCGACGGGAACGGCCTGTCCGCCGACCGGCACGCCGAGCTGCTGCTGCGGGCCGGCTTCCGGCAGGCCGGGCCGGTCTGGCAGTACGGCACCAGCGCGGTGCTGGTGGCACTGCGCTGACGATCCGCCATCCGGAGCCCAACTCTCCACATTGGCACAGACTTTGCGATGGCGTGACAGAAAGTCCTGTTGCTTGAAGTTGAAAACAGTTACCGTTTCCCTCGCTGGTCGACGCCTTTCGCGGTGAGTTCCTTCACCGCCGACTTCTGTTGACGGGGAGCTGTTTTCGCCATGCGGCCGTTACCGCTCTATCTCGAACCACGGCTGGAGCCCGGGCTCCGATCCCTCCTGACGGCGGGCGACTTCCTGCACCCGCTGGTCGACGCGCTCGGGTCGCCGCTCAACGTGCTGCTGCCCGAACAGCTCGCGGACAACCTGGCCCGCTTCCGCGCCGTCTACCGCAAGCACCACCTGAACGGCCCGATCCACTACGCCCACAAGACGAACCGCTCCAGCGCGCTCGTCCGCCGCCTCGCCGCCACCGAGGCCGGGCTGGACGTCGCCTCGCTCGCCGAGCTCCAGCACGTCCTCGGGGCGGGCTTCACCCCCGACCGGATCATCGCGACCGGCCCCAAGAACCGCCCGTTCCTGTGGCTCGCGGCCCGCACCGGCGTCACCGTCAGCCTGGACTCCCGGGCCGAACTCGACGAACTCGCCGAGCTGGTCCGCAAGCACGCCCTGCCCCGGGTGCGCGTCATGCCCCGGCTGTCCGGCTTCGAGGCCCCGGGCGCCCGGGTGCTCACCCGCCCCAGCCGCTTCGGCACCCCCGCGCGCGAACTCGACGAGCTGCTCGACGCCCTCGAACGCCACCGGGACGCCGTCGAACTCACCGGCCTCGCCTACCACCTGGACACCACCGGTATCCCGGAGAAGGCCGTCGCCCTGGAGGGCTGCATCCGCGCGATGAACGAGTGCCACCGCCGCGGCCTGCGGCCCCGCACCCTCGACATCGGCGGCGGCTTCGGCGTCAACTACCTGGCCCACGCCGCCCAGTGGGAGCGCTACACCACCGAGCTGACCAACGCCGTGCTCGGCAAGCGCCCCCCGCTCACCTGGCAGGGCCACGGCTACGGGCTGCGCGGCGAGCACGGCACCCTGCGCGGCGCGCTCACCCTGTACCCGGCGCACCGCGCCACCGCCGCCGACAGCTACCTGGACGAACTCCTCTCGCATCCGGCGCCCTCGCTCGGACGCCCGCTCGCCACCCTGCTGCTGGAGAACCTGTACGACCTGGCCATCGAGCCCGGCCGGGCCCTGGTCGACCAGTGCGGGGCCTCGCTCGCCCGCGTCCTGGAGGTGCGGCCCACCCCGGACGGCGACCACCTGATCCGGCTGGAGCTGAACGCCCGGGACGTCAGCCTGGAGGAGCACGGGGTACTGATGGACCCGGTGCTGATACCCCGGCCCGGCGCCCCCACGGGGCCGGACGCCCCGGTCGGCGTCCACCTGCTCGGCAACCTCTGCCTGGAGTCCGACCTGATCACCCGCCGGAAGGTCTTCCTGCCACGCCTGCCCGCCCCCGGCGACCTGCTCGCCTTCGCCAACACGGCCGGCTACCTGATGGACTTCAACGCCGGCCGGGCCCTCCAGCAGCCCGCCGCCCGCAAGGTCGCCGCCTTCCGCCAGGACGGCGCCTGGCACTGGCGCCTCGACGAGCAGTACTGGCCCATCGACGCCGCCACGACGGCGTGCGACCACGGGGAGAGGAACGCATGAGGTACGACAGCATCACGGACGCGATCGGCGACACCCCGCTGGTCCGGATCGACCCGGCGGTGACCGGTCTGCGGCACATCGACCTGTACGCCAAGCTGGAGATGCTCAACCCGTTCGGCTCGGTCAAGGACCGCGCCGCCTGGAACATGACCCGCGACGCGCTGCCCGCCGCCGTCGAACGCGGCGACACCATCGTCGAGCTGTCCAGCGGCAACACCGCCAAGGCACTCGCCCTGATCGCCGGCATGCACGAACTGCCGTTCAAGAGCGTGACCAACCGGATGAAGGTCCCCGAGGTCAAGGACCTGCTCCTGCTGCTCGGCGCCGAGATCGAGGAACTGCCCGGCCGCACCGAATGCCTCGACCCGACCGACACCGACGACCCGCTCACCCGCATCCACCGGATGCTCTCCGAGGCGGACTCCGGGTACCTGCACACCGACCAGTACTACAGCCGGCTCAACGTCGACGCGCACGTCACCGGCACCGGCCCGGAGATCGTCCGCGACCTCGACGGCCGCGCCCCCGACCACTTCATCGCCTGCGTCGGCACCGCCGGCTCCTCCACCGGCGTCGCCACGGTGCTGCGCGCCCACCACCCGGGCGTCGAGGTGGTCGGGCTGGTCGCCGACAAGTCCGACTTCATCCCCGGCATCCGCACCATCGACGAGGTGCACGAGGTCGGCCTGTTCGACCCCGGCACCTACGACGGCATCCAGTCGGTGACCTCCGACCAGGCCATCGACGGCATGCTCACCCTGATCCGCCGCTGCGGCCTGCTGGCCGGCCCGACCGGCGGCGGCGCCTTCTTCGGCGCGCTGCGCCACCTGCGCGCCGTGGACGCCGAGTTGAGCCCCTCGGAGCACCGGACCGCCGTCTTCATCGTCTGCGACCGGGTGGAGAGCTACCTCGGCTACCTCCGCCACCGCCGCCCGGAGCTGTTCAACCTGCCCGCCCGCCCCCACTCCCTCGGCTCGCTCACCCCGGCCGACCTGGCCGCCGCCAGGTCGGTGGACGTCGACGCCGCCCGCAAGTGGATCGCCGCGGAGCACCCGCTGGTCGTCGACCTGCGCGGCCCCTTCGCCTACGCGGCGCTGCACATCGAGGGCTCGATCAACATCGTCGACGAGCTCTTCGACGAACTCCTGCACGGCGGCCTGCCGTTCGGCCCCCGGCAGCCCGTCCTGCTGGCCTGCCCGGTCGGCGAGAAGTCCGCCCGGTACGCGGCCCTGCTCACCCGGATGGGCCACCAGGACGCGCGCAGTCTGACCGGCGGCATCATCGGCTGGCGCGACGCGGGCGCGCCCCTGGTCCGGGACTGAGCGGAGGCGGCCATGACCACCAGCCAAGCACTCGACGACATCAGTGAACTCCTCGGCTGGCACCGGGAGTTGCGCGCCCAGTTCCCCATCGTCACCGGCCACCCCGACCAGGCCTACCTGGACAGCGCGGCCACCTCGCAGAAGCCGCAGGCGGTGCTCGACACCGTCCTGCGGTACCTGACCACGGCCAACGCCAACGCCGGGCGCGGCACCTACACCTGGGCCAACGCCACCACCGCCCTGGTCGAACGCACCCGCGCCCGGGTCGCCCGCTTCCTCGGCGACCCGGCCCCGCTGGAGCGCTCCGGCGTCCACTTCACCAGCGGCGCCACCGAGGGCCTGCGCACGGTCGCCCGGGACTGGCTGCCCCGGCATCTGCGGGACGGCGACGAGATCGTCGTCCCGTTCGCCGACCACCAGGCCAACCTGCTGCCCTGGCTGGAGGCCCGCGACCTGCTCGCGGCCCAGGGCGTGCGCGTCGCGGTGCGCGAACTCCCGTACGACCCGGCCTCGCACGACTACGACCCGGCCGCCCTCGCCCGGCTCGTCACCGCGCGCACCGCCTTCGTCGCCGCCACCCACGTGCACCACGTGTACGGCGGCGACATGAACATCCACCGGATCCGGGCCGCGGTCGGGCCGGACGTGCCGATCTGCCTGGACGCGGCGCAGAGCGTCGGCCACCTGCCGGTGGACGTCGGCGCCCTCGACGTCGACTTCGTCGTCTTCTCCGGACACAAGGCACTGGCCCTGCCCGGCACCGGCGCCGTCTGGGCCCGCAACACCCGGGGCCCGCGGTTCCGCGCCGGCGGTTGGGCCGGCACCCCCAACACCTGCGGGATCGCCGGCCTGGAGACCGCCCTGGACTGGCTCGACGCGGCCGGGACTGACCGCATCCGGCGCTGGAACTCCGCCCTCGCCGCCCGGCTCACCGACGGGCTGCGCAGGTCCGGGGCGTACCAGGTGCTCGGCTGCCAACTGAGCCTCGCCGCCGACTCCGAGGTCCAGCGCCGCGAAGGCATCGTCACCTTCCGCCACCGGGCGATCGGCTCCAACGACCTCGGCTTCGTCCTCGCCAGCCACGGCCTGATGGTGCGTGCGGACGGGCACTGCCAGGCCCGCGCCGGGGAGTCGGACAGCTCGGTGCGGGTGAGCCTGCACGTCTACAACACCCCGGAGGAGGTCGACCGGCTGCTCGCCGTCCTGCTCGCGCTGTAGCCGCCCCGGCGGTCGGCCGGTGCCGCACCCGGACCGGCCGACCGCCACAATGGCGGCATGAGGTTGATCCACACCCTGCTCGGGGTGCTCCTGCTCCTGCTGGTCGTCGCCAGCATCCTGAGGACCCTGGTCGTCCCGCGCGGGCTCTACTCGGCGCTGGTCAACCGGCTCTGGGTGGTGCTGCGGACCGTCCTGCGGCTGTCCGCGGCGCCGTTCGGCGGCTACCGGGCCCAGGACCGCGCGCTGACCTGGCTGGCACCGCTCGTCCTCCTCGGCATGCTCACGGTGTGGCTCAGCGGCATGCTGGTCGCCTACACCCTGCTGCTCCACGGGACGTCCGGACTCAGCTGGTCGGTGGCCATCCGCGAAGCCGGATCCAGCCTCTTCACCCTCGGCTACGCCAGCGGCGAGCGGCTGCAGCTGTCCGCGATCGACTTCATGGCCGCCGCCAGCGGTCCGCTGGTGACCGCCCTGCAGATCGCCTACCTGCCCACCCTCTACGGCGCCTACCAGCGGCGCGAGACCGAGGTCACCCTCCTCCAGTCCCGGGCCGGCGAGCCCGCCTGGGGGCCGGAACTGCTCGCCCGGCAGTCCCTCGTCGACACCGACACCGCCCTCCCCCAGCTCTACCGCGACTGGGAGCGGCTCGCCGCCGACATCGGCGAGAGCCACTCCAACTACCCGGTCCTGCTGTCCTTCCGCTCCCCGCAGCCCAACCGCAGCTGGGTGGTCGGCCTGATCGCCGTCATGGACGCCGCCGCCCTCCACCTGGCCCTGTGCCCGCGCTCCGCCCCGCCCGAGGCCCGGCTGGTCATCCGGGCCGGCTTCACCGCGATGCGCGACATCGCCCGCTCGCTGCGCATCGACTTCGACCCCGACCCGGACCCGGCCGCCCCGATCCGCCTCAGCTACGCCGAGTACCTGGGCGCCGTCGCCATGATCACGGCCGCCGGCTTCCCCCGCGAACGCCCGGTCGAGGACGGCTGGCTGCACTTCAACGGCTGGCGCGTCAACTACGAGTCGGTGGCGTACGAACTCGCCCGGCGCAGCGACGCCGTCCCCGCGCTGTGGACCGGCCCGCGCGACTTCCACGCCCCCGTCATCCCGCCGGCCCGCCCCACCGACCGCCGCCCGGGACCCACCGCCCCGGCCCCGGGCACCCCCTGACGCCGCCACGGCCCCGGCGGGCGGGCCGGGGCGTGCGCGGCCCGGGCGTCCGTCAGAGGCCGAAGGTGAGCAGGATCCCCACCGGCTCGCCGTCCGCGTCCAGGCACGTCGTCGTGCTGGAGCCGTCCGGGTCGACCATGATGCCCAGCACGGTACCGGTGCCGGCCTCGTCCGGGAGCAACAGCCAGTTGTTCGTGAAGTCGCCCTCGACCGGCTCCACCGGCCAGCCGGCCGGGTCGATGTGGACCCGCCGGAGCTGCTCGCGGAAGTTCTCCAGCCGCCAGTCGCTGCCTTCCGCGGCGCGCGCGTGCAGCACGGCCCAGGCGCGCCGGACCATCTCGCCGGCCGGCCCCAAGTGGCCGTTGCCGGGGTGCGCGTGCAGGACGGCCAGACCGGACGGGGTCATCAGCCCGTCGCCCCAGTCCTCCGTCCGGACCGGCAGGCCGTCCATCGGGTGCACCAGGGCGGCCACCGGCTCCTCCGGGTCGTCCTCGCCGAAGACCAGGTAGACCGGCGTGCCACCGGACCGCATCGGAACGCCCGCGCTCTCCGGCCCCAGCGGGTCGTTCATCGTGACGTACTCCGACGTCCCCTGGATCACGGCCCGCTCGATCCGCCAGCCGTCGATCGACCAGCTCTGCGCGGACGGGTCGGCCGCGGCCGTGGTCAGGGCGGGCATGTACGCGTAGTCGTCCATCCGGTCTTCCTCACAACTCGTAGGTGAGGAGGACAGTAGACCGTGCCGCTGACATCCCGTCCGCCGAGGTCGGGGCCGGCCCGGGGCCTCCGCCCCGGGCTCAGACCTCGACCGGACCGCCCGACGCCAGCGAACGCTCGGCGCCCGCCAGGATCTCCACCACCCGCAGGCCGAACTCCGCGTCGCAGGCGTGGGGTTCGCCGGTGGCGGCGGCCGACTGCAGCGCGGACAGCGCCCGGTGCAGGGCCGCGATCGGGCCTTCGCCGCGCTCCGGCAGATGGGCGACCCCGTGCTCGCCGCGGATCTCCATGCCGGTGCCGCCGGCCGCGACCGGCGAGGTGAGGCTGAGCGCGAGCGTGCTGGAGGCGCCGGCCGCGTGCCGCAGCACCAGGTGGACGGTGTCCAGCGGCCCGGCCACGGCCGTCACCTGCGTGGCGTCGCCGAGCACCGGCAGCAGCACGGACAGCGCGTGCGGGCCGACGTCCCACAGCGCGCCCTTCTCCACCCGCCACGGCGAGGCCGCGTACGGGCTGCCGCTGCCGGGGGCGAACACCGAGCCGAGCCAGTCCGAGCGGCCGGTGAACCAGCCGCCCAGCTCGGCCTGCCGGGCGATCCACGGGATCTGGTCCCCGCCGAAGCGCACGGTGAAGAACACCACCGAGGCGACGCCGTGCCGCCGGGCGGCGTCGGCCACCGCCCGCGCGTCCGGCACGGTCAGCGCCACCGGCTTGTCCAGCAGCAGGTGGCAGCCGGCCTCGGCGGCCCGCACCGCGAGGCCGGCCTGGACGGACGGCGGCAGCGCGATGGAGACCGCGTCGACCTCGCCGAGCAGCTTGTCGAGGTCGCGGTGGGCCGGGACGCCGTGCGCCGCGGCCAGGGCCTCGGCCGCCTCCGGGCGGCGGCCCCAGACCCCGGCGAACTCCAGCCCGGGGTGCTCGGCCAGCACGGGCGCGTGCACCCGCTCCGCCCAGGGGCCGGTGCCCAGCAGTCCGATCCGCACGTCGTCTCCCGTTCCTCGGTGGTTCCAGTTGCCCCGGGCGGCGGCTCAGCCCAGCACGCGGGCCAGCGTGAAGCCGTCGTAGCCCTTGCTGCCGACGGTCTGCACCGAGGTCGCGCTGACCCTCGGCTCGGCCGCGATCAGCGCGTGCAGGGCGCGAATACCGATGATCGCCGGGTCGGTGCTCTCCGCGTCGGCGACCCGGCCGCCGCGCACCACGTTGTCGACGATGATCAGCGAGCCCGGCCGGGTCAGCTGCAGCGCCCGGCGGAAGTACTCGGGGTTGCTGGGCTTGTCGGCGTCGATGAACACCAGGTCGAACGGCTCGGTGCCCTGCTCGACCAGCTCCGCCAGGGTGTCGGCGGCGCGGCCGAGCCGCACCTCGACGACCTTCTCCAGGCCGGCGTTGGCGAGGTTGCCCCGGGCGACCTCGGCGTGCGCCGGGTCGATCTCCAGGGTGATCAGGGTGCCGTCCTTGGGCAGCGCCCGGCCCAGCCAGATGGCGCTGTAGCCGCCGAGCGTGCCGACCTCCAGGATCCGCCGGGCGCCCTGGGTCAGCGCCAGCAGGTGCAGCAGCTTGCCCTGGGTGGGGGCGACCGCGATCCGCGGCAGGCCGGCCGCCTCGGCGGCGGCGGTCGCGGCCTCCAGCACCGGGTCGTGGCCGATCAGCTGCTCGGCGAAGTAGGCGTCCACCGCGTTCCAGGTGGCCGCGGCGGACTGCTCGGACTGCTGTGCGGACGGCTGTGCGGACGGCTGCTGGGAATGCTGCGTCATCGGGCCCCTCCGGCTGTGCAAGATCGGCGGATACCCCGCCGATGCTACTCCGGGGCCCGACGACGCCCGGGGCCGGTCGGGTGCGCCGGTCGGGCGCTACCGGCTACGCTCCGTCACTCCGCGACCGCGGCCTTGGCGGCCGCCGCCTCCTCGGCCTCCATCTTGGCGTGGACCTTCGCGGCCCGGCGCTTCATCACCCACGCGGAGGTCAGGCCGATCACGACCGCCGCACCCAGGCCGACCCAGGAGAACCGGGTCAGCCACGGCTCGATGCTCTTGCCCACCTTGTAGACCAGCAGCGTCGTACCGCCGGCCCAGACCACGCCGCCGAGCACGTTGGCGATCAGGAACTTCCAGTACGGCATCTTGAGCGCGCCCGCGAGCGGCCCGGCGAAGATGCGCAGCAGGGCGATGAACCGGCCGAAGAAGACCGCCCACATGCCCCACTTCTGGAAGGAGCGCTCGGCGGTGGCCAGGTGCGAGGGCCCGAAGTGCTTGGGGAACTTCCGTCCCAGCTTCTCGAAGAGCGGTTTGCCGCCCTTGCGCCCGATCGAGTAGCCGATCGAGTCGCCGATGATCGCGCCCGCGATCGCGCACGCGGCGACCCCCCACGGGCTCACCACGCCCTTGACCGCCATCAGGGACGCCGTCACCAGGGCGATCTCTCCGGGAAGCGGAATGCCCAGCGACTCCAGCCCGATGATCAGACCGATCAGGGCGTACACCGCGGTCGGTGGGACGCTCTCGATCCAGGCGTCGATGTGCAAGGCCAGATACCTCCGTGGCAGGTCGGGGCCAGCGGCGGCGCGCAGCCGCGCAGCTCGCCGGTCCCGGCGGTCGTCCGATGGCGGCACCTCGGCCGCTCCCCCCTCGGCGCAGCCTAACGTGCCGGGCCGGCCCGTCCCCCTGGCCGACTACCCGTCGTTACGACGAACGCTCCGGTGCCATGGTTCCAGCTTGACCAGCTCTTTCTCAAGCCTCGGCAAAGAGCAGCCTCAGGACTCGGCGAAAAGCAGTGCGACCACGGACGGGCGCTGCCTGACCCGGCGCGCGAACGGCAGCAGGGCGCGCACCAGGCCCCGCCCGCCCTCCGGGTACACCTCGCGCACCCCCGTCACGGCCGGGTGCGCGGTCGCGAACTGCCCGCGCTGGTCGGCGTCCATGCCGAACGGCATCGGCGGCGCCAGGTAATGCCGGTCCCGCAGCTTCCCCGCCACCGACCGCCGGCTGAACCAGCGCGGCACCATGTCCAGCACCATCGCCCCGCCGGGGAAGCGCTCGGCGCAGGCGGCGACCAGCGCGCGGGCCTCGGACGGCCGCAGGTACATCAGCAGGCCCTGGGCGACGATCAGCACGCCCTCCGCCGGATCCACCTCGTCCATCCAGCGCGGGTCGGTGGCCGAGCAGGCGAGGATCCGGTGCCGCTCGTCCGGCGGCAGCAGGCGCTCGCGCAGCGCGGCCGCCTCGGGCAGGTCCACCGACAGCCAGTGCGCCCGGCCGTTGTCCACCCGCCAGGCCAGCGTCTCCAGCCCGTCCCCCAGCCCGACCACGGTGCCGCGCGGGCAGCGGGCCAGGAAGTCCGCCTCCTCCCGGTCGAAGCAGGCCGCGCGCAGCCCCTGCAACTGGCTGACCAGTGCGCCGGTGCCGAAGCGCTCCGCGAACGGGAAGTCGATCCGGTCGACCAGCTCGACGGCCTTCGGATCCGCCAGCACCCCGTCCGGGCGCCGCGCCTCCGACGCCCGGTGCCACAGCGTCCACAGCGCCGTCTCCGGCACCGGCCCCAGCTCCGGCCGTTCGACCCCGCTCATCGCCCACTCCTTCGCACCAGGCCCCGAACCCGCCGATTCTGGCACCCGCCCCACCCCCGCCCCGGCAGCCACGCAGGAGGTCGAGCCGGCCGAGATCCACGAAAGCGAGGCCCTCGACACACCGACAACCGCGCGAGAAGTCGGCCGGGCCGACTTCTCGCGCAGCGGTGGCCGGCCACCACCCGCGGGACGCCGCGCCGGAAGTCGAACCCGCCGACTTCCGGTGCCGCGGCGCGCGCCTCAGCCGACGCTGAAGGCGCCGTCCGGCGGGGGCGGGGAGTCCGTCGCGTCGGCGTCGGTCACCGGCGGGGTGCGGCCGACCAGTGCGGCGAGGTCGTCGCCGTCCGTGAGGCGGGCCGGGAAGATGTCGGCCGCCAGCAGGCGGGCCAGCTCGGCCACCGGCAGCGGCGCGGTCGAACCGGCGAGCAGGATGTTGCCGTACCGGCGCCCCCGCAGCACCGGGGCCTCGGCGACCAGGCAGACGTGGGGGAACACCGCCCGGACCGTCGCCGCCTGGGCGCGGGCGAAGGCGAGCGGCGGGCCGTCCGCCAGGTTGGCGGCGTAGCAGCCGCCGGGCCGCAGCGCGGCCGCCGCCAGGCGCAGGAACTCCACCGAGGTGAGGTGGGCCGGGGTGCGGGAGCCGTGGAAGACGTCCGCGATCACCAGGTCCTGCGAGCCCGCCGGCACCGCGGCCAGTGCGGCCCGCGCGTCGCCGACCTCCGCCGTGATGTCCGCGCCCGCGCGTTCCCACGGAAGCTGCGCGGCGACGAGGTCGAGCAGCGGCCCGTCGACCTCCACCACGCGCTGGCGCGAGCCGGGCCGGGTGGCGGCGACGTACCGGGGCAGGGTGAGCGCGCCGCCGCCGAGGTGGAGGACCTCCAGCGGCTGCCCGGCGGGCGCGAGGACGTCGGCGAGGTGGCCCAGCCGCCGGGTGTACTCGAACTCCAGGTGCGTCGGGTCTTCGAGGTCGACGTAGGACTGCGGGGTGCCGTCGAGGGTGAGCAGCCAGCCGCCGTCGCGGTCGATGTCCGGCATGAGCTTGGCGAAGCCGAGGTCGGTCTGGCGCCCGACCGGCACCGGCTCGTCCTCGCCGTCGCCGTCGCTCACGCGCGCTCCCCGGCCGCGGCCGTCTCGACGTCCAGGTAGGCGGCGAGCCAGCGGTCGAGCTCGGCGAAGGTGCGGGTGCGGGCGGCCTCGCCGGACAGGACCAGGTCGTGCATGCCGCCCTCGATCCGCACGACGGTGACGTGCCGGCCGAGCCGCGGGGCCTCGGCGGCGATGTCGTCGGCGCGCAGCACCGCGTCCGCGTGGTGCAGGGCGTTGTGCCACTTGGTGGTGGAGATGGAGCGGGTGGAGGCCATCAGCAGCACCGGCACGTCGATGCCGAGCCCGTGCCGCAGCCGCCGGTGGCCCTGGTGGATGGCGGCGAGCCAGCCGGCGTAGAGCGGGAAGCTCTCGGGGCGCTTGAGGGTGAGGTCGAAGTCCCACTCGCCCCGGTGGTCCTTGTGCAGGCTGTGGGTGTAGTGCGGGTTGAGCGCGGAGGGCAGCACCCGGGTGGGGGCGAGCCGGCCGACCGCCGTGACCACCGGGCCGCCGAAGGTGCGCACGGCCTCGCCGGCGGGCATGGACAGGAAGGGGCTGTTGAGGAACAGCCCGTCGACCAGGCCGCGCCCCGCGTGCTTGCCGGCCCACAGCGCGG
The DNA here is from genome assembly GCF_049543595.1 of Kitasatospora sp. NPDC094028. Lineage (NCBI taxonomy): Bacteria > Bacillati > Actinomycetota > Actinomycetes > Kitasatosporales > Streptomycetaceae > Kitasatospora > Kitasatospora sp. NPDC094028. The sequence goes on along the minus strand of NZ_JBMVFA010000028.1, from coordinate 71,884 downwards.
CGATCAGCCCGCCGGTGGAGTGGCCGTTGAGCAGCAGCCGGGTGTGCCCGTCGACCTCGCGGATCACGCGCACCGCCTCGTCGATCTCCTCGTCGTACTCGGCGAGGTCGCGGACGAAGTTGGGCGACTGGTGCGGGCGCAGCGAGCGGCCGTACTTGCGCAGGTCGAGGGCGTAGAAGGAGAAGCCGAGCGCGGTGTAGTGGTCGGCGAGGTGGGTCTGGAAGAAGTAGTCGTTGTAGCCGTGGATGTAGAGCACGGCCCGCTGGGCGCCCGGCACCGGGCGCCGGACGAGGGTGGCGCAGACGGCGCCCTCGTCGTCGGGTCGCAGCGTCAGTTCGGCCGCCTCGTAGGGGGCACCCAGGATGTCTTCCCGAAACTCCATCGCCCGCCGCACCTGTCCTCTGCTCCGCCTGCCCCGCGGCAGGTACCACCGTTCCGCCCCCGACCATACCGGCCGGTAGCCGGGCCGCGCGCGGTGGTGCCGACGGTGGGGCGGCCACGCCGCCCACGGGCGTACGGGCTGTGCGACCGGTCGGTGCCCCGCCGCACCTCCCCACCGCCCCGCGTGCGCCTGCTGTGCGCCGGTGATCGTGTGGAACGCTTCCCGCACACAACGGGCGAGTTGGGGAGATTTCATGCCGCAGGGGCACACCGATCCGTCGCTGTACCGGTCCGCTGCCGAGGCGGCGGCCGCGCCGCCGGAGAAGCTGGCGTACGTCGCCGGGTTCGACCGGGCGGGCCGACAGCCGGACGCGCTGCTCACGGTCGACACCGATCCCGACTCCGAGAGCTACGGGACGGTCCTCAACTTCGCCGAACTGCCCACACTGGGCGACGAGTTGCACCACTTCGGCTGGAACGCCTGCTCCAGCGCCCTCGCCCACGCCTGCCACGAGAACCCGGAGCGGCGCTACCTGCTGCTGCCCGGGCTGCGCTCCTCCCGGCTGCACGTGATGGACACCCGCCCCGACCCGGTCCGGCCCCGGCTGGTGAAGACCGTGGAGGCGGCCGAGCTGTCCGCCAAGGCCGGCTACTCCCGCCCGCACACCCTGCACTGCGGGCCGGACGGCGTGTTCCTGTCCTGCCTGGGCGGTGCGAACGGCGACGACGGGCCGGGCGGGGTGGCCCTGCTGGACCACACCACCTTCGAGGTGCTGCGCCCGTGGGAGACGGAGCGCGGGTCGCAGAACTTCGCGTACGACGTGTGGCGGCACCTGGGGACGGGTGTCGGCGTGACCAGCGAGTGGGGCACCCCGTGGATGGTCGAGGACGGGGTGCTGCCGGAGCAGCTGCTGGGCCGCAAGTACGGGCACGCGCTGCACTTCTGGGAGCTGGGGACCGGCCGGCACCTGCAGCGGGTGGACCTCGGCGACCAGTACCAGATGGTGCTGGAGCTGCGCCCGGCGCACGACCCGCACGCGGAGTGGGGCTTCGTCGGCGTGGTGACGAACGTCGAGGACCTGTCGGCCTCGGTGTGGCTCTGGTACCGGGACGGCGCGGCGTTCACCGCGCGCAAGGTGATCGAGATCCCGGCCGAGCCGGCCAAGGCCGAGGACCTGCCGCCCGCGCTGCGGCCGTTCGGCGCGGTGCCACCGCTGGTCACCGACATCAACCTGTCGGTGGACGACCGCTGGCTGTACGTCTCCGCGTGGGGCACCGGCGAGCTGTTCCAGTACGACGTGTCGGACCCGTTCCACCCGCGCCGCACCGCCTCCGTCCGCCTGGGCGGGGTGGCCGCCCGCACCCCGCACCCGGCCGCGCCGGACCGCCCGCTGAGCGGGGCCCCGCAGATGGTGGAGATCAGCCGGGACGGCCGGCGGCTCTACCTGACGAACTCCCTGTACGGCTCCTGGGACGACCAGTTCTACCCGGACGGCATCGACCCCTGGATGATCAAGCTGGACGCCGACCCGCAGGCCGGCGGCCTGACCGTCGACCGGCGGTTCTTCCCGCACGGCGCCGACTTCCGGGGCCTGCGCGTGCACCAGACCCACCTGGCGGGCGGCGACGCCTCCTCGGACTCGTACTGCTACCGCTGAGCCCCGCTCAGCCGCGCAGCAGCTGGTCGTACCGCACCTGCGCGGGCGGCAGCCCGGCGGCCAGTAGGCCGGTGCGGACGGCGGCGACCATGCCGGCCGGCCCGCTGACGCAGGCCAGGTGCCGACGCCAGTCGCCGGCCCGGGCGACCGTCTCGGCGAGGTGCCCGGCGGTCACCGGGGCGATCGTCAACCACGGCTTGTGCAGGCCGAGTTCGGCGATCGCCGACCAGTCGTACAGGTCGCCGCGGTCGCGCGCGCCGACGAACAGGTGCACCCGGCGGCCGGGCGGGCGGTGCGCGGCCTGCTGCTCGACGATCGCCTTCATCGGGGCCAGCCCGGTGCCGCCCGCGACCAGCAGCAGGTCGCGGGCGTCGTCGTCGGGCAGCAGGCTGCCGCGCGGCGGGCCGAGCCGCAGCCGCTCGCCCACGGCGGTGTGCTCGACCAGGGCGGCGCTGAGCCCGCCGGGGCCGGTGCGGCGGACGTGGAACTCCACCTCGTTGTCGCCGCGCGGGGCGCAGCCCATCGAGTACTGCCGCCAGGTGTGCGGGAGCAGCGGGTGTTCGACGGTGCCGTACTGGCCGGCCCGGTACGGGTACGGCTCGCCGGTGCGCACCCGCAGCACGGCGAGGTCCGGCCGGCGCCGCTCGTGGCCGGTCACCACCGCGTGCCAGTACGGGGGTTCGGTGAGCGCGGAGTCGGCGCCGGCCACCATCGCGGTGACGGCGAAGCGGATCATCCGCACCCAGGCCGCCTCCAGCTCCTCGCTCCACCGCACGCCCGCCCGGTGCCGGATCGCCGCGCACAGGGCCTCCTCGAAGGCCTCGTAGTGCACCGGCCGGACGCCCAGCTTCCGGTGGTCGCGGCCGAGCCGGCGCAGCCGCCGGTCGAGTTCGGCGGGCTGGTCGAGGTGGTCGACGAGGTACTGGAACATCCGCTCCAGGTGGGCCTGCTGGAACTCCATCGAGGCGGGGAACAGTGGCCGCAGGTACGGGCGGCGGCTGAACATCTCGGCGTAGAGGTGGTCGATCAGGGCGGCGAGCGGGGCGACCAGCGGCAGGTCGCGCCGGATCAACTCCTGGTCGGCGGCGCCGTGGTAGTCCGCAGGCTCCGTGGTGGGACCGAACTGCGGTGTCGAGGTGAGGAGTTGACGGCGCAGCTGCATCGCGTGGTGGCGGGCGATCAGGCGGTCGTACTCGATCGTGTTGCTGGTGTCCATGTCCCGACCAGTCAACTGCCCGCCGCCTGAGCCGGGAAGGGCCGATGGCCCCGGCGCCACCCGGGACCATCGACCTCCGTCACGCTCCGGTTACCGCCCGGGCGCGGCCCCCGGCGCGGGCTCGGCCTCCTCCGCCGGCCCGGTCCGCACCTCGGTCGCCGCCCAACTGGCCAGCAGCCGCAGGGATTCGGCGGAGGCGCTGCCCGGTTCGGCGTGGTAGGCGACCAGCACCTGATCGGCGTCCCCGGGCGGGCTCAGCGTCTCGTACTGCAGGTTGAGCGGGCCGACCACGGGGTGGTGCAGCCGCTTGGTGCCGTGGCCCTTGTCCTGGATGCCGTGCGCGGCCCACAGCCGGCGGAAGTCGGCGCTCTTGAGGGAGAGTTCGCCGATCAGCGAGGCGAGCCGGGGGTCGTCCGGATCCCGCCCGGCGTCCAGTCGCAGGGTGCCGACGATGTCGGTCGCCTTGCCCTCCCAGTCGACGTACAGGTCGCGGGCGGCCGGGTCGAGGAAGACCAGCCAGGCGCCGTTGCGCCGCTCGGGCGGCAGCGCGCCGAAGTCGCCGAGCAGGGCGGCGCCGAGCCGGTTCCAGGCGATGATGTCCATCCGCCGGCCGAGCACATAGGCAGGTACGCCCTCCATCGCGTCCAGGAGCTGCTGGAACGCGGGCCGCACCCGCTGCGGGCGGGCGCTCGCTCGCCCGGAGCGGCGGTGGACGGGTTTGGTGAGTCGCAGCAGGTGCTCGCGTTCGGCGGGGCTGAGCCGCAGCACCCGGGCGATGGCGTCCAGCACGGCGGCGGAGACGTTCTCGCCGTGGCCCTGTTCGAGCCGGGTGTAGTAGGCGGTGCTGACCCCGGCGAGCTGGGCCAGCTCCTCGCGGCGCAGGCCGGGCACCCGGCGCCGGGTGGTGGTGTCGGGCAGTCCCACGTCCTCCGGCCGCAGCCGGGCGCGGCGGGAGCGGAGGAACTCGCTGAGTTCGGTGCGCTGGTCCATGCCCAGCAGTATGCGCGCGGCCGCCCGGCCCGGGGCGGGCGAGGGTGATACTGCCGTGCGTACGTTACGCGGTCGTACGCTGGGCCTTCCTACGACGATCTCTGACCTGGTTGCCGTCGCCGCCCGGGCGCAGTCTTGGGGCCATGACGAACGAGACGCACGAGATCGACCGCACCGCCCCCGCCGCCCCCACCGCCACTACCCCCACCATCGCCGCCTACGCCGCCGAGCGGCCGAGCGCGCCGCTGGCCAGGACCGCCATCCCCCGCCGAGCCGTGGGCGCGCACGACATCGTGATCGACGTCAAGTTCTCCGGCATCTGCCACTCCGACATCCACCAGGTCCGCGAGGAGTGGGGCAGCGGGATCTTCCCCATGGTGCCCGGCCACGAGGTCGCCGGCGTCGTCGCCGAGGTCGGCCCGGGCGTGACCCGCTGGCAGGTCGGCGACCGGGTCGGGGTCGGCTGCTTCGTCGACTCCTGCCGCGAGTGCGCCAACTGCCGGGCCGGCCTGCAGCAGTACTGCACCGGCGAAGGCGGCACCGTCTTCACCTACAACAGCGCCGGCCCGGACGGCCTGCCGCGCCACGGCGGCTACGCCAGCCAGCTGGTGGTCGACGAGCAGTACGCGCTGCGCATCCCCGACAGCCTGCCGCTGGACGCCGCCGCGCCGCTGCTGTGCGCCGGCATCACGCTGTACTCGCCGCTGGCGCACTGGGGCGCCGGCCCGGGCAGGAAGGTCGCGATCGTCGGCCTCGGCGGCCTCGGCCACATGGGCGTGAAGCTGGCGCACGCGATGGGCGCGGAGGTCACCGTGCTCAGCCAGTCGCTGCGCAAGCGCGAGGACGGCCTGCGGCTCGGCGCCGACGACTACCGGGCCACCGACGACCCGGCGACCTTCACCGAGCTGGCGGACAGCTTCGACCTGATCGTCAACACCGTCTCCGCCGACCTCGACCTGAGCGCCTACCTGGGCCTGCTGCGCGTCGACGGCACCATGGTGCAGGTCGGCCTGCCGGAGAAGCCGGTCTCGCTGAACGCGTACGCGCTGGTGGGCCGGCGCCGCTCGCTGGCCGGCTCGATGATCGGCGGGCTGCCGGAGACCCAGGAGATGCTGGACTTCTGCGGCGAGCACGGCATCACCGCCGAGATCGAGCTGATCCGGGCCGAGCAGATCAACGAGGCCTACCAGCGGGCGCTGGACGGCGACGTCCGGTTCCGCTTCGTGATCGACGCGGCCACGATCTGACGTCCGGCCGGATCCCGGGCGCCGACCGTGCCGCACGCCCCGGTGCTCTCCCATCACCGGGGCGCACGGCACGGAACACGGGGGCTACAACCCGGCCGTCCTGGCCGCCCGCCGCTGCTGGCGCCGGTCCCACCGGCGCTGGCGCCCGCGGCGCAGCGGCTGGTCGGGCACCCAGCCGAAGGTGAGGCAGGAGCCGACCACCCCGAGCAGCATCCCGATGAGGAAGCCGCCCAGGTTGGACGTCAGCCAGGTGCCCAGCGAGGCGAGCACGGCGACGACGGAGTAGAACAGCCGCTGGACCGGGTTGAAGAGGATCAGCAGGCCGCAGATCACCATCACCGCGGGCACCAGGTAGCCGGCCAGCCCCTGCATCCCGATGCGCAGGACGACCGGCAGCGGGGACCTCTCGGTGAACAGCACCTCCGCGCCGCCGAGCAGCACCAGCAGCCCGCCCCAGAACGGCCGCCGGCCCCGCCAGTCGGCGCGGCGGGCGGCGGGAGCGGCCGGGGCGGGGGCGGCGACGGCCGTCCCCTCGGCGGCCGCGTCGCTCCCGTCGCCCCCGCCGTCCGCGCCGTCCGCGCCGCCGTCCGACGCCGGACCCGACGCCGGCTCCGGGCCCGGCCCCGACTGCGACTCCGGCTGCGGCTGCGGCTGCGGCTGCGAATCCGGCTCGGGCTGCTGCTCCGGTACGGACTCCGCCATGCTCAGCAGCCGTGCGAGCTGAAGCTCAGCCGCAGGTTGGGCAGCTTGAACGAGGCCGCCGTGGCGGCGTAGTTGTGCTGCCTGAGGTGGTTCAGCTTGACCTTGTCGGCCTGCTGTCCGTAGACGCCCGGGAGGCCCTTCCCGGCCGGCCCGCCCTTGGTGTAGGTGCTGGCGTCACCGCCGATGTCGATGTTGGTGAACTCCGCGTCCGCGGTCAGCAGATCGGAGTCGGTGGTGAGGTTGTCCGCGTGCACCGGGGTGCCGCCGTCGCCGGCGCGGATCAGCATGTTGATGCCGCCGAGGTCGACGCTCTGGCACAGGTTGGTGATGTCCGCGCTCTTGATCGCCGACACCGCCACCAGCACCTGGCCGCCGGTCTTGCCCGCGTTCGGGCTGTTCTTGATCATGTGATCGAGGGAGCCGTACTGGGCGAGGCCGTCGCCGTCCAGCTTGTCGGCGGTGATCGTGAACGGCATGCCGGATATCTCGAACTGGGCGGCGAGCACGCCCTGGGCGGTGAGTGTCATCAGCACACCCCCGAGGGCGACGGCCGGTACGGCCATCAGGGCGGTGCGCTTGAACCGGACCCGGCCTCTTCTGGGCGCGGTCGGCGTCTCGGGTGTCTCCGCCGCCGTGGCGGCTTCCTCGGACATGGCCATGTGTGCTCCCTCGGGATGGATGGGATGGGCAGGCACTGGCACGTTGACCTGGCGCGGACAGCGTTCCCGCACGTCGACCGGACCGTCCTCCCTCGGCAGCGGGGCGGATCCGGTCGGAGCGCGATGAGTATCCGAGAAGCTACTGCCGGGTATCGGCGGGGTCAATACGGGTGCACGAAGGATCTTCACCGTTCGCGAACCCTACGGCTCGTCGGAGATCCCCAACCGCCGGGCCGCCTGCGCCGGGCCGAGGAACGGCGCCAGGCAGTACAGGCTCAACACCGGCACCAGATCCACGAGTTGGTCCGTCCGACCGGAGTCGATCCGGCGGTACAGCGCGCCGTAGACGCCGGCCACCACGGCGTCCACCATCTCCTCCACCGGCACTCCGCCCGGCAGTTGCGGCACCTCGGCGAAGAACGCCCGGAATCGGGTGAGGAGTTGGTCCCGCTCCCGCCGCCCCGCCGGGCCGACCGCCTCGATCTCGACCACCGCCATGGTGGCGAAGGCCGGTGTCCCGGCGAGCAGTTGGAGCATCGAGCCGAGCGCCTGCCGGATGCCGGCGCACCAGTCGGATTCGGCCGCGAAGGCCGCCGCCATCCGCCGCAGCACCACCCCGGTGCCGTACCGGTGCGCGGCCAGGAAGGCGTCCTCCTTGCCGCTGAACAGCTCGTAGAAGACCGGCCTGGTCACCCCGGCCGCCCGGCAGATGTCGCTGACCGTGGCATGCTGGTAGCCGCGCTCGGCGACGGTGCGGACCAGCCCGTCCAGCAGCCGCTCGCGCTGGGTCGCGGCGATCACCCCGGCCGGCAGCCGGCGCGGGCCGGGCTTGATCGACCGGGCCGGATCGCGGCCGGTCCGGGCGCCCGGAAGAAGGATCACATCGGCCCTGGGGAGCCTTCTTTCCATCACCAACTCCTGTGTCCTGTATTGACATTGACGGAAGAGCGGGTTTACAACACTGGCAGGTTTCCAACCGGTGGCAGAGCAGTCACCACCGGCGGAACCTCCCCTGGGCTCCGACGACCCCGGGCGACCGCCCCCGAAACGGGAGCACGGCGGACGCGGTGCGGCCGGCGGCGGCAGCCGCCTGACACGCAGCCCCCACCACACGCGTCCGCACACCGGCACGCCCGGCCCCGCACACCCCGGTGCCGCCGTGCCCGCACCGCCGCACCCCGGTAACCCCGGACCGCCGTACGCACGGCCGTACCACCGCACCCTGACGACCGGGCCCGTGGCGCCGGGCCCGCCGTCGTGCCCGGCCACGCCGTACGGCGGACCGTCGCAGCTCCCGGTGCGCCATGCCACGCACCTCCCCCGTCGCGCACACCACCACACCCGCCGGCGGGGATTCCCCCACCCGTCCCCGGACGGAGAGAGGCACCCTCATGCGCATCCGTCGCACGCTCGCCACCGCATCGCTCGCCGCCCTCGCCCTCACCGGCGCCGCCATGGCACCGGCCCAGGCCGACGCCACCGCCGTCCTGACCACCGGCAGCACGGGCGGCCCGGCCATCGCGGTCGGCGACACGCTCATCGCCAACCTGGCCGCCGGCACGGCCGCCACGTTCACCGACGGCGCCGGCAGCTCCAACGGCGTCAGCTGTGCCAGCTCCTCCTTCTCCGCGACGGTGACGTCCAACCCGGCCGCCCCCGGCAGCGCCACCGAGCAGCTCAACAGCCAGTCCTTCGACTCCTGCACCTCCAGCGTCATCGGCGTCATGAGCGTGCAGAGCGTCACCGCCACCAGCCTGCCGTACACCAACACGGTCACCTCCGGCTCCGGCGGCAACGTCTCGCTCAACGGCACCTCCGCCGGCCCGGTGGGGATCACGGTCGTCCTGAACACCATCCTGGGCTCGGTCGAGTGCGACTACCAGAGTCCGAGCGGCATCTCCGGCTCCACCTCCAACACCGGCAACACCATCGCCTTCGCCAACCAGCCCGCCACCCTGGTCTCCGGCCCCGGCCTGTGCTTCTCCACCGGCTACTTCAGCGCCACCTACGGCCCGGTCACCGACACCTCGGTCGCCGGCAGCCCGGTCCTGTACGTCAACTGACGCGCCGGGCACCGGAACCAGCGAAGCGGCGTACGACGGGCAGCCGCCCGCCGTACGCCGCTCCACCATGCTCGGGCGGCTACCCCCGGATCACGCGTCGATCACGCCTTGATGCAGAAGTAGACCACCATGCCCGCGGTCAGGCTCAGCAGCAGCTGCGCCATCATCGGCACCGGCATCACGTCCCGGTCCGACCGCCCCTCCCGCTTGGCCGCCGTCAACGCCGCCGCCAGCTTCCGGCGGTGCCCGACGGCGCCCAGCGCGAACGCCAGGATCCCCGTGGAGAACATGGCCAGCGAGTCGGCCGGCTCCATGCCCTTGATCTTGTAGTGCATCAGCAGGAACAGCGCCCCGCCGAACGGCGCCAGCGCCGTCATCAGCCGGTACTCCCGCGTCGGCATCGACGGCACCCAGACCGCCCAGAACACCGCCGTCACGAACACGGCGATGCACCACCACGTGGCCACACTCAGCCCCAGTGGAGTCATTCCCCCTACCCCCCTTGCGCAACGGACGTTCGATCACGCACGTCCACTGCCGACCACAGTACCCACGCCGCCCCCACCCGCCGCCCGAGATCCCCGCCACAGCCGACCCGAGACAAGCAAGTGACCGGCCGGTAGGGTGACGCCCGACTGGCACGGGCGAACCGGAACGGGGCGGACGGATGAGCGAGAACGGCAACGGCGACGGCACGGGGTTCTTCACGTCGGTGGCGGACACCGTCGACCGGCTCGCCGCCACCGGCTACCTGGCCTCCACGGCCATCGCCACCACCGTCTACCTCGCCGACCGGCTCGGCAAGCCGCTGCTCGTCGAGGGCCCGGCCGGCGTCGGCAAGACCGAACTCGCCAAGGCCGTGGCCCGGATCGGCGCCGCCCGACTCGTCCGGCTGCAGTGCTACGAGGGCATCGACGAGGCCCGCGCGCTCTACGAGTGGAACCACGCCAAGCAGCTGCTGCGGATCACCGCCGGCCGCGACGAGAGCTGGGACGCCGCCCGCACCGACATCTTCGGCGAGGAGTTCCTGCTCACCCGCCCGCTGCTCACCGCGATCCGCGGCGACGAGCCCACCGTGCTGCTGATCGACGAACTGGACAAGGCCGACGTCGAGGTCGAGGCCCTGCTGCTGGAGCTGCTGAGCGACTTCCAGGTCACCGTTCCCGAGCTCGGCACCATCACCGCGAGCCGCCGCCCGTTCGTGCTGCTCACCTCCAACGCCACCCGGGAGCTCTCCGAGGCGCTGCGCCGCCGCTGCCTCTTCCTCCACCTCGACTACCCGGACGCCGAGTTGGAGCGCCGGATCGTCCGCCTCCAGGTGCCCGGCCTGGACGAGACGCTGGCCGCCTCGCTGGTCCGGGTGGTCGGCGCGCTGCGGGCGATGGAGCTGCGCAAGGCGCCGTCCGTCGCGGAGACCGTCGACTGGGCCCGCACCCTGCTCGCCCTCGGCGCGGACACCCTGGACGACGCGATCGTGCGGGACACCCTCGGGGTGATCCTCAAGCACCAGGACGACGTCCGCAAAGCCGCCCGGAAGCTCACCCTCGCATGACCACCGCGCCGCGACCGGCCGGGGCCGAAGTCGAGGACACCGCCACCCAGGACACCGCCGCCCGGCTCACCGGCCTGGTCCGCGCCCTGCGCGGGCACGGCCTGCGGATCGGCCCCGCCGAGACGGTGGACGCCGCCGCCGTCCTCGACGTGCTCGGCCTCGACGACCGCGAGCAGATGCGGGCCGGCCTGGCCGCCGCCCTGCTGCGCTCGGACGCCCAACGGGCCGTCTTCGACGCCTCCTTCGACCTGTTCTTCCCGCTCGGCGTCGGCACCCCCGAAGCCGTCCGCGCCGACCCGCCGCCGGTGCCCGACGACCCGGAGCCGCCCCGCTTCGGCCGCCCCGACCCGCTCCGCGACGACCTGCGCGAGCGCCTCGCCGCCGCGCTCGCCGCCGACGACCGCGCCGCCCAGGCCCGGCTGGCCGGCGAGGTGATCGAGGCCTTCGGCCGGTACGGCACCGGCGCCACCCCCGGCTCGGACGGCTGGTCCGCCCACCAGGCCCTCGGCCGGCTCGCCCCCGAGACCCTGCTCGCCCGCATCCTCGCCGCCCTGCGCGAGCGCACCCCCGACCGTGCCTCCGAGGACGCCGACGTCGCCGACCGCGTCCTCGCCGACGAGATCCGCCGCCGCATCCAGGACTTCCGCGGCCTGGTCGCCACCGAGGCCCGCCGCCGCGTCGCCGAACTGCGCGGCGCCGAGCGGATCGCCGAACGCGCCCTCGCCCCCACCACCGACCGGATCGACTTCCTCGCCGCCGGCCGCGACCAGATCGCCGAACTGCGCCGCACCGTCCACCCGTTGGCCCGCAAGCTGGCCACCCGGCTGGCCGCCCGACGCCGCCGCGCCGCCCGCGGCCACATCGACCTGCGCCGCACCCTGCGCCGCTCGCTCGCCACCGGCGGAGTGCCGCTGCGCCCCGCCTACCGGCTGCGCCGCCCGGCCCGGCCGGAGCTGGTGCTGCTGTGCGACGTCTCCGGCTCGGTCGCGGGCTTCGCCGACTTCACCATGCTGCTGGTCCGGGCGATGAGCGAACAGTTCAGCAAGGTCCGGGTGTTCGCCTTCGTCAACCGCACCGCCGAAGTCACCGACCTGCTCCGCGCGGACGGCGCCGACGACCCCGGCCGCCTCGCCGCCCGCATCCTCGCCGAGGCCCGGGTGATGGGCTACCACGGCAACAGCGACTACGGCTCGGCGCTCGGCGACTTCGCCCAGGACCACCTGGACGCGGTCCGCCCGCGCACCACCGTCCTGATCCTCGGCGACGCCCGCAACAACCACCGCGACCCCAACCTCCCCGCCCTGCGCCGGATCACCGCCCGCGCCCGCCGCGTCCTCTGGCTCAACCCCGAACAACCCGCCCTCTGGACCACCGGCGACTCCGCCGCCCCCGCCTACGCCTCCGTCGTCGACATGCACCCCTGCCGCAACACCCGCCGCCTCGCCGACCTGATCACCCGCCTCCTCCCGGTCTAGCACCGGCCCTCAAGGGGTGTCAGCGACGGCTGATACCGATACCCCATGACCGACGACGAGATCATCGACAGGATCCGCGAACGGACCCGGCCGGGAACCCTCCCGGCCCCGCCGGAGGCCGTTGCCGAGTTGGAAGCCGCCGTGGGGCACCGCATGCCGCCGCTGCTCAGGCGGATCTACCTCGACATCGCGGACGGCGGCTTCGGACGACGGGACGGCGCACTGTCCCTCACCGAGTTCCGGGACGAACCGCGCATGGTCGAGACGTATCTCGACTGGCGCGAGGGCTACGGCGAGAACTATCCGGTGTCGGTGGTCCCCCTGCTGACCTGGGGCTGCGCCATCTGGTCGCTGGTCGACTTCAGCACCCCCGCGGGACGGATGTGGGGCTGGGACCCGCACGGCACCTGCCTGCCCCACTCCCTCTTCCCCGAACGGTTCACCCTGGCCGACCGGCTCACCGGCTGGCTGGACGGCCGGGAGGACTTCCCGGACACCCCCGTCCCGACCGGCTGCCCGCACTGCTGACGCGACGCCCCCCGCAACCGGGCCGGCCGCAATCAAGGACTCGGCCGGCGGCACACAGCGCCCGACGTCAAACGACCCGCAGGCCGTCGCAGACCAGGCGGGCCAGGCGGCCGGGGGCGGTGTCGGACGGGCGGCGGCGTTCGGCGGCCACGGCGCCGGCGACCAGGGCGTGCAGGTCGGCGCCGTCGACGTCGGGGCGGACCGCGCCGGCGGCCTGTGCGCGGGTGAGCAACTCGCCCAGGACGGCCCGCAGTTGTGCCGCCGCAGCGGTGGTGCCCGGCTGCAGTTCGACGCCGGCGCCGACGAGTGCGTCGGCGAGGTCCATCTTGACGACGGCGCCGGCCACCAGCTCGGCCAGGAAGGTGAACAGGGCCTCGCCCGGGGCCTCCTCGGCGAGCACGGCGCGTCCGCGCGCGGTCTGGGTTTCGATGCTGTCCGTGACGACGGCCTCGAACAGCGCCTCCTTGGTGGGGAAGTGCCGGTAGACGGTGCCCGCGCCGACTCCGGCCCGGCGGGCGATCTCGTCCAGCGGGACGGCCAGGCCCTCGGCGGCGAAGGCTTCGCGGGCGGCGGCCAGGACCTTGGCCCGGTTGCGGCGCGCGTCGGCCCTCAGCGGCCGATCGACGGGGGCGGGCATGGGGGCTCCTCACAGGGTTTCTGACGGGTCGACAAGCGGGGCGGTCGTTCCGTATTCTCGAAACGGGGCCACCGTTCCGATTCTACGGCGAACGCCTTCGCCCCGGCCTGCCCTGCCCGTGTCGATCCGCACCGATGATCCGAGGAGAGCACCATGTCCGTTCCCACCCGCACCCCGCGCGCCACCGTCGAGGAGTTCCTGCGCGTCACCGCCGAGGGCCCGCGCGAGGCCCTGGCCGACTTCTACGCCCCCGACGCGGTGATCCGCATCCCCTTCGCCCCGGAGGGCTTCCCGCCGGAGACCACCGGCCGGGAGACCATGCGGGCCCGAATGAAGGCGACGGCGGGCCTGTGGAGCTTCCACGCCGTCGACGAGGTCACCCTGCACGAGACCGGGGACCCCGAGGTCGTGATCGCCGAGTTCCGGGTGCGCGGGCGGATCACCGCGACCGCCGAGCCCTTCACCCTCACCTACATCAACGTGATCCGGGTCGTCGACGGGCTGATCGTCTCCTCCCGCGACTACGGCAACCCGCAGGAGTCCCTCACCCTGCGCGCCGCCCTCCCGGCCCCGATCGCCTAGCGAACCGGCCGCGGCCCCGCCGCGGGCGCCGCGGCCGGGGGGCGAGCAACTCCGCTACGAATCCAGGTGCTTCAGGAAGTCCAGCAGCGCCTCGGTGACCTCCGCCGGCCGCTCCTGCTGCGTCCAGTGCCCGGTGTCCGGCAGCCGGACGGAGCGGTGCAGCCGGGGCAGCCGGCCGAGCAGGTACTCCAGCACGCCGGGCGGGATCATCGCGTTGACCAGGTCCCGGTCGCCGACCACGTACAGCGCCGGCACCTCGACCGTCACCCCGATGAAGGGCGCGAGCAGTTCGGCGCTGCGGTCGACGTTGCGGTACCAGTTGAGCCCTCCGGTGAAGGCCCGCTCGCCGTGCCGGGCGTAGTCGGCGGTGAAGACGTCGAGGTCCGCGTCGGTGAGCCAGCCGGGCAGCTGCTCCTGGTCCGGGAGGGTGTCGAGCAGGGTCTTCCCCTCGGGCACCACCCAGGGCCGCGGCTTGCCGTCCGGCGTGGTGCCGGTCAGGATCCGGCGCAGGCTGGACCGGACGTCGGCGGCGAGCTCGGCGTCGGCCCGGCCGGGCTCCTGGAAGTAGAGCTGGTAGAAGCCCTCGCCGTAGTTCTCGCGGTAGGCCTGCAGCGGCGGCGGCCCGCCGACCGGCACCGGCGGCACGCTCAGCCCGGCGACGCCGCGCACCAGGTCGGGCCGCAGCGCCGCGGTGGTCCAGGCCACCGGCGCGCCCCAGTCGTGCCCGATCACCACGGCCCGCTCCTCGCCGAGGGCGGCGATCAGCGCGGTGACGTCACCGACCAGGTGCAGCAGGGTGTACGCGTCGACGTTCTCGGGCTGCTCGCTGCGCGCGTAGCCGCGCTGGTCCGGGGCGACGACCCGGTAGCCGGCCGCGGCGAGCGGGGCGAACTGGTGGCGCCAGGAGTACCAGCTCTCCGGGAAGCCGTGGAGCAGCAGGACCAGTGGGCCCTCCCCCTGCTCCGCGATGTGCAGCCGGACGCCGTTCACCTCGACGTCGCTGTGTTTGATCACCTCGTACAAATCCGCTCCCCGATTGGGCCGACATGTCCCTATGACTGCTGACTGCCCACCCGGGAACGGTTGAAACGCGACCGAGGCCGCCCCGGAACTCCGGGACGGCCTCGGCCAGTTGGTGCGTTCGGCGCGATCAGGGCGCGACCGAGGAGACGAAGCGTCAGCTCACGGTGTAGCTGTACGGGATCGCCGCGAGCACCGCACCGGTGGTGCTCAGGCTGTTGTTGGCGGTCGCCACCGAGGTCGGGGCGGACACCAGGTACAGCAGACCCTTGACCGTGCTGCCCTTCGGGCCGGTCGGGGTCAGGGTCACCTGCAGCGAGCCGCTGGCGCCCGGCTGGACGGTCACCGGGGTGGCGGCCGGGGCCGTGGCGTTCACCGAGGCGGCGTACGGGTCACCGGTGCTGGAGGTCAGCGCCGGGTCGAACGCCAGGGTGTGCGCGGTGGCGGTGATGGTGGCGGTGCCGGCCGGCGCGCCCGCGTTGGTGAACGGGCCGATCTGCTGCAGGAAGGTGCCCCAGTTGCCCGGGACGATCGGCTGCTCGGCGGTGCCCTTGTCGGTCACGGTCGAGATGGTCGAGCCGTTCTGCGCCTTCTTCAGGTCACCGAACAGGTCCGGCGACGAGGTGGTGGCGGCCAGCTCCAGCTGGGCCGGGGTCGAGGAGGCCGCGACGCCCTTGAGCTGGTCGGTGCCCGGCGGGATCAGGAAGCCCGGGACCGCGGAGCTGAGGCTCAGCGGCAGGGTGACCGAGCCCGAGGCGCCCTGCGGGACCAGCGGCAGGTCGACCCGGTTGTCCAGGCGGCCGTCAGCCGAGATCTGCTGGGTGGCGACGGTGTTGTTGGTGTAGTTCACCGTGACGGTGACCGGCTTGCCGGCCGCCAGCTTGGTGCCCTTGTCGTTCGGCAGACCGGCCGCGGTGGCCTGGTTCTGGTTGAACGCGATGGTGCCGGTGAAGTCCTGCGACAGCTGCTGGCCGCTGATCGGGCCGAGCACGTTCAGGACGAACCGCCAGTGGCCCTCGGCCGGGTTGACGGTGGTGGCGGACACGCCGGGGGTGGTGCCGGTCAGGTTGCCCTTGGCGTCGAACAGACCGTTGCCCTCGATGTCGATCGGGGTGCCGTTCGGGCTGATCAGCGCGCCCTGCATGAGCAGGTTGGCGTCCTTGGCGACGGTCAGGCCGACCCGCAGGTCCTTCTGGCCCTTCGGGACGTCGAAGCCGTAGGTGAAGCTCTGCGTCGGCGACTGGCCGCGGCCGTTGCCACCGGTGATGGTGCCGGTGAAGGTGCCCTTGCCGTCCTTGACCGGGACGGTGCTGCGCAGGATGACCGGCACGCTGGTGGTGCTGCCGTTCGAGCTGGAGACCGTGACGGCCTCGCTGGAGTCGCCGCTGGTGGCCGGGGTGGTGAGCTGGACCTTCAGGTTCTTGGTCTCACCGGGCTGCAGGTCGGCGGTGTTCGGGCCGACCGCGCCGGCCGGGACGGCCCGCTGGGTCGAGGTGCCGAACAGGACGTCGCCGCTGAAGCCGTGGTCGCCGGCCGGGGTGTAGAAGACGGCGGTCCACTCACCGGCGACCGGGTGCGGGACGTCCACCAGGCCGTAGTTGGCCGGGGTCGCACCACCCTGCGGGCGGGTGTTGGTCTCGAACTTGCCGGACGGGTCGAGCAGCGTCAGGCGCACGACCGGGCCGTTGACGGTCGGGTTGGCCGCACCGTGCCAGGCGATCGAGGCCGCGAGGCGGTCGGCGCCGGCCGGGACGGTGAACTTGACCTGCTTCTGGACCCAGTCCGCGCCGTTGGTCGCGTACTTGAAGGTGTCCTTCGAGGACGTGTCCAGCTTGACGGTCTGGGTGTTGCTCGCCAGCGGCACGAAGGCACGGGTGGCGGCGCTGACCGTCTGCGGGCTGTCACTGGTGTTGGTGACGGACACGTCGGCGGTGTGGGTCGAGCCCGGGGCGCCCGAGATGTCGAGCTGGCCGGTGTTGACGACCACGGTGCTGGCACCGTCGGTGCCGTCGCCGTCGTCGTAGCCGCGGGCGGCCTCGACGGCGGCCCGGACGTTCAGCAGACCGGCGCCCTGCTCCTCGGCCGGAACGCCGAGGTCCTGGGCGGTGCCGGTGAGGAACTTCTTCACCAGGGCCGGGGACGGCGAGTCGCCGCCGTGGGTGTCGCGGTAGGCCTGGATGACCAGGGCCGCGGCGCCGGTGACGAACGGGGCGGCCTGGCTGGTGCCACCGAACGGCTGGATCGCCGACGGCTTGCCGTTGTAGCCCGTGCACTCGGTGTACTTGGTGACGTCGGGGGTGCACAGCGCCCAGTCCGACTCACCCGGGGCGACCAGGTCGACGGTCCGGCCGGCCTGGGTGAAGCCACCCGAGGACAGCGCGGAGATGCGGCTGTTGCTCCACTTCTTGCTGGAGAACTGGGAGGCCGCGTAACCGGTCTGCTGGTAGTTCTGGTTGTCCGTCGACGCGCCGACCGCGATCACGTTCGGGTCGGTGGCCGGGGTGCCGATGGTCCCGCTGATGCCCGCGTCACCGGAGGAGACGGAGACCGTGACACCGGCCTTGACGGCCTGGTCGTTGAACAGCGAGATGGTGTCGTGCGCGCCGCTGTCCGGGGTGACGTTGCCACCGAAGGACTCGTTCAGCACGTCGACGTGGGCGACCCGCACCGCGTAGTCGATGGACTGCAGGATCGACGAGTTGGACATCATCTCGCCGCCGGCCTTCAGCGCGACGAGGTCGGCGTCCGGGGCGAGGCCCTTGATCTTGATGTTGCAGCCGGCCGGCAGCGGGTGCGAGGCGTTGACGAACTGCGAGACGTCGTAGACCTGGCGGCCCTGGGCGATGACCGCCGAGGCGTCGCCGAAGGCCTCGGCCGCACCGGTGGGCGCGGCCCAGCCGTCGCCGGCGAAGTCCTGGTAGTCGACGACGGCGTGCGAGCCGTCGGCCCGGATGAAGTCCGGGTTGTTCGGGTCGAGGCCGTCCGCGATGTAGGCGACCTTGACGCCCTTGCCGGTGGCCAGGTTCTCGACACCGGGGTGGCCGTTGCCGGTCTGGGCGCGCACCGAGTAGAGGCCCTCGGGCTCCAGCAGCGGCTTGCTCGGGTCGGACGGGCAGACCGTGTTGGTCGCGTTCTCCTCCGGAGCCTGGCTGCCGTCACTGCCCGAGGCGGCGGCCTTGGCGTCGCCGTTGCCGGCCGCCTTGGCGTCGACGGCGTCCTTGCCCGTCTTCGCCGTGGAGGCGGAGACCGGGGCGACCTTGACCTGGGTGTCCGCCACGACGGCGGCAACGGCCGGGTCGGCCTGCAGGGACGCGCGCAGAGCCGGGTCGACGGTGGCCGAGAAGGCGTTGCCGACGACGAAGCTCTTGATGTTGGTGCCGCCCTGGGCCTTGACCTTGTTCAGCAGCGGGGCCTGGGAGGCGGCCGTCTTCTGCTGGCGGGCGCCGACGTGGCCGTGGTCGGCCGGGGCGTCCGCGATCTGGTCCTTCAGGATCACGATCACCGGCGCCGGCGCCCCACCCTCGGCCGCCGTGGGGGCGGCCGGAGCGGTCGGGGCGGGGGTGGCGTTCGCGCAGGTCCCGAAGGTCAGGACCAGGGACGCGGAGGTGACCGAGACGGCAGCTGCTAGCTGGGCTTTCCGCCAGCTGATCAATGGACATCCTTTCGTCTGATGCGACGTCAGGTTGCGCACAGCCCAGCGTACGCGAGTCCGGATCGGCCGCGTGGTTGGTCCGGACCGCGCGTCCCGACAGCGGTCGCATTCCAGCGCATCCGACACGACCACGACAAGGGGCGAAATCCCCATCAGAAAGTAAAAATGACCATCAGAAAGTAAAATACACCGTATAAATCGGGCCGATCCGTGTCCCTTTTTCGCCGATCAGGACCGGTCGGTCACGGTCGGAACCGACCGATCCCGCCCCGAAAACGCCAGTGGCGGACTCTCGACAGTGGCGGAATGTCGCCAAGCTGTCGGCGCTTTGTCGACACCGCGACACTTCCTTCCCCGTCGACCCGACCCGAAACCGGGCATCACGGCTTCCATCCGCGATCGCCGTCCCCGGGACCGGGCCGAGCCGGCCCCCCGGGGGGCGCCGCGCAGCGCCCGGGCGGCGGCGGGGCCGGTGTCGCCGTGCAGCACGAAGCCGGCCTCGACCGGCCGGGTGTCCGGGCACCGGCGGCACGGGTCGAGCCGCGCGTCAGTGGCCGCCCGACCTCGGGGATCGCCAGGTGGGCCCGGTACCGGCCCATCGGAGCGTCGCTCCGCGCGGGCGGTCCGGGCACGTTCCAACCGGGCGGGGGGAGGGAGTTTCAGCCGCCGGCCCGGCGCGGTGCCCGCGGAGTTCGCCAACGCCTCGGCGGCGCAGGCGATCCGGGCCGTACGGGGCGTGATCCGCACCGCCTCGACGACCTCGACGACGGTGGCGGGCGGTGCCGTGCGCGGCGCCGTCGCGAAACCGTGCCGGTGGGCGGACTTGATATCCTTACAGCATAAAGAGTTGCCGTCGCGGCGATGCTTTACGCCATAAGGAGACCCCGGATGACCGCCTTCGCCGGGCAGGGCGACACCCACCGCTCACTCGCCCTGCTCTGGGGCGCACCCGAACCGTCGCGCGCCGGGCGGGGAGCCCGCAGCGGCCCCAAGCCGGGCCTGAGCGTGGACGCGATCGTCTCCGCCGCCATCGCCGTCGCCGACGCCGAGGGCATGGCCGCGCTCTCCATGCGCGCGGTCGGCGAACGCCTCGGCCGCACCGCGATGGCGCTCTACACCTACGTGCCCGGCAAGGACGAGCTCCTCGACCTGATGCACGACCGCGTGCTCGCCGAACTCCCCGCCCCGGCCGCGCCATTGGACGACTGGCGGGCCGCCGTCACCACCTGGGCCGAGCAGCTGCACGCCTGCTACCTGCGCCACCCCTGGGTGCTCCAGGCCCCACCCGCCCGGCCCGTCCTCGGCCCGGCCGAACTCGCCGCGACGGAAAGCCTGTTGAACGCCCTCGCGCCCGCCGCCCTGGCCCCCGCCCGACGGCGCGGAGCCGTCACCGCCCTGTGGCAGTACGTCCGCGGCACGGCCGCCACCACCGCCGACGCCCGCCGCTCCGCGGCCGCCACCGGCCTCACCGGCCTCACCGGCCTCACCGGCGAGGACTGGTGGCCCGCCCGCGCCAGCCAACTCGCCTGCTTCGCACCGGACTTCGCCGACCGCTTCCCACTGCTGACGGCACTGCGGCGGGACACCGGCGCGGCCGCGGACGACGGCCGGGAGGCCTTCCGCACCGGGCTCGCCGTCCTGCTCGACGGCATCGCCGCCTCCTGAGCGATCAACCCCGCCGGGCGGCGGGGATCGCGAGCAGCACACCGAGCACCAGCAGCGCCGCGTACCCGGCCGTCTCGTGGTCCTGCGGCACCAGGAAGCGGACGAAGCCGAACAGCCGGAACCCGCCGAGCCGGTCGGCCAGCAGGCCGGTACCGCCGCCGAGGATCAGCACGAAACCGAGGTAGCCGCACAGCGTCTTCATGGCCGTCAGCCTAGGAGCCGGCCGCCCCGGGGTAGTCCGACTTTCGGCGCGGGCCGGGATCACCAAAGTCGCGGCCCAGCGCCCGTGCCGCCGGGGCCCACCGGACGGAGCAGCAGCCACGGCGCACCGGCGGCCGCCCGGTTACGTTCGCCCTGTGCAGTCGAAGCATGTGCAGCGAACCCAGCGGGCCGCCCGGGCGGCCGCCGCCTCCGCCCTGGCCCTCACCGCCGTCGCCCTCACCGCCCCGGCGGCCGTCGCCCAGGACGCCGGCGCGACGGTCGGCGGGGAACGGCTCGGCCGGCCGGCCGTCCAGGTCGCGCCGCTGGCCGGCGCCCCCGCCCTGCCCACCACCCTGACCGGCCGCTCCTGGCTGGTCGCCGACGCCAAGACCGGCGAGGTGCTCGCCGCGCGCGACGCCCACCTGCCGCTGCCGCCCGCCAGCACGCTCAAGATGCTGTTCGCCGACACCGTGCTGCCCAAGTTCGACCGCTCCCTGGAACACCAGGTCACCACCGCCGAACTGGCCGGCCTCGGCGCCGGCAGCAGCCTCGTCGGCGTCAAGGAGAACCTGCCGTACCGGGTCGAGGACCTCTGGCGGGGCGTCTTCCTCAGCTCCGGCAACGACGCCGTGCACGTCCTCGCCAACATGAACGGCGGCGTCCAGCGCACCGTCGGCGAGATGCAGGCCCGCGCCCAGGCCCTCCAGGCCAGGGACACCAAGGTCGTCACCCCGGACGGCTACGACATGGACGGCCAGGTCTCCTCCGCCTACGACCTCACCCTGTTCGCCCGCGCCGGGCTGCGCAACGCCGACTTCCGCTCCTACTGCTCCACCCGCACCGCCCGCTTCCCCGGCGGGCTGGACAAGGTCACCGGTCAGCGCACCAGCTTCGACATCGCCAACACCGACCGCCTGCTCGGCAAGTACCCCGGCCTGATCGGCGTCAAGAACGGCTACACCACCAACGCGGGCGCCACCTTCACCGGCGCCGCCGAGCGTGACGGCCGCACCCTGCTGGTGACGGTCATGCACCCGGAGGCGCAGGGCAAGGTCTACGACGAGGCGGCCAGCCTGCTGGACTGGGGCTTCGCGGCGGCCGGGAAGGTCCAGCCGGTCGGCCAGCTGGTCGAGGACACCGGCGCCCCCGCGAGCGGCGCGTCCTCCGCTGCCGCCGCCACCGCGCAGGCCTCCGACGACCTCCCGGCCTGGGCCCAGCCGCCGCTCGGCGGCCCCTCCACCGACCCCGGCCTCACCCCCGCCGTCTGGACCGGCGCCGCCCTGGCCACCGCCCTCGCCCTCTGGGCCGGCGCCCGTACGGTCGCGCGCCGCCGGGCCGCCGGTGCGGTGGCCGCCGCGGCGGTCGGCACCGGCGCGACGGCCATCGGCGCCACCGCGGTCGGCGGCCGCGGCCGGGCCCGGTTCTCCCGCCGCGTCCGCGCCCTGTTGCACTCCACCCGCCGCCGGTGACCGGCCCGGCCGCCTTCCGGGGGCTCCGGGCGGCCCGGGGCCTCTAGACTTCCGCCATGACCACGCCCGACCCCGTCGACCCCGCTGCCTCGGACCGGCTCGCCCGGATCGTCCGGCTCTCCTCCGGCAGCTACCTGCTCGTCACCACCTACAAGAAGGACGGCACCCCGGTGCCGACCCCGGTCTGGGTGGTCCGCGACGGGGAGGCGCTCGGCATCTGGACCGTCGCGGACTCGTGGAAGGTCAAGCGGATCCGCAACCGCGCCGACGTGCTGGTCGGCCCCTGCGACGTCAAGGGCCGCCCGACCGGCGAGCAGTACCCGGCCACCGCCGAGCTCCTCGGCCCCGAGCGCACCGCCGCCTACCGCACCCTGCTGCGCCAGAAGTACGGCCTGCTCGGTGTGCTCACCCTGCTCGGCAGCCGGCTGCGCCGCGGCGACCGCGGCACGGTCGGCATCCGGATCACGCTGGCCTGACCACCCGGCAGCGGGCGGGCCCACGCCCGCTGCGCCCGGGCTCTACGGGTGCGGGCCCGCCAGCGCGCTCGGGCGGGCCGCGAACTCCGACTCGGGCCCGAACCGCTCCAGCATCGCGTCCGCGAGCGCGTTCAGCGCCGCCGCGCCGTCCCCGTGGAACGACGAGCCGTGCATCACCGCGAGCGTGCGCGGGCGCAGCTCGGCGAGCGCGCGCAGGGCGTCCGTGGCGGCCGTCAGGCAGGACGTCTGCCGGAACAGCTCCTCGGAGCGCAGCGCGGGTTCGACCAGGTCGTCGCCGGTGACGGCGGGCCCGTCGCCGAGGTGGGTGAAGAGGTCCCCGCAGAACAGCGTCCGGGTCTCCTCCTCGAACAGCACCCGCGCCTCCCAACCGTGCGGCACGTGCGGGGTGTTGACGTTGCGCACCCGCCGGCGCACCTGCCGACCGCCGAGGTCCAGCAGTTCCCCGTCGTCCATCGGGACGGGCGGCCGGTCGGCGAGGTCGTTGAGCGAGACCGTGCAGCCGAGCGTGTTGTGCGCGACCAGGGCCCGCGGCGCGGCCGCCAGGAACTCGTTCATCGCGCCGCACTCGTCCGCCTCGACGTGCCCGAAGGTGACCCAGCGCAGCCGCTCCAGCGGCACCACCCGGCCGATCTCCGCCGAGACGGCGGGGAACAGCGACCGCATGCCGGTGTGGAAGATCAGCGGCTCCTCGGCGTCGATCAGGAACTGGTTGAACGTGAACCCGGCGGGCGGGGCGATCTCCGGGACGAAGGTCGAGACCCGGTAGATGCGCTCGGCGATCTCGTCGATGCGTGTCTCCATGGCCCCGTTGCCTACCCGAGTCCCGGCCCGCCGTCCGGTCAGCCGGGGCGGGACATGCCGGGCGGGTCCCCGGTTCGGCGGTGTGCGCCGGGCGCGGTGCGTCGGCCGGTCGCTTGCATATAGTCGGATCCGGCTATTAGGGTCCGACTACCACGTGACCGCGTCGATCGGAGCACACATGGCGAAGCGAAAGATCTCCAACACCCTGGCGCTGGCCGTCCTCGGCCTGCTGCAGGAACAGCCGATGCACCCCTACGAGATGGCGACCACGCTGCGGGAACGCCACAAGGACAGCAGCTTCAAGGTCAACTCCGGGTCGCTGTACGACACCGTCGAGTCGCTGGTCCGGCACGGCTGGATCGAGCCGGTCGAAACCGGGCGTGACGGCCGGCGGCCCGAGCGGACGGTGTACGCGCCCACCGAGCTCGGCCAGGGCGAGTTCGTGCAGTGGATCGACGAACTCCTCCGCACGCCCGTCGCCGAGTACCCCAAGTTCCTGGCCGCGGTGTCCTACCTCGGCGCACTCGGCCCCGAGCGGGCCGCCGCCGCACTGCTCGAACGGGCCGACCACCTGGCCCGCCGGATCGCGGAGACCGACGCGGTGCTGGCCGACACGGTCGGCTCCGGGCGGGTCCCCCGACTGTTCATGATCGAGACCGAGTGCGCCGTACACGCCTGGGAGGCCGAACTGGCCTGGACCCGGCGCACCGTCGCCGAGATCCGCGACGGCAGCCTGTTCTGGCCGAAGCTCGAACGCACCGAACAGGGCTGGACCTGGTCCGTCCCCGACGCCGGCGCCGGTGCCGGTGCCGGTGCCGGCACCGAGGAGGGAACCGCCCGATGACCGAGGTGCTGATCGTCGGAGCCGGCCCGGCCGGCCTGTTACTCGCCGCCGAACTCCGCCTCGCCGGCATCGACACCGTCGTGCTCGAACGCCACCTGCGGCGGCCTGACCACTGCCGGGGCTTCAACCTCAACGCCCGCGCCCTGGACCTGCTGGCCCGGCGCGGCCTCGCCGAAGGGCTCGTCGGCGAGGGCCGGCCGGTCCCGCACGCCGCGTTCGCCGGCCTGCCGGTGACCCTCACCCTCGCGGGCGCCCGCACCGACCACCCGTTCACGCTGGGCATCCCGCAGACCCGGGTCGAGGAGGTCCTCGAAGCGCACGCCCGCGACCTGGGCGCCGACCTCCGGCGCGGGCACGAACTGCGGGCCCTGGCCCAGGACTCCGAGTCCGTCACCGCCACGGTCGGCGCTCCGGACGGCGGCGAGTACCGCATCCGGGCGGCCTACCTGGTCGGCTGCGACGGCGGCCGCAGCACCGTCCGCAAGCAGGCCGGCATCGACTTCCCGGGTACCGCGTCGACCCGCTTCACCCTGCTCGGCGACGTCGAACTCGCCGACCCGGAGGCACTGCCGTTCGGCCCGACCACCGGCCCCGGCGGCAGCGTCTTCGTCATCCCCCGCCCCGGCTACGTCCGGATCCTCACCACCGACCCGCAGCCCCCCGCCGACCGGGACACCCCGGTCACCCTCGACCTGCTCCGGAGCGCCGTCGACGCCGCGCTCGGCCGGCACGTCGAACTGCGCGGCCCGCGCTGGCTGTCGCGCTTCGGCAACGCCGCCCGGCAGGCGGCCGAGTACGTCCGCGGCCGGGTCGTGCTCGCCGGGGACGCCGCGCACATCCACCCGCCGGCCGGGGCCATCGGCGTCAACGTCGCCCTCGACGACGCGTTCAACCTCGGCTGGAAACTCGCCGCCACCGTCCGCAGCACCGCGCCCGCCCACCTGCTCGCCGGCTACCACGCCGAACGCCACGCCGCCGGCGCGCGCGTCCTGGCCGACACCCAGGCGCAGTTGCTGCTCGCCGACGCCGGCCCCGGCCTCGGTCCGCTCGTCGACCTGCTCGCCCGCGTCGCCCGCCACCCGGACGGCAACCGCGCCTTCACCGAGACCATCACCGGGCTCGACACCCGCTACCCGATGCACCCCGACACCGGCCACCCCTGGCTCGGCCGCCTCGCCCCCGACCTCGCCCTGGACACCGGCGACGGGCCCGTCCGCCTGAGCTCGTTGCTCGCCCCGGGGCGCGGCCTCCTGCTCGACCTGACGGGCGGCGGCGCCCTGCGCGAGGCGGCGGCGGCCTGGGCGGGCTGCGTGGACGTCGTCACCGCGGCCTGCCCCGACCACCCCGGGCTCCGGGCCGTCCTGCTCCGCCCGGACGGGCACACGGCCTGGGTGGGCACCGAAGGGCACGAGGATCCGGACGGGCTCCGGCAGGCGCTGCGCCACTGGCACGGCGCGGGGACGCCGGTGGCCACCGCCGTCTGAGCACCTCCCCCGGGGCGGCGAACCGCCCGAAGCCGCCCCGGGGTGATCATCGGTGCGGTAGAACAACACCCATGAAGATCAAGGGCGTCACCTACGACACCGGCACTCCGACCGTCGACGGCTCGGTCACCCGCCCCGGCCTCACCGCGGACACCGTGGAACGCGAACTCGCCGCCATCTCAGGCGACTTGCACTGCAACGCCGTCCGCCTCACCGGCAACGACCCGGCCCGACTGCGGCTCGCCGCCGAGACGGCCGCCCGGCTGGGCCTCGCCGTCTGGCTCTCCCCCATGCTGCCGAACGCCGACGAGGCCACGACCCTGGCCGCGGTCGAGGAGGCGGCCCGGATCGCCGGTGACCTCCACCGCACCGGCGCCGACGTCACCCTGGTCGTCGGCTGCGAGTGGACCCTCTTCCTGGCCGGCCTGGTCCCCGGCGCCGACGTCGTCGCCCGCCTGGCCGCCCTCTCCGACCCGATGAGCTGGGCCCCGGAGTTCTTCGCGGCCGGCCCGCCACCGGTCCGCCTCAACGCCCTGCTGGCCACCGCCGTCACCACCGCGCGCCGGCACTTCACCGGCCCCCTCACCTACGCCGCCGGGCTCTGGGAGGACATCGACTGGACGCCGTTCGACCTCGTCGCCGTCGACGCCTACCGGGACGCGGGCAACGCCGCCACCCTCCGGGCCACCCTCGAAGCACTGCACCGGCACGGAAAGCCGCTGGTCGCCGCCGAGTTCGGCTGCGCCGCGTTCACCGGCGCGGCCGCGTACGGCGGTTCGGCCTGGACCCTGGTCGACCGGACGGACGGCACCCGCCGCCCGCGCGCCGGCCTGGTCCGCGACGAGGAGGCCCAGGCCCGCGAACTCGTCTCCCTGATCGAGCTGTTCACGGCCGCCGGGCTCACCGGCGCGTTCGTCTTCACGTACGTGACCCCGGCCTACCCGGCCGCCGAGGACCCGCGGGACGACCTCGACACGGTCGGCTACGGCCTGGTCCGCTCCTGGCCGGAGGGCCGCACCACCCCCAAGGCCGGCCACGCCGCCGTCGCCCGCGCCTACGCGGCGGGCACGACGGGCACGCCCTGACCGGAGCCCCGCTCAGACGTGACAGTGCACGTTGACCAGGAGCGTGTCGCCGGGCAGGTCCGTCAGATACCCGCTGATGTGGTCGTAGCCCGGCGCCAGGTCCGGCTCGTGCGGGCAGGCACCGCTGTGGCAGGCACCGTGCAGGCCCGGGCCGCCGTCCTCGTACCACCAGCCGTCCAGGGTCAGGACGTTGCGCCGGTGCAGGGCTTGGGCCGCCGTGGAGGCGACGAACTCCGCGCGGGGGCGGCCGCCCACGTCCGCGAGCGGGTCCGGCAGCCAGAGGAACGCCCCTCGGAAGCGCTCGGTCGGCAGTGACCTCCGGTAGTCCGCGAACGCCCGCAGAAGGGGCTGGGCGCCGAAGTCCTCGTAGGCCTGCTGGGACGAGTAGGTCATGGCATCGGCATGATGGCGGGCGAGGTAGGACTCCAGGGGCCGGGGCGTCGGCAGCTCCCCCGCGAGCTCGTGCCAGCGCCGCCACACCGCGTCGGCCAGCTCGGCGGCCTGCTCGCGCGTGGCGGTGAAGTCGAGCAGCTCGCGGGGCCCGCCCGCGCACCAGCCGAAGTCGTTGGGCACCGGCACGTGCCCGGTCAGCCACCGGTTCGGGAACTCGTGCAGCAGCCGGGCGTCCCGTTCGTGACCGGGCAGGACGTTGAACCCGCCGCCGTGCACCGTGCCGCCGGTGATGCGCCAGGAGTCCCAGATGTCCAGGTCCGCGCCGCCCGTGCAGTCGAGCTCGAAGGGGGCCATCGCCTCGCCCACCGCCTCCTCCACTCGGCCGGCTTCCCGCGCGGGCAGACACACCGTGATGCTCATCCTGGCCATGGCGGCATCAGACCACTGCGCCCGCGCCGCCGACCAGCGGTTTTACCCGGTCCCAGCCAGTCGGCGCGTCCGCGCGTCCGCGCGGCCGAGGCGCCGGACCCGGCCGTCGCCGTTCTCAGCTCCACGAGGGCCGGATCTCGGCGGCCGCGCCCACCCGGCGCAGGTCCTCGACCAGCCGCTCGGCCCGGCTCTCCTCCGCCTCCTCCAGCAGCGTGGCCGGCAGGTCGCCGAGCAGGACCTTGCTGTGCCACAGGCTCAGCCCGGTGTGCCGGTGGATCACCTTCACCGTCTCCAGGGCCTGCGGGCCCGCGTCCGTCAGCACGACGTCGTCGGGCACGTGGTCGCAGACCAGCTCGACGTACCCGTCCGTCATGACCGCTCCTCGGATCGCCGGTTTCCCCGGAGCGTAGGCGCCGCCCCGCCGGCCGTTCCACCGGATTCCGGTCGGGCGGCCCGGAGGTGGCAGGCTTGGCCGCCATGGAGCACGAGGAAACGGGCGCCGCCGAGCGGCCGCTGCTGGTCGTCGACGGCGCGAACGTGGTCGGGTCGGTGCCGGACGGCTGGTGGCGGGACCGGCGCGGCGCCGCCGAACGGCTGCGGGACGCCCTGGTGGCCGTGGCGGAGCGCGGCCTGGCGGAGCTGCCGGGGCCGCTCGACGTGGTGCTGGTGGTCGAGGGCGCCGCCCGGGGCGTCGCGGGCCTGCCCGAGGTCCGGGTGGTCGAGGCGAGCGGCAGCGGCGACGACCGGATCGTGCAGCTCGTCCACGCCGCCCGCGCCGCGCACCCGGACCGCGACTGCCTGGTGGCCACCGCCGACCGCGAGCTGCGGGCCCGCGTCACCGCGCTCGGCGCCGCCGTCACCGGGCCGCGCAGCGTCCGCCCCTGACCGCTCGCGAGGCCGCCCGCCACCCGCCCGAACGATTTCCGACCGTCCGGGAACCACACCCCGCTCCCGTCCGACTGCTGAACCGTGAATGCGAAGTCGTTGAGTGTGCTGGTGGGATTCGCCCTCCTCCTGGTCGCGGTGTTCGGCACCGCCTACGCCGTGGGCCGGCAGGTCGGCCCGGTGGCGCCGGGCCTGCGCCCGGCGGGTGGCGGTGGCGGGGTGGCGCCGGGGATGGGCGGGCACGACATGGGCGGGACGAATTGAGCGCGCTCGCGGAGCCCGGGGCCGCGTTGGTGAGCACGGATCTGGCGGTCGGCGGGATGACCTGCGCGGCCTGCGTGGGCCGGGTGGAGAAGCGGCTGGCCCGGATCGACGGGGTGAGCGCCGGGGTGAACCTGGCGACCGGCCGGGCACGGGTGCTGCACCCGGCCGGCGTGCCGGTCGCCGAGCTCGTGGCGGCGGTCGAACGGGCGGGGTACACGGCCGAGTTGGCCCCGGCCGGCGCCCCGCTGACGCTCCCCGCCGAGGAGCCGGACGAGCTCCGCCGGCTGCTGCTCACCGCCGTGGCGGCCGTCCCGGTGCTGGTGCTCTCGATGGTGCCGGCACTCCAGTTCACGGCCTGGCAGTGGGTCTGCTTCGCGCTCGCCGTCCCGGTGGTGACCTGGGGTTCGGCGGGCTTCCACCGCCGGGCCCGGCGCGGCCTGCGGCATGCGACGGCCACCATGGACACCCTGGTCAGCCTGGGTGTGGTGGCCTCCTTCGGCTGGTCGGCGTACGCCCTGGTGTTCGGCGGCGCCGGGGATCCGGGCATGCGGATGCCGTTCTCGCTGACGGCGTCCGGCGGCGCCGCGCACGTGTACCTGGAGGCGGCGGTCGGCGTCCCGCTGTTCGTCCTGGCCGGGCGGCTGCTGGAGGCCCGGGTGCGGCGCAGCGGCGGCTCCGCGTTGCGGGCGCTGGCCGAGCTGGGGGCGAAGGAGGTGTGCGTCCGTTCGGCGGACGGTTCCGAGCGGCTGCTGCCGGTCGAACTGCTCCTGCCCGGGCAGGAGTTCGTGGTGCGTCCGGGCGAGCGGGTGGCCACCGACGGCGTGGTCGTCGAGGGCGGTTCGGCGCTCGACCTGAGTCTGCTGACCGGCGAGAGCGTGCCGGTGGAGGTGGGCCCGGGGGACGCGGTGGCGGGCGCGACGGTGAACGTCGGCGGCGCGCTGGTGGTGCGGGCCACGGCGGTCGGCGCCGACACCCAACTGGCGCGGATCACCGCGCTGGTGGCCGAGGCACAGGCCGGCAAGGCGCGGGCGCAGCGGCTGGCGGACGCGGTGGCCGGGGTGTTCGTGCCGTGCGTGCTGGCGGTCGCGGTGTGCGTGCTGGGCTTCTGGCTGGGCGCGGGCGCGGCCCCGCAGGCGGCGGTGACGGCGGCGGTCGCGGTGCTGGTGGTGGCGTGCCCGTGCGCGCTGGGCCTGGCGACGCCGACCGCGCTGCTGGCCGCCACCGGCCGGGGCGCGGAGCTGGGCGTGCTGGTGCGCGGCCCGGAGGTGCTGGAGAGCCTGCACCGAGTGGACACCGTGGTGCTGGACAAGACCGGGACGCTGACCACCGGCCGGATGGCGCTCACCGCCGTCACGGCCGTGGACGTCGACG
This sequence comes from Kitasatospora sp. NPDC094028, assembly GCF_049543595.1. NCBI lineage: Bacteria > Bacillati > Actinomycetota > Actinomycetes > Kitasatosporales > Streptomycetaceae > Kitasatospora > Kitasatospora sp. NPDC094028. Next base: position 42,134 of record NZ_JBMVFA010000028.1, on the reverse strand, counting down.
GCCTGGCCGAGGAGGACGTGCTGCGGCTGGCCGGGGCGGTCGAGCACCGCTCCGAGCATCCGATCGGACGGGCCGTCGCGGCGGCGGCGCGCGAGCGCTGCGGCGAGCTCCCGGCCGTGGCGGGCTTCGCGGCCACCGCCGGGCTCGGGGTGTCCGGGACGGTCGAGGGCCGGGCCGTCCGGCTGGTCCGCCCGGACGCGGCCGCCGGGCCGCTGCCGGCCGGGCTGGCGCGCGCGGTGGCGGCGGCCGGGGACGCGGGCCGCACCGCCGTCCTGGTGGAGCTGGACGGGCGGGGCGCGGCGGTGCTCGCGGTCGGCGACACCGTGCGCGCGGGCAGTTGGCGCGCGCTGCACCGGCTGCGCGGCCTCGGTCTGGAGCCGGTCCTGGCGACCGGGGACGGGCCGGGCGCGGCCCGGGCGGTGGCGGCGGAGCTCGGCATCGAGCGGGTGCACGCCGCCGCCTCGCCGCAGCGCAAGGCCGAGGTGGTGGCCGAACTGCGCTCCGCCGGGCGGACGGTGGCGGTGGTCGGCGACGGCGTCAACGACGCGGTGGCGCTCGCCGGGGCGGATCTCGGGGTGGCGCTCGCCTCCGGCAGCGACGCGGCGATCGGCGCGGCCGGGCTGACCCTGGTGCGGGGCGACATCGAGGCGGTGGTGGACGCCGTCCGGCTGGCGCGGCGCACGCTCACCACGATCCGGGCGAACCTGCTCTGGGCGTTCGGCTACAACCTGGTGCTGATCCCGCTCGCGGCGGTCGGCCTGCTGAACCCGATGCTGGCGGCGGTCGCCATGTCGCTCAGCTCGCTGCTCGTGGTGGGCAACAGCCTGCGGCTGCGCACCTGGCAGCCGGCGCGTGGAAGGGCGGTGCGGCGATGACGGCCCTGCGGCGGCTCAAGTCCCTCGCGCCGGTCGCGCCGACGCTCGGCGCGGCCGCCCTCGCGCTGGCCCTGCTGACCGGCTGGACGGCGGTCGGCGGCGCCGGCCGCCCCCGGCCGGTCGAGGTCGCGGGCCCGGGCTGGGTGCTCCTCCCGACCGCCGGCGCCGCGCCGGCGACGGCGGCGTTCTTCACGCTCCGCAACCCGGGCGACGTCTCCGACGAACTGGTCTGCGCCGACTGGCAGTTCGGAAGCCGGGTCACCCTGAAGCGGCACCTGCACCAGGGCGCCGCGGGCCGCTGGGAGCCGGTCTCCGCGCTCCCGGTGCCGCCGGGCGGCGAACTGGTCCTGACGCCGGAGGACGCCGATCTGATGATCGCCGACCCGCCGCCGCTGACGGCCGGGCAGTGGGTGGAGTTCACCCTCACCTTCCGCCACAGCCCGGCGCTGCGCGTGTCCGCCCAGGTCCTCCCCCCGGGCGCGCGGCCGCGCTGACGGTGGTGGCACCGGGGCCCGGCCCGCCCGCTCCCCCGAGCCGGGCGGGCCGGGCCCCGACCGGCGGCTACCGCCGCAGCGCCGTCACCACGGACGCCAGGTCCAGGTCGGCGATCGACGGGTCCGCGAGCAGCACCTCGCGGGCCGCCGTCAGCACCGGACCGCCGCCCGCCAGGGCGAGGTCCTTGGCCGCCAGCCGGACCGGGAAGTCCGACTCCGTGCTGCGCGCCCGGGCGAGCGCCCCGGCGAGCGGGGTGGTCGACAGCGCCTGCAGGGCCTGCTCCTGCGGCACGCCCAACTCCTCTGCCACCGCCAGTACTTCACCGATGACGGTGACCGATGCCACGATGCCGCCGATCACCACCACCTTCAGCGCCGCGCCGGTGCCCGGGCCGCCGCAGCGCAGCACCGTGCCGAGGTGTTCCAGGACGGGCTGCGCGCGGTCCAGGTCGGCCTCCTCGCCGCCGGCGAGGACGGTCAGGCCGCCGGTGGCCGCCGGGCCGACGCTGCCGAGCACGGGCGCGTCGACCATGCGGACGCCGTCCGGCAGCCGGTCGCGCAGCTCGGCGGCCGCGCGCGGGCCGATCGAGGACATGTCGATCCACAGCGCGCCGGGCGCCAGCGCGGGGGTGAACCGCCCGGCCACCTCGGCCACGGCGGCCGGGTCGGACAGCATGGTGATGACGAGGTCGGCTCCCCGTACGGCTTCGGCCGGTGTCGCGGCCTCGCCGAGGTCTTCGGCGCGGCCCGGCGAGCGGTTCCAGACGGTCAGAGCGTGGCCGGTGGCGGCGAGGCGACGGGCCATCGGCCGGCCCATGCGGCCCAGCCCGAGAAATGCGATCTTCTTCATGGCCTTCACGCTAGGCAGGCCCGAGCCACGCGACAAGCGAATGTCCGGCATGGTATCCATGCGGAATGGACATGGCTTGGCTGGACGTCTTCCGTACCGTCGCCCACCTGGGCTCCTTCACCGCCGCCGGGGAGCGTCTGGGCTACACCCAGTCCGCGATCTCCCGTCAGATCGCCACGCTGGAAGCCGAGTTGGACACTCCGTTGTTCGACCGGCTGCCCCGCGGGGTGCGGCTGACCGAGCACGGGCGCGCCCTGCTGCCGCACGCCGAAGCGATGCTGGAGCGCCTGGACACCACCCGGCGCGACCTGACCGCCCTCACCGAGCTGACGGCCGGACGGCTGCGGGTCGGTGCCTTCGACAGCGCCAACGTGGCGCTCGTCCCCGGCGCCCTCGCCGCCTTCCGCTCCGCCCACCCGCAGGTGGCGATCAGCCTGACCGAGGGGCTGTCCGCACCCCTGCTGGACCTGCTGGCCGACGGCGCGATCGACCTCGCCCTCCTCGCCACCTACCACGCCGACGCCGAACTCGCCGACGAGACCGGTCAGTTCGATCTCTCACTACTGGCCGAGGACCCGGTGCTGGTCGCCCTGTCCCGCGGCCACCGGCTGGCCGGGCGGCGGCGCCTGCGACTGGCCGAGCTCGCCGACGAAGCGTGGATCGCGGCCCGCCGCCAGCCGGAGTCCACCCTGCTCGCGTCCTGCGTGCGCAGCGGCTTCCAGCCCCGGATCGAGTACGCCGTCGCCAACTGGACCGCCAAACTCGGCCTGGTCGCCGCCGGGTTGGGCACCACCCTGATCCCGTCCCTGGCCGCCCGCGCCGCCCGCCCGGACATCGCCCTCGTGCCGCTCCACCCGGACGACACCCCGGTGCGGCACGTGTACACGGCGGTGCGGCGGGGGCAGCGGGTGCCGCCGGCGGTGACGGCGTTCACGGCGCTCCTGCGGGCAGGGGTGGCGGCGGGCGGCCCGTCCTCGAATTGACCCGTCAAAACGATGATCGATTGCCCCATGATCATGGGTCTATCCGGTCCTAGCCTGGTCACATGACGACGAAGCCGAACACCTCCCCGATCCTGGCCCGCCACACCGAGGCCGAGACCTGCGCCGACCCGAGCGCCACCATGACCCTGCTCGCCGAACCCTCCCCCGCCGAGGGCGGCTTCACCGTCTACCGCTCCGTCTTCACCGAGGGCGCCGCCGGGGCGCCCGCCCACTTCCACACCCGGGCCTGGGAACTGTTCTTCGTCGTCAGCGGCTCGCTGCGCGTCCTGGTCGGTGAGCAGGTCACCGTCCTGGACGCGGGCGACTTCCTGGCCGTGCCCCCGCACACCCCGCACGCCTTCGCCGCCGCCCCGGGCGGCGGAGCCGACGTCCTGTTCCTCTTCACCCCGGGCACCGAAGAGCGGCCCGACGCGACGCGGCCCGGCATGGACCGCTTCGACTACCTGCGCCTGCTCGGCAGCGTCATGCGCGGCGAGGCCAGCCCGACCGCGATCGCCGCCTCCGCCGACCGCTTCGACAACCACTACGTCGACAGCCCCGCCTGGCGCGCCGCCTTCGCCGACCGGGCCTGAGCGGACCCGAGCCCGCACCCACCGGGTCGGACGGCGGCACGGCCCGCGCGCGGTCGGCGTGCACGGCGAGGCCGCGCCGCCCGGCCCGGGGAGCAGGGCCCAAGGCCGCACCCGCACCGGGCCGTCCGTCCCCGATCACCCGGGGCGGCCGGTCACCAGTGCGGCACGACCGCGACCGGCGCCGCGGCGTGGTGCAGCACCGCGTGCGCGACCCGCCCGAGCCGCGGCCCGAACTCCACCGGCCGGTGCCCCCGGCCGACGACCACCAGCGCCGCCCCGGCCGAGGCCTCGACCAGGCCGCGCGCCGCGCCGAGCCGGACGTCCTCGACCACCTCGACGGCCGGGTGCTGCTCGCGCGACCCGGCCAGGGCCAGCGACAGCAGCTTCGCCTCCAGCGCCTCCAACTGGCCGACCTCGCCCGCCGGCACGACGCCGCCCGCGTAGCCGAACAGAGGCGGCAGGTCCCAGCCGTGCACGGCCCGGAGCCGGACGCCGCGCAGGGCGGCCTCGCGGAACGCGAAGGCGAGCACCTCCTCCTCGGGGCCGTGCGCGTCCACGCCGACGACCACCTCGCCGCCCGCGCCCGCGCCGCCGCCGCTCGCGGGCTCCTCCCGCACCACGACGACCGGCGCCGCGCTGCGCCCGGCAACGGCCATGCCGACCGAGCCGAGCAGCAGTCCGGCGAAGCCGCCGAGGCCGCGCGAGCCGAGCACCAGCAGTTCGCTGTCGGCGGCGGCCGCCACCAGCCCGTCCACCGGCGCGTCCAGCACCACGTCGGTCCGCACGTCCAGGCCCGGGTGGCGCCCGCGGACCTCCTCGGCGGCCGCGGCGAGGAGGCGCTGCGCGGCGGCGGGCAGGTCGTCGGGCTCGGCGTAGGAGGCGACGCCGTCGGTCAGCCACGGCCAGGCGTGCAGCAGCCGCAGCGCGGCCCCGCGCCGCAGCGCCTCCTCGGCGGCCCAGTGGGCGGCGGCGGTGCTCGCCGGCGATCCGTCGACTCCGGCCGCAACGATCGACGTCATGACTTCCTCCACCTGTTCCACGTGTTCCACGCATCTCGGACACCACTGCCGTCCCGGACCGCCACTGCCGTCCCGGACCGCCGCGGCCGGTCCGCCCTGACGGCCCGTCCGCTGCTGCCCCCACCCTGGCGCCGCCGCCGGGCCCGCCGCCAGTGCCGCAAGGCCCGCGCGAACGGGACGAAAGCCCCGTTCGCCGCAGCCCTCGACCGGCCGCCGTCCCCGCCGCCCGCCCGGCACCCGAGGACAGCGCGGCACGCCGCTCCGACTATCTTGTAGTCCGGCCATTCTCGCTGGTCGGACGGCATCCCGCCGCCCGCCGGCCGGAGAGCACCGGCCAGGTCGGCGAGGGCGAGGAGGACGGCGGTGCGCGGAGCGGACGGCAGCGCGGCAGGGGCCGACCCGACCGAGGTCGGCGCGGCGGGCGGCGGCGCACGGGTGCCCCGGCTGCGCCTGGACGAGCTGCTGGAGGAGCTGCAGTGGCGCATCGACGCCGCGCGCGGCACCAGGGACCGGGTGCACAGCCTGCTGGAAGCGGTGCTGGCGGTCGGCCGCGAGCTGGACCTCGGCCAGGCGCTGCACCGGATCGTCGAGGCCGCCGCCGACCTGGTCGACGCCCGCTACGGCGCCCTCGGCGTGATCGGCCCGGACGGGCACTCGCTGTCGCAGTTCCTGACGGTGGGCCTGTCGGACGAGGAGATCGCCGAGATCGGCCCGCCGCCGGCCGGCCGGGGCATCCTCGGCGAGCTGATCCGCGAGCCGCGGCCGCTGCGCTGCCCGGCGCTGCCCGAGCACCCGGCCTCGGTGGGCTTCCCGCCGAACCACCCGCCGATGCACACCTTCCTGGGGGTGCCCGTGCGGGTGCACGGCGAGGTGTTCGGCAACCTGTACCTCACCGACAAGCGCGGCGGTCTGGACTTCGACGAGGACGACGAGGCGGTGATCGCCACCCTCGCGGTCGCGGCCGGGGTCGCGATCGACAACGCCCGGCTGTACGAGGAGGCGCAGCTGCGTCAGCGCTGGCTCCGGGCGAGCACCGAGATCACCCGCAGCCTGCTGTCGGGCGCGCCGCGCCTGGAGGTGGTGGAGCTGATCGCCGGCCGGGCCCGGGAGATCGCGGGCGCCGAACTCGCCGACGTCTCGGTGGCGTTGGCCGCGCCGGACGAGCGGGCCGAGGAGCTGACGGTCGAGGTCGCACTCGGCGGCGAGCCCACCGCGCGGCTGGGCGTGACGGTGCCGGTGGACGGCACCCTGTCCGGCGCCGCGTACGCCTCCGGCTCACCGGCGACCAGCGACGACCTGGCCTGCGACACCCGCTTCCCGGCCGGCCCGGCGGGCCGCTTCGACGGGCTGGGCCCGGCCGTCGCCGTGCCGCTGGGCACCGGGCCGGGGTACGGGCGCGGCGTCCTGCTGCTGGCCCGGGCGCAGGGGCAGCCCGCCTTCGGCCCGGAGGAGACCGGCCCGCTGCTGGGCTTCGCCGACCAGGCCGCACTCGCCCTGGAGCTGGCCGAACGGCGGCGCGACGCGGAGCAGTTGACGCTGCTGGAGGACCGTGACCGGATCGCCCGGGACCTGCACGACCTGGCCATCCAGCGGCTGTTCGCCACCGGCATGACGCTGCAGAGCGCGGGCCGGCTGATCGAGAGCCCGGCCGCCGCCGACCGGGTCGCCCGGGCCGTCGCGGACCTCGACGAGACCATCAAGATCATCCGCTCGACCATCTTCGGCCTGCGCGCCCGCGGCGAACCCGACCGCGGCCTGCGCGCCCGCGCCACCCGCGTCGTCACCGACGCCCAGGCGACGCTCGGCTTCGCCCCCCGGCTGAGCATGGAGGGCCTGCTGGACACCGACGTGCCGCAGGAGCTCGCCGAGCACGTGGTCGCCGTCCTCGCCGAGGCCCTCAGCAACGCCGCCCGCCACGCCCACGCCTCCCGGGTCGAGGTCACCCTGCGCGCCCTCGCCGGCCGGGTGACCCTGACCGTCACCGACGACGGCGTCGGCACCCCCGGGGGTGGCCGCCGCAGCGGCCTGCGCAACCTCGCCGAACGCGCCGCCCGCGTCGGCGGCGCCTTCCGCCTGGCCCCGGGCGAATCCGGCGGCACCGCCCTCACCTGGGAGGCGCCCGTCAGCCCCTGAACGGACCGGTCAGCGCGCCCAGTAGTCGACGTCGGGCAGCCGTATCCAGACCTCGGCGGGGCCCGTGACGGCACGGGCGTCCACCGGGTCGAGGCCCGCGAAGGCACACGCCGCGGCGACGGCCCGGTGCCGGTAGAGGTAGCCGGCCAGCACCTCCTCCGCGCTGTCGCCGGGGCGGGGGTCGCCGCCCGGGTGGAGGTCCCAGCCCTCCTCGGCGCCGCCCCGGAAGACGTTCCCCTGGTTGCCGCTCTTGGGATTGGCGTAGAGGCCGTAGCCGACGGTGCCGGCCGTCAGCCGGGCCATCACTCCGGGGGTGAACGGGGTGAAGCCCCAGGGCTGGGTGACGACGCAGCCGCCGGGCACGGTCGTGACACCGGCGACGAGCAGGCCTTCGTCCGTCGCGAACGCCCGCGGGTCGTCGAGGAAGTCGGCCATGAACCCCTCGTCGGCCGGCACCGCGTCCAGCCGCCGTATCGCCTCCGCGGCGTCGATACCGGCGACGCAGGCGAGCCCGGTGCCCTCGTAGTGGAAGTCCCCCAGCGCCGCGACGAGTCGGCGGCCGCGCTCGGCCGCGGCCCGCTCCGCCGCCGTCAGGCCCGGCCGCCCCTCGGGCACCGGGAACAGCCCGGGCACCGGACCGGCCAGGGCGAGCCGGCCCGGCGACCAGCCGCCGAGCTGCGGCCGCCAGGGGTCGGCACCGGCGGCGACCAGGGCGCGGGCGTTGTCCGGCCGGTCGGCCAGCACGGCCTCCCACAGCGCGCTCGCCCCGTCCTCCACCGCGTCCACGTCCGGGACGCGGCGCGCCAGTTCGGCCACCACCTCGGGCGAGCCGTACACCGCCGCCCGGTGCAGGGGGCGCCACCCCCACCCCGCCCCCTCCGGGTCGGCGCCCGCGTCGAGCCGCGCCCGGATCCCGTCGACGTCCCGCCAGCCCTCCCGGCCCACACTCTCCCAGCCCGTCATCGCGCCGCACCGCCCCTCGTCGCCAGCGAGCGGGAGGCCCTCGCGCCCCCACTCGTGCGCACACGATCGCACAGGGGTCCGACAACGCCCGGCCGGTGGCGTTCCGTCAGGCCCGGAAGGCCGCCGGGCGGTACCGCGGGTCGGGGCGCGGGAGGTCCTGGTCGGGGAGGGCGGCGAGGGCCCGGGTGGCGGCCCCGGCGGCCGCCCGGCCCCGGGGCTCGCCGCCGCGTGGGGCGTGGTGGCGGCGCGCCCCGGCGTCGTAGTCGATCATCCTTGCTCCCCGTCCTCCCGCTCCCCGTCCTCCCGCTCCCCTCCGGCAGTGAACCGGACGGCGGCCGGGCCGGGCAGGCGGCTCGACGGAAGCCGCCGCCCGGTGACGAGTTCGGGCCGGATGCGGATCTCGACCTCGACGGCATCGGCGGCGGGCCGGGCCTGGGCGCGGCCGAGGACGGTGACGCACCAGCCGGAGCCGTCCGCCGCGTCGACCTCGTCGGCCTCGAAGGCGATCACGGCGCCGTCGACCGCGCGGGCCAGTTCGGAGTCGGCTCCGGCGGTCAGCAGCACGCCGCCGGGGGCGAGCCGGAACGGAACCGGCAGGACGGCCGGCAGGGCCCCGATGGTGTAGACCACCCGGCCGACCGTCGCCCGGCCCAGCAGTTCCAGCGCCCGCTCCGGGCCGAGGTCCAGCAGGCCGTCTTCTTCCTCGTACAGGTCGCGATCGCGGTTCATACCGGCGATGGTCACCCGCCCCCGGCCGCCGCGGCGAGGGCCGATGGTCCCACCCGGCCGGCCGTCCGGCCCGTGCCCGTCGCCGGCCCCACGGCCGTCAGAACCGCCCCGGCCGCAGCGGGGACGACGGCGCGGCGGCGGCCTGGCGCATCTCGGTGGCGATCAGGGCGGCCTGCACCCGCCGCTCGACGCCGAGCTTGGCGAGCAGCCGGGAGACGTGGTTCTTCACCGTCTTCTCGGCGAGGTAGAGCCGTTCGCCGATCTGTCGGTTGGTCAGGCCCTCGCCGATCAGCGCCAGCACCTCCTGCTCGCGCGCGGTCAGCGCCGGTCCGGCGCTGGCCGGCCGGGCCGGTTCGGCGTCGCTGCGCAGCCGGTTCAGCAGGCGGGTCGCGGCGCCGGGGTCGAGCATCGAGCGGCCGGAGGCGACGGTGCGGACGGCGGCGACCAGGTCGGTGCCGCTGATCTGCTTGAGCACGTAGCCGGCGGCGCCGGCCATCACGGCGTCCAGCAGCGCTTCCTCGTCGTCGAAGGAGGTGAGCATCAGGCAGGCCAGGTCGGGCATCCGCGAGCGCAGTTCACGGCAGACGGAGACGCCGTCGCCGTCCCCCAGGCGGACGTCCAGCACCGCCACGTCGGGCCGCAGCGCCGGCACCCGGACGAGCGCCTGTTCCGCGGTCGCGGCCTCGCCGACCACCGTCAGGTCCGGCTCGCCGTCCAGCAGGTCGTGCACACCCCGGCGCACCACCTCGTGGTCGTCCAGCAGGAACACCCGGACCGGCGCCGGAGCCCCGGCACCCTCCGTCTTGGTCGCCATCACTCGGCTCCACCTTCATCACCCCCGCGCCCAGCCGGCGGGGCCCAGGGCATCATCACCCACCGCCGCCACCCGGCCCAGGGCCCAACGACCCCATTCCGGCCACCTCGCACGGGGCCGCAGTGCCCGTCGCCAGGGCCCGGAGTGCGTCGCCTCACCGCCCCTGCCGCCGCACGCTGCCCAGGCCCGCCGCCAGGAACACCAGCGCCACCCCCACGCCGCTGCCCGCCGCCAGCACGACCCGGGTCCCGACCGCCCCGCCGCCGGAGAGCAGCACGGCCGCCGCCCCGAGCGAGGCGACGGCGGCGCCGACCACCAGCCACCCGGCCAGGCCGACCGCGGACGGCCGGCCGCCGCGCGGCGCGGGCCCGGCGTCCAGGGCGATCCACCGCTCGTCCGCCTCCCGCTGCTCGACCCGTCGCTCCCGCAGCGCGCGCAGCCGCAGCGCCACGCCGCCGACCAGCCCGGCGAGGGCGATCTGGGCGGCGGGCCGCCAGTCCGTCAGGGCGAGCAGCAGCCCGCCCGCGACGGCGAGGGCCGCCCACCAGAGCACGCAGGCGGCGGCCGCCGTACGGGTGGAGCGGGGCCGGTCGGCGCCGGCCTGGAGGTCGGCGATGGCGGGCAGGTACCAGACGCAGCCGCCGGCGCTGAGGGCGGCGGTGCCGATGGCGAGGACGCTGTGGTTCATGGGCCGGCCTTCCGAGACGAACCGATGCGGGCGGAGAGGGGGATGCGAGGAGCGCGGGACCGCCCCCGCCCGCCCGCGACCACGCACGGGCGGGGGCGGCGTCTCACGGCCGGGGGTCGCCCGAGCCGGCCGAGGACCCCGGCCGGGCGGCGGCCCGGACCGCCGCCCGGCTCAGCGGCCGGTCGTACTTCGCCGGCTCCACGTCCGCCAGGTGGGGGGCCGGCCTGCCGGTGTTCTCCAGGGCGTCCCGCGCGGCGATGTCCGGGTGGTGCAGGTCGAACGCCGGGGATTCGGAGCGGATCCGCGGCAGGGTGGTGAAGTTGTGCCGCGGCGGCGGGCAGGAGGTGGCCCACTCCAGCGAGCGGCCCCAGCCCCACGGGTCGTCCACGGTGACCTTCTCGCCGTACTTGGCGGTCTTCCAGACGTTGTACAGGAAGGGCAGGATCGACAGCCCGAGCAGGAACGAGCCGATCGTCGAGACGGTGTTCAGCGTGGTGAAGCCGTCCGATTCCAGGTAGTCGGCGTACCGCCGCGGCATGCCTTCCGCGCCGAGCCAGTGCTGCACCAGGAAGGTGGCGTGGAAGCCCACGGTGAGCGTCCAGAAGGTGATCTTGCCGAGGCGCTCGTCCAGCATCTTGCCGGTCATCTTCGGCCACCAGAAGTGGAAGCCGGCGAACATCGCGTACACCACGGTGCCGAACAGCGTGTAGTGGAAGTGCGCGACGACGAAGTACGAGTCGGAGACGTGGAAGTCGATCGGCGGGGCGGCCAGCAGGACACCCGTCAGACCGCCGAAGAGGAAGGTGACCAGGAAGCCGACGGTCCACAGCATCGGGGTCTCGAAGCTCAGCGAGCCCTTCCACATGGTGCCGACCCAGTTGAAGAACTTCACCCCGGTCGGGACCGCGATCAGGAAGGTCATGAAGGAGAAGAACGGCAGCAGCACCTGCCCGGTGACGTACATGTGGTGCGCCCAGACCGTGACCGACAGGCCCGCGATGGCGACCGTGGCGGCGATCAGGCCGGAGTAGCCGAACATCGGCTTGCGGCTGAACACCGGGATGACCTCGGAGACGATGCCGAAGAAGGGCAGCGCCAGGATGTACACCTCGGGGTGGCCGAAGAACCAGAACAGGTGCTGCCACAGCATCGCCCCGCCGTTGGCCGGGTCGAAGACGTGGGCGCCGAACTTGCGGTCCGCCTCCAGCGCGAACAGCGCGGCGGCGAGCACCGGGAAGACCAGCAGCACCAGCACCGAGGTGAGCAGCACGTTCCAGCAGAAGATGGACATCCGGAACATGGTCAGTCCGGGGGCGCGCATGCAGATGATGGTGGTGATGAAGTTGACCGCGCCGAAGATGCTGCCGAAGCCGGACAGGGCGACACCCATGATCCACATGTCGGAGCCGATGCTCGGCGAGTGGACGGCGTCGGACAGCGGCGCGTAGAGGAACCAGCCGAAGTCGGCGGCGCCCTGCGGGGTGAGGAAGCCCGCCGCCGCGATCAGCGAGCCGCCCATGAACAGCCAGTAGGCCAGCGCGTTCAGCCGGGGGAAGGCCACGTCCGGGGCGCCGATCTGCAGCGGCATGATCCAGTTCGCGAAGCCGGTGAACAGCGGCATCGCGAACAGCAGCAGCATGATCGAGCCGTGCATGGTGAAGGCCTGGTTGAACTGCTCGTTCGACAGGATCTGGTTGCCGGGCCGGGCGAGTTCGGCGCGCATGACCAGGGCGAGGACGCCGCCGATCAGGAAGAACGCGAACGAGGACACCAGGTACATGGTGCCGATCGTCTTGTGGTCGGTGGTGGTCAGCAGCCTGACCACGGCCGAACCGGGCCGCCTGGCCCGAACCGCCTTCTCCGAGCGGGGAATCGGCGGGAGGGTGGGGTCGCCCTGTGCCTGCGTGGCGCTCAAGGACGCACTCCTTCGGAACGTCGTGCGGATGATGGCGTCCCATGATCCGAACGCACGACCGCCGCGCCCCAGGGCCGTTGGGCCCGGCTCCCCGGGGCCGCTGGGCCCGTCTTCCGGGCCCCCGCCCGGGCCCTCCCGCCCGGGCCCCACCCCGCTCGTCGGTCCATGGACGGACGGTTGCGCCCGCCGGCCGACGTGCGGTCAGACGCTCAGGCGGAGGATCTGCCCGCGCTCCAGCGCCGCGTATACCGTGCCGTCCGGGCCGACCGCGATGCCGTGCGGCTCGGCGCCCGGGCCGGGGACCGGGTGGCCGTCCAGCCGCCCGTCCGGGTGCAGCACCCCGATCCGGCCGGCGCCCCACTCGGTGAACCAGAGCGTGCCGTCCGGCCCGGCGGCGATCGCGTGCGGCTTGGCCGCCCGGTCGGCCAGCGGGTGTTCGGTGACCTGCCCGTCCACGGTGATCCGCCCGACCAGCCCGCCGCCGATCCCGACGTACCAGAGCGCGCCGTCCGGGCCCGCGGTGAGGCCGACCGGCGCGGTGCCCGGGGTGGGCAGCCGGTGGACCGTCACCTCGCCGTCCAGGGCGATCCGGGCCACGGCGTCGGCCTGGTTGAGCGTGCACCACAGCGCGCCGTCCGGCCCGGCCGTGATCATCGAGGGGAACGCCCCGTCGAGCGGCAGCGGGTACTCCGTGACCTCGCCGTCCACCGTGATCCGGCCCACCCGGCCGGCGTTCAGCTCGGTGAACCAGAGTGCGCCGTCCGGCCCGGCGGCGATGCCGTACGGGCCGGCGCCCTCGGTGCGGACCGGGAACGAACCCGCCTCCCCGGCCTCCGTGATCCGCCCGATCCGGTGGTCGCGCATCCGGCTGAACCAGAGCGCGCCGTCCGGGCCGGCGGTGATCACGGCCGGGCCGCACTCTGGCGCGCCGAGGCCGTACCGCCGCACCTCGCCGTCCGCCGACAGCCGCCCGATCTCGCCGCTGTGCACCAGCGTGAACCAGACGTCCCCGCCGGGCGCCACGGTGACGCCGTACGGCCCGGCGCCCTCGGGCGCCGCGTCGATCAGTTCCATGCCCCGTCGCATGCGCATCCCCTCCCGGCAGTCGCGACGTCCGTCGCGTCGGCCATGCTCACACGTCCGCCCGGCCTCCGCGAGCGAGTTGTGCCCGCGCCGGCCTCAGGCCGGAGCCTCCACCCGGACGGATCCGCCGCCGCCCGCGAAGGCTCGGACCCGCCGCGCCTCGGCCTCGGCGCCGTCCCGGTCGGCCGGCGCGAGCGGCACGAACGGCTGCACGACGACGTCCTGCTCCGCCGTCAGCCGCCACGTCCCGGCCACCAGCCCGTCCACCAGCAGGGTGCCGTGCACGATGCCGTTCTGCGTCATCACCCGCCCCCGGTACTCCTCCGGCAGCACCCGGCCGCGGTCGGCGTGCGAGAGCAGCAGGTTGTCGAAGGGCGCGACCAGCCGCACCGGCGCCGGGACGTCCTCGGCCGGCCGGGGCGCCTGCGGCAGGTCGTAGAGCAGCCGGCCCTGTTCGTCGCGGAAGGTGAGCAGCCGCGGCGCGAGCCGGGCCAGCACCGCGGCGAGGCCGGTGAGGCCGCTCCACTTCGTCAGGTCGGCCGGGCCGGCCGGGCCGAAGGCCGCGAGGTAGCGCAGGACGAGGCCGTCCAGCGCGGGCGAGGGGTCGAGCGGGCGGCCGAGCCAGGCCTCGGCGGTGGTGTGGGCGGCCGGGCCACCGTGCCCCCACACCCCGCGCGGTGGCACCTGGACGAGCGGCAGCAGGCAGCGCGCGGCCTGGGCCAGGGCGGCCGGGTCGCGGTCCGGGCGGCTCCGGGCGAGCGCCGGGCCGAGCTGCTGGAAGGTGCGCGGCTGCGCCTCGACCAGGCCCCGGGCCTCGGCGGCCAGGGCGGCGAGGTCGAGGCCGGCCAGCCGCTTGCCGTAGGTGGTGCGCAGTGCCCGGTCCAGGACGGGCTGGAGCAGCGGCCGCAGGGTCAGGCAGTCCTCGGCGGTGACCAGGTGGATGGTGCCGCGCTGCAGGGCGATCCGGACGACGGCCCGCTGCTCGATGAGCGTGCTGAGCCCGTCCGGGGTGAAGCCGTCCAGCCGGGAGAGCAGGCCGAGGTACGGGGGCTGCGGCGCGGCCTGGGCCTGCAGCCCGCCGAGGTGGTGGACCAGCTCGGCGGGCGGCAGGTCGGTGCGCTCCAGCAGGTGCTGACGGGCGAGCAGTGCGCGCCCCAACGCCCGGGTGGTCAGCACCGGTTGGCCGCCCGAGGGGCCACTCACCGGCGGCCGTCCAGGACGGAGCGCAGCACGCCGATCCGGTTGCTGGTGATCGAGGCGACGCCGGTGTCGCGCAGTCGGCGCATGGTGCGCCGCAGGTCGGCCGTCCAGGTGGAGACGGCGAGCCCGGCGTCGGCGGCGTCCCGTACGAGCTCGGGGGTGACGAGGCCGAACGGCGGGTTGAGGCAGCGCGGGCGCAGGTCGTCGAGCAGGGCGCGGCCGGGGAGCCGGGGCTGCTTCCAGGTGAGCGCGATGTCGGCGGTGGGGCTGAGGGCGCGCACGGCGAGCATGGCGGTGGCGGGGCCGCAGAAGGCGACCTGCCGTTCGGCGCCGAGGCCGGTGACGACGGACCAGGTGGCGGCGGCCGGGCCGGGGTCGTCGAGGTCGATCAGCAGCCGGGGGCCGTTCGCGGCGGCCACCGCCTTGACGGCCTCGGCGAGGGTGGGGACGGCGAGTTCGCCCCGGCGCAGCTCGTCCAGCTGCTCGGCGGTGACCCGGTCGACGGCGCGGGCGTCGCCCCAGAGCCGTTCCAGGGTGGGGTCGTGCAGCAGCACGGGCACCCGGTCGCGGGTGAGCTGGACGTCGACCTCGACGGCGTCGGCGCCGGCGGCGAGCGCGGACTCGATCGAGGGCAGGGTGTTCTCGCGGTACCGGTACGGGTCGCCCCGGTGGGCGACGGCGAGCGGCTTCCAGGTGCGGGTCTGTCGGGTGGTGCTCATCGGATCCTCCCCGCGAGCCAGGGGGTGAGGTCGTGCACGCCGATGCCCTCGCGGTAGCTCGGCTCGCCGGGGACGGTGACGACCAGGGTGCTGGACGCCGGGAAGGTGCGCGCCTTGACCTGGACGAGGCCCTTCCAGACCGCGTCGACGAACGCGGGGACGCTGTCGCGCGCGACGTCGAAGGCGATGCCCTCGACGGTGACCACGGCCTCGTCGTGGGTGAACAGCCGGACGTCGACGGCCGGGCGGCCGCCGAACTCCAGCAGGGCCTCGTGCGGGATGGCGTCCAGCTCGCCGGGCCCGTCCGCGCCGACCAGTCCGGCGAAGGTCTGGTCGCGCCCGATGTCGTGCTGGGCGCGGACCTCGCGGCCGTGCCGCGCGGCCACGGCCTCGATCGCGAGCACGGCGCTCTGGGTGGTCGGCAGCTTCGGGTGTGGCATCCGGGGCGGGCCTCTCCTTCGGTACTCGTTCGGTGCTCGTTCGGTGCTCGTTCGGTGCTCGTTCGGCGGACGAACGGGCGGGCAGCGCGGTGGCTCAGCGCCGCTCGATCATCACATTGGTGGACTTGATGACCGCCGTGGCGGGCGCGCCGGGCACCAGGTTCAGCTCCTCCGCCGACTCCCGGCTGATCAGCGACACCACCCGGAACGGCCCGGCCTGGATCTCCACCCGCGCGGCCACGTCGCCGAGCAGCACGTCGGTGACGATCCCGGGGAAGCGGTTGCGCGCCGAGGACGGGCGCCCCTCCCCCTCGGAGGCCTCGGAGCGGGCCAACTCGCGGGCGAACGCGGCCAGTTCGGCGCCGGGAATGATCCGGTGCCCGTGCTCGTCGCGCGCGGCGGCGAGCCGCCCGGCGTCCACCCAGCGCCGCATCGTGTCGGCGCTGACGCCGAGCAGTGCCGCGGCCTCGCCGATCCGGTAGGGGTTGACCGGCTGGTCGGCCTGGCCCATGTACGACTCCTGACGCTGGTTCGAGGGGCGACGGAACGCGCCGCGGCGCCCCCGCTCATCCTGCCGCACCGGGGCCACCGCGGTCGCCCTCGGGCCCCACCGCGAAGGCGAACCGCCTTACGGTTCGCCGAAGAGGTCCCGCCGGGCGGCGTCCCCGGCGGTGAGCACGGCCCCGGCGAGCACCGCGCCGCCGCCCGCCGTACCGGCCCGCACCTCGGTGCGCAGCGGGGAGAGCCGGGCGAGCCGTCGTTCGACCCGCGCGGCCAGTTCGTCCCCGCCGGCCCGGCCGAGTTCGCCGCCGAGCACCACGCAGCCGGGGTCGAGGACGACGCAGACGGCGGCGGCGCCGAGCGCGATCCGCTCCGCCAGCTCGTCCAGGAAGGCCCCGCCGGGCTCTCCGGTCCCGGGCGCGGCCAGCGCGGCGCGCAGGACGGCCTCGGCGGCGGACGCGTCCCCGGCCGGGTCGGCGGGCAGGCCGTGGGCGCGGGCGAGGGCGCAGACGGCGGCGCTGCCGACCAGGTCGTGGAAGCCGCCCTGGCAGCTGTCGGCACTGGGCAGGCCGACGGTGCCGGGGACGGGCAGGAAGCAGATCTCGCCGGTGCCGCCGGAGAAGCCGCGGCGCAGCCGCCCGTCCAGGACGACGGCGGCGCCGACGCTGTGGCCGAGCCAGAGGAGCACGAAGGTGTCGCGGTCGCGGGCGGCGCCGAGCCGGTACTCGGCCTGCCCGGCGAGGTTGACCTCGTTCTCCAGGATCACTTCGACTCCCGGCAACTCCCTTAGCGCGTCGAGGAGTTCGGCGTGCCAGACGGGCAGGTCGCCGGTGCTGTGGAGCCGGCCGGTGGCCGGGTCGACCAGCCCGGGGGCGCCGACCGCGACGGTGTGCAGCCGCTCGACGCCGGCGCCGCGCGCGGTCTCCCGCAGGACGTCGACGATCCGGGCGGCCGTGCCGGGCCCGGCGGCGCCCTCGACCGGGATCTCGGCGGTGGCGAGGGTGCGCCCGGCGAGGTCGGCGACGACCAGACTGACACCGCCCGAGCGGACGTCGAAGGCGGCGAGGTGGGCACGGGAGGCGACGAGCGCGTAGACCCGGGCGTTGGGGCCGCGCCGCTGTTCGCCGCGTTCGCCGGCCAGGGCGACCAGGCCGGTGCGCTGGAGGCGGTCGAGCAGGTCCGCGACGGTGGGCCGGGACAGGCCGGTGAGGTCGCGCAGCTCGGTCGCGGTCAGGGGCCCCTGTTCGAGGAGCAGGTTGAGCGCCAGCCGGTCGTTGATCGCCCGGGCGGTGCTCGGCGTGGCCGTGCGCGCGGTGGTCGCGGTGGTCATGGCGGCTCATCCTTCCAGACGGTTTCTATCAGGGTCCCTTCCTGATAATTTATCGAACCGTCCGCCCCACGGCTCCGCCACGACGCGGACCATCCACCCGCGACCGGGAGGGAACGCCGGATGGCACACCCCACCGCACCATCGGCACCATCGGCCCACGAACCGCTCGCCGCCCCGCGCCGCGCCAGGACGGCCATCGCGCTCGTCTTCGCCGTGCACGGCGCCGTCGGCGGCACCTTCGTCACCCGCATCCCCTGGCTGCAGGAACGCCTCGACCTCTCCCCCGGCCGGCTCGGCCTCGCCCTGGTGATGCCCGCCATCGGCTCCTCCCTGGCGATGCCGCTGGCCGGGCGGGTCGTGCACCGCTACGGCGGCCGGGCCGCCGTCCGCGGGCTCGTCTCGCTCTGGTGCCTCGCCCTCACCCTGCCCGCGCTCGCCCCCGCGCTGCCCGCGCTCTGCGCCGTCCTGCTGCTGTACGGCGCCACGGCGGGCATGGCGGACGTCGCGATGAACGCGCAGGGCGTGGAGATCGAGCAGCGGCTCGGCCGCTCGATCATGTCCGGACTGCACGGCATGTGGAGCGCCGGCGGCCTGCTCGCCTCCGGCTTCGGCATCCTCGCCGCCCACCTCGACCTCGACGCCCGGCTCCAACTCGCCGTCACCGCGCTCGCACTGCTCGCCCTCGCCCAGCCCGTCTGCCGGGGCCTGCCCGACCTGCGGGCCGCCGAGGAGGCCGAGGCGCCGCCGCGCTTCGCCCTGCCGCCGCGCAGCTCGCTGGTGATCGGCCTGGTCGGCTTCTGCGCGGTGTTCGCCGAGGGCGCGTCGATGGACTGGAGCGGCGTCTACCTGCGGGACGTCACCGGCTCCACGGCCACCGTCGCCGCCGCCTCGTACACCGCCTTCTCGCTCACCATGGCCGTCAGCCGGCTCGCCGGGGACACGGTGATCCGCCGGCTCGGCGCCGTCCGGGCCACCCGGCTCGGCGGCGCCGTCGCCACCGCCGGCGGCCTGCTGGTGGTCACCGCCGACCACCCGGCCCTCGCCGTCCCCGGCTTCGCGCTCATCGGCATCGGCGTCGCGGTGATCGTCCCGCTCGCCTTCGCGGCCGCCGGCCGGATCGGAGGCAACGCCAGCCAGGCCATCGCGGGCGTCGCCACCGTCACCTACACCTCCGGCCTGATCGCCCCCGCCGTCATCGGCGCCCTCGCCCAGGCCACCTCACTGACCGTCTCCTTCGGCCTGGTCACCGCCCTGTGCTGCGCCCTGCTGCTCGGCGCCGGGGCACTGCGCCTCGGCGAACCGAACGCGGCGAAAGGAATCGTGACCGAACTGCCGCCGAAAAGCGCTTCCGGGAAAAATATTCCGGCGCTATGATCGGCATTCTCCAGGACATTCCCCGCTAATCTCGCCGACCGCCGGGTGCCACCGCGCCCGGCGGTTTTCGCTGTCCGCGAGAGGAAATCCCGTGTGCTACGACCCGGACGCCGCCCCGCCCGCCTTCTCCCCCGCCCTCCGGCCGCTCGCCGAGGCCGCGCCGCTCACCCTGATCTCGGCGGACGGCACCGAATTCGCCGCCTTCCTGGCCCGCCCCGAGTTCGCCACCGGTCCCGGTGTGCTCGCCCTCCCCGACAACAAGGGAATGTCCGCGTTCTACCGGCACACCGCCGCCCGGCTCGCCGAACAGGGCCACCCCGCACTCGTCCTCGACTATTACGGGCGGACGGCCGGAGCCGATCCGGAAAACCGCCCGGCGGAATTCGGCACCATGCCGGTTCTGCTCCCGCACCTGCTCGCCCTCACCCCCGAGGGCCTGGACGCCGACCTCACCGCCGCCCTCGACGCCTGGCACCGGGTGCTCGCCTTCCTCCGCACGGCCGGCGCGGAGCGCACCGAGCACTGAGCGGCCGGTGCCCGCCCGTCGCCCGCGACCGGCGGGCGCGGCCCGGCGGGCCGCGCGCTCCCCCGTGCGGGTTAGGCTCGGCCGGTGCCCGTGACCACCGCCGCCGCGCCGTCCGCCGTCGACCAGGACGACCCGCACGACCACGCCCCGACTGCCCCGGCGGCCTCGCCGTGGTGGCGGTTCGCCCTGCTCGTGCTGCTGCTCGGCGCCGCCGCCGGCTCGCTGCTGCTGTGGAGCCCGACCGAGCTGCTGAACGGCGGCCTCGCCGACCGGCTGCCCGGCTACTGGTTCGCGCCGCTGTTCGCCGCCGTCTACGCGGTCGGCACGCTGGCCTTCGTCCCCCGCCCCGCGCTGAACGCCGCCGCCGGGCTGCTGCTCGGCGTCAAGGAGGGCGTGGCGCTGGCGGTGCTCGGCACGACGCTGGGCGCGGTGGTGGCGTTCGGGCTGGCCCGCTGGCTGGGCCGGGACGCGATGCGCCCGTTCCTGCGCGGCAAGGTGCTGGGCGCGCTGGACCGGCGGTTCACCGAGCAGGGCTTCCGCAGCGTGCTGGTGCTGCGGCTGCTGCCGGGGATGCCGTTCCAGGCGGGCAACTACGGCGCGGCCTTCTCCGGGGTCGGCTTCCTGCCGTTCCTGGCGGCGACGGCGATCGGCGTGGTGCCGACCACGGCGGTGTACGTGACGGCGGCGGCGAGCGCGGGCAAGCCCGGTTCGGCCGCCTTCCTGGTGTCGGCCGGGGGCGTCGCGGTGCTGGTGCTGGGCAGCCTGGTGGGGTTCTGGCGGGCCGCCCGGGCCCGCCGCCGGCGCACGGCCTGACCGCCCCCGGCCCGGGCGGGCCTCGACGACGGCGACGGCGGACCGAAATCCGCTGGCCGCCCGCCGACCGCCCCGCCAGGATGGGCGATATGACTGAACTCGACCCGCGCGTCGACGCGCCGATGGTGGCCGACGAGACCGCGATGCTCACCGCCTGGCTCGAATTCCACCGCAGCACCCTCGCCCTCAAGTGCCAGGGCCTGACCGACGACCAGCTCCGCCTGCGCTCCGTCCCGCCGTCCAACCTCTCCCTGCTCGGCCTGGTCCGGCACATGGCCGAGGTCGAGCAGCACTGGTTCCAGCGCGTCCTGCTCGGGACCGAGCTCCCGGAGGGCATCTTCTGGACGAAGGAGGACGAGGACGGGGACTTCAACGGCGTCGACACCGCGGACGTCGCCCACGACTTCGCCGCCTGGCGCGCCGAGATCGACGCCGCCCGCCGCGCCGCCGAGGGCCTGTCGCTGGACACCGTGGCCGAGCGGCCGCGCCGGGGCCAGGAGGTGACGCTCCGCTGGATCCTGGTGCACATGATCGAGGAGTACGCCCGGCACAACGGACACGCGGATCTGCTGCGCGAATTGGTGGACGGCTCGACCGGGGACTGAGCCGGGACCGAACCGGGGCGAAATCGTTTCCGCATTGTTGACAGAAGGTCAATTGCGCGGTGGCCGTGACCGATATGGTCTACGCGCGCAACCGTACGATGTGCCCACGCGTCGGTGATGGTGCCCGGGCTCGCCCGGGTTTCCGGCGCGGCACGACTCGTACGGAGGTCGCGAGCGGGCACGGGACCGGTGAACAGTGCGATACTCGGACAGTTCCGACGAGTGGATGACGTGTCAAGAAGGACACCCACCCCCGGGGGACCAGGACGGGACGAGGCAGGGAGGCGCGGCATGGGAGCACTTCGCGACGAGCACCACAACGGGTGGCTGATGCCCTCGGGGAACTACCCGGCCGCGGTGTACGACGACGAGTGGGTCGATCAGGAGACGGTGCCGTCCGTCCCCGCGCCCGCGAAGATCGTCTCCCTGCGGCCGACCGGATTCGAGGCCGCGCGGACGGTCGGCGAGCACATCCGGGCGAGCACCCCCGTGGTCATGGACCTCACCGAGATGGACGAGGCCGAGGCCAAGCGCATGGTCGACTTCGCCTCCGGGCTGATCTTCGGCACCCGGGGCGGCATCGAGCGGATCGCCCGCCGGGTGTTCCTGCTCACCCCGGCGGACGTCGAGGTGATGGTGATCGACCGCCCGCTGGACGACACCGGCTTCTACAACCAGAGCTGACCGGGCCGTACGGCCGCAGCAGCACCCCGGACCGGGGACGGCGCACTCGCCGTCCCCGGTTTTGCTGTCCGCAGGCCCGGACGGCGGTGGTCCGATTGAGACTCGGGAACAAATTCTGAGACGTCCATGTCTCATTCGGTCTACACTGGTCTCATGGCCACCGATCGCGACACCGTCCTGGAAGCCGCCGTCGGCGTGCTCTCCCGCCGCCCGACCGCCCACCTGGACGAGATCGCGCGCGCCGCGGGCATCAGCCGCGCCACCCTGCACCGGCTCTTCCCTGGCCGCGAGGCGCTGATCCTGGAAGTCGGGATGCTCGGCCTGCGGCGCTTCGCCGCCGCGCTGGACACCGCCGCCGTCGAGGACGGCGACGCCCAGGCCGCGCTGCGCCGCCTGGTGGACGCCGCCGTCCCGGACGCCGCGCTGTGCGCCTTCCTGGCCGGCGAGAACCAGCTCTACGACGACGACCGGCTGAACGACCTCTGGGAGGTCCAGATCGCCCGGCTGCACGCGCTCTTCCTGCGCGGGCAGCAGCAGGGCGTCTTCCGGATCGAACTGAGCGCCGCCTGGCTGAGCGAGGCCTTCTTCGACCTGGTCGCCGGTATCGGCTGGGCCGTCCAGGACGGCCGGCTCGCCCCGCGCGACGCCGCCTTCTCGCTGGCCGAACTGTTCCTCGGCGGGGCCCTGCGCCACCCTCACCCCGCCCCCGCCCACACCCCGCAGCACACCCCGGACCGGAAACCGGAAACCGATACGCCATGAGCACCGCCCTGACCACCCGCCAGCGCTGGACCGGCCTCGCCGTCCTCGTCCTGGCCGTCACCGTGGTCGCGCTCGACGCGACCGTGCTGTCCCTCGCCATCCCCTCCATCAGCGAGACGCTGCGCCCCAGCGGCACCCAGCTGCTCTGGATCGGCGACTCCTACTCCTTCGTGCTGGCCGGCCTGCTGGTCAGCATGGGCGCGCTCAGCGACCGGATCGGCCGCAAGAAGCTGCTGCTGACCGGCTCCGCCGCGTTCGGCGCCGCCTCGCTGCTGGCCGCCTACGCGCCCGGCCCCGGCTGGCTGATCCTGGCCCGGGCGCTGCTCGGCGTCGCCGGGGCGACGATCATGCCGTCCACCCTGTCGCTGATCCGCGGCCTCTTCCCGGACGACCGGGAGCGCGCCACCGCGATCGGCATCTGGGGTGCGGCGGCCACCGCCGGCGCCGCGCTCGGGCCGATCGTCGGCGGGGCGCTGCTGGAGCACTTCTGGTGGGGCTCGGTGTTCCTGCTGAACATCCCGGTGCTGCTCCTGCTGCTGGTGCTCGGTGCCCGGCTGCTGCCGGAGTCGCGGGACCCGAAGCCGGGCCGCTGGGACGTGCTGAGCGTCGCGCTGTCCATGGCCGGGGTGATCGGCGTGGTCTACGCGATCAAGGAGGCCGCGGCGCACGGCGTCGCCCGCTGGGACGTCCCGCTCGCCTTCGTCGTGGGCGCGGCCGCGCTGACCGTCTTCGTCCGCCGCCAGCTGCGGCTGGAGACCCCGCTGCTGGACGTCCGGCTGTTCGCCGACCGGCGGTTCACCGCCGCCGTCACGGCCTCGCTGATCTCGCTGGTCGGCGTGTCCGGGGTGGTCTTCGTCAGCTCGCAGTACCTGCAGCTGGTGCGCGGCTACGGGCCGCTGCAGGCGGGCCTGGCGGAGCTGCCGGCCTTCGTCGGCTCGGTGGCCGGCGGTCTGCTGACCGCCCGGCTGGCCCGGCGTTTCGGTGCCCGGGCGCTGCTGGCCGGCTGCCTGCTCGCGATGGGTCTGGGCATGGCCGTGCTCGGCTTCCTCCAGCGGGACACCGCCTACCTGGTGCTGGCCGCCTCCTTCCTGGTGGTCGGCACGGCCGAGGGCGTCACCTACACCCTCGGCGCCGGCCTGGTGCTCACCGCCGCGCCGGCCGACAAGGCCGGGGCCGCCTCGGCGGTCTCGGAGACGGCCTACGAGCTGGGCACCGCGCTCGGCATCGCGCTGGTCGGCTCGGTGGTCGGCTCGATCTACGCGAGCGGGCTGACCGTCCCGGCCGCCGTGGACCCGGCCACGGCCGCCCGGGCCGGCGAGTCGCTGGGCGCCGCCGTCGAAACGGCGCAGGGGATGCCGGCCGAGGTCGCCGGGCCGCTGCTGGCGAGCGCGAAGGACGCCTTCGTGCACGGCATGAACAGCGCCGGCCTGCTGGCCACCCTGCTGCTGCTCGGCGCGGCGGCGATGGCCTGGCGCCTGCTGCGCGGGGAGAAGCGCCCCGCCGGGGCCGAGGCGACCGAGGTCACCGCTCCGGCGCCCGAGAAGATCGACGCCTGACCCTCGAACGTGTCCGACCAGCCCGAACGCCGGCCCCCGCGACGAGCGGGGGCCGGCGCCGTGCTCAGGACGCGCCGAAGGGCAGCTCCAGCTCCGCCCAGACCACCTTGCCGTCCCGGGTCAGCCGACTGCCCCAGCGCTGGGCCAGCTCGCTGACCAGGAACATCCCCCGCCCGCCCTCGTCCTGCTCGGCGAAGGGGCGCAGCTGCGGGGTCTGGCCGCCCGCGTCGGAGACCTCGACGGTGAGCACCCGGTCGCGGAACAGCCGCAGCCGGCGCGGGGCGTCGGCGTGCAGCAGGGCGTTCGTGACGAGCTCGCTGACCAGCAGCTCGGCGTAGTCGGCGAGGGCGCTCAGGCCCCAGCTCTCCAGGGTGGCGCGGGTGAAGCGGCGGGCCTGGCCGGGCACCCGGCCGCCGCCGGTGAGCGGGAGGGTGGCGATCCGGTCGGCGGGCAGCGGCAGCACCCGGCCCATGATCATCGCGATGTCGTCCTCGGTGCCGTCGGTGACCAGGGCGGCGAGCACCGCGTCGCAGCTCTCCTCCAGGGTGTGGCCGGGCTGGGCGAGGGTGGCGGCGAGCAGGTCGATGCCCTTGTCCAGGTCCTCGCCGCGCCGTTCGACCAGGCCGTCGGTGTACAGGGCGACCAGGCCGCCCTCGGGGATGGTGAACTCGATCGACTCGAAGGCGACCCCGCCGACGCCGAGCGGTACCCCGGGCGGCACCGAGACCCGCCGGGCGACGCCGTCCGGGCCGACCCAGACGGGCGGCAGGTGGCCGGCCGAGGCGACCTGCACCGTGCGGTCCAGCGGGTCGTACACCGCGCAGATGCAGGTGGCGAACTGGCCCTCGCCGATTCCGGAGGCGGTTTCGTCCAGCCGGGTGAGCACCTGCTCGGGCGGCATGTCGAGGGTCGCCAGGGTCCGGGCGACGGTGCGCAGCTGGCCCATGGTGGCGGCAGCCCGGATGCCGTGGCCCATCACGTCGCCGACCACCAGGGCGACCCGGCCGCAGGACAGCGGCACCACGTCGAACCAGTCGCCGCCGACCTCGCTGACCACGCTGCTGGGCAGGTAGCGGTAGGCGATCTCCAGGCCGAGGGTGCGATGGATCTCCTGCGGCAGCAGGCTGCGCTGCAGGGTGAGGGCGGTCTCCCGTTCCCGGCGGTAGAGCCGGGCGTTGTCGAGGGCCAGCGCGGTGCGGGCGACCAGTTCCTCGGCGAGGGCGACGTCGGCGTCGGTGAACGGCTCGGGGTTGCGCATCCGGATGAACTCGGAGCCGCCGAGCACCATGCCCCGGGCGATCAGCGGCACCATCAGGTACGAGTGGATGCCGGCCGCCATCCCGGGGGCGACCCGGTCGTCGCTGGAGACCAGGCCGCGCAGCACCTCCTCGGTGACGTGGGAGCGCAGTAGCGGGCGGCCGCTGCGCAGGCACTGGATGTAGCTGCGCTCGGGGGCGTACTCGGAGGCCTCTCCGACGACGTCCACGGCGCCCCCGAGGCCGGACTCGTAGGCCTCGCCGACCGCGACGGCGCGCAGGGTGACCGGCCGGTCGGTGGGGATCTGGGTGGGCTCGGAGCCGCGCAGCACCGGCTCCAGCAGGTCGACGGTGGCGAAGTCGGCGAACCGGGGGACGACCGCCTCGATCAGCTCCTCGGCCGTGCGGGTGAGGTCGAGGGTGGTGCCGATCCGGGCGGTGGCCTCGGCGATGGTGGCGAGGCGTTCCTGGGCGCGGGCGGCGCGGGCCTCGGCCTGGAAGCGCTCGGTGACGTCGATGATCGAGGAGGCGACGCCGAAGACCTTGCCGGTGGAGTCCTCCAGCCGGAAGTAGGAGGCGGACCAGGCGCGGTCCCGCCGGGGGTCGCCGGGGACGCGGCCGTGCGAGCGGGCGTCGACCACGGGCTTGCCGCTCTTCAGTACCTGACGCAGGATCTGCTCGACCTCGCCGGTGTTGATCCCCGGCAGGACGGCCGATATCCGGCGGCCCAGGTGCGCGGAGGCGGGGACGCCGTTCATCCGGGCCAGTGCCTCGTTTATCCGCACGTAGCGCAGGTCGGTGTCGTAGACGGCCATGCCGATCGGCGAGCGGCCGAAGATGCCGTCGAGGACGGCCAGGTCGGCCTCGACGGCGTGCAGGGCGCGGGTGTCGGAGGCGGTGGCGAGCAGCAGCAGGGTGCCGTTCGGGCCGGCTATCGGGTAGGTGCGGAACTCCAGCTCGACCGTGTGGCCGTCGCGGTGGCGGACCGGGAAGACGAAGGAGGAGCCGACACCGGCCATGATCCGCTGGAAGAGGCCCAGGACGGAGGAGCGGTCGTCCTCGTCGGCGAGCAGCTGCGCGGCGTAGCTGCCGACCGCTTCCTCGGAGGTGTAGCCGAGCAGGGCCTCGGCGTCCTCGCTCCAGTGCAGGATCAGTCCGTCGCCCTGGAGCAGGGCCGTCGCGAGCGGGACGAGTCGGTGGCCTTCGGCGCGCGCCGGGGCACCGCTCGGTGCGAGGCCGGCGGCGTCGGTCGCGTCCCAGTCGTGTCCGTGCATGATCAGGCAGCACCCCGGTTCGGCTCGTGCCCGGTCGGGTGGGCCTCGCGGTCCGTGCCGGCCGGGATTCTTCTCCAGACTGCACGGACATCGGCCGCCCGGCGACCCCTTGGTCAGGAGTAGTCCGGCCGCTGACGGTGTACGGGCGTCATGGGCGTACCGGGCGCAGCGTACTCTGCAGCAGGCCCGCCCACTGCCGGATCACTCCGGAACGTCGATGACTGTCGTCGGTGAGCAGGTTGGCGAGACCGAGGCCGCGGGCGAGGTCGAGGGTGGCCTGCACCGATTCGCGCACGCCGGGGCGGGTCTCGTCGGCGTCCAGGAACTCGACGGCGGCCCGGTGGGCCTCCCGGCCGACGCGGCCCTCCAGGGCGACGATCCGCTCGCGCAGGGCGTCCTCGGTGGCGGCGGCCGTCCACAGGTGCAGGGCGGCGCGGAACAGCGGGCCGGTGTAGAGCTGGACGATCATGTCCACGACGGCCAGGGTGCGGTCGGGGCCGGCGGCCGGCAGCTGGTCCGCGTGGGCGCGGACGGCTGCCAGCCGCTCGGCGGTGACGTGCTCGACGGCCGCGGTGAACAGGTCCTCGCGGGTCGGGAAGTGGTGCTGGGCGGCGCCCCGGGAGACGCCGGCCCGCTCGGCGACCACGGTGACGGTGGAGCCCTGCCAGCCGAGCTCGGCCAGGCACTCGACGGCCGCCGCGAGCAGCCGGGCGCGGGTGGCGCGGCTGCGGTCCTGCTGGGGGGTTCGCACGGCGGGGTGGCTGGTCATGGCTGGCGGTGGTTCCCGTTCCGGTGGGGTCGCTGTCGGTGGAGGTACGGCGGGTCGATCCTCACAGACGGTCCGCCGTCCTCGGACGCCGGGGCCGGGGGTGGTCAGCGGGTGGCCCCGGCGCGCGCGGCCTCCCGGGCCCGCAGTTCGCGGCGCAGGATCTTGCCGGCCGCGGACTTGGGGACGGCGTCGACGAACTCCACCGCGCGGATCTTCTTGTACGGGGCGACCTGCCCGGCCACGTACCAGGTGACCTCCTGCTCGGTCAGCGAGCTGCCGGGGGTGCGCACCACGAAGGCCTTGGGGCACTCGGTGCCGTCCGCGTCCGGGACGCCGATCACGGCCGCGTCGGCGATCTGCGGGTGGGCGAGCAGCACGGCCTCCAGCTCGGCGGGGGCCACCTGGTAGCCCTTGTACTTGATCAGCTCCTTGACCCGGTCGACGATGTACAGGTAGCCGCGCTCGTCCACGTAGCCGACGTCGCCGGTGTGCAGCCAGCCCTCGGCGTCGATCATCGCCGCGGTGTCGGAGGGGCGGCCGAAGTAGCCCTTCATCACCTGCGGGCCGCGGATCAGCAGTTCGCCGCGCTCGCCGGGGCCGAGGTCGCCGTCGCTG
Source organism: Kitasatospora sp. NPDC094028 (assembly GCF_049543595.1). Classification (NCBI taxonomy): domain Bacteria; kingdom Bacillati; phylum Actinomycetota; class Actinomycetes; order Kitasatosporales; family Streptomycetaceae; genus Kitasatospora; species Kitasatospora sp. NPDC094028. The sequence continues at coordinate 14,571 of NZ_JBMVFA010000028.1, read as the reverse complement.
CCGTCCAGGGCGGCGACCCGCAGTTCGGTGGAGGGGACCATCCGGCCGACCGAGCCGGGCGAGGGGTCGGTCTCCTTCGGGTTGACGACGTGGGTGGTCGGGGACAGCTCGGTCATGCCGTAGCCCTGCAGCAGGTGCGGCAGGCCGAGGCGGCGGGCGCACGCGTCGGCGAGCTCCGGGTCGAGCGGGGCGGCCGCGCACAGCAGGTACTCGACGGAGGAGAGGTCGAAGCGGTCCACGACGGGGTGCTTGGCCAGGGCGAGGGCGATCGGCGGGGCGATCACCAGGCCCTGGACGCGTTGCTCCTCGACGGTGCGGCAGAACTGCTCCAGGTCGAAGCGGGGCAGCACGACGACGGTGGCGCCGCAGCGCAGCGGCTGGTTCATCAGCGCGGTGAGGCCGTAGATGTGGAAGAAGGGCAGCACGGCGAGCATCCGCTCGCCCTCCTCGGGGCGGAACAGGGGGTCGCACTGGGCGAGGTTGGTGGAGACCGAGCGGTGGGTGAGCATCACGCCCTTGGGCAGGCCGGTGGTGCCGCTGGAGTAGGGGAGCACGGCGATGTCCCGACCGGGGTCGATGTCGACCTCGGGGGCGGGGCCGGTGGCGGCCAGCAGGTCGGCCAGCGAGCGGTGGCCCTCGGCGCCGTCCAGGACGATGACCTCGGCCAGCGGCCGTCCCTGTTCGGCGAGCAGTTCGGCGGCCCGGCGGGCGGTCGGCAGGAACGGGGAGACGGTGACCAGCCAGCGGGTGCCCGCGTCGGCGAGCTGGCCGGCCAGTTCGCCGGGGGTGGCGAGGGAGGAGACGGTGGTGACGGTGGCGCCGGCCCGGGTGGCGCCGTAGAAGGCCATCGGGTAGGCGGTGCTGTTGGGGCTGAACAGGGCCAGCACGTCGCCCTGGCGCACCCCGGCGCCGGCCAGTCCGGCGGCGATCCGCTCGACGGAGGCGGCGAGCCGCGTGTAGCTGGTGCTCTCGCCCGTGATGCCGTCGACCAGGGCCGGGCGGTCGCCGTGCCGGGCGGCGTGGCCGAGGACCGCCTGATGGATCGGCAGGTCGATCGGCTCGACGTCGGGGAACTCGCTTCGGAACACCAAGGTAGGCCTCCACTATGGAAGTTGAAGCTGAAACGAGAGCCGGCGGAGGGTCTGGGCGGCCACCGGCCCGGGGCGCGTTCAGGAGCATACGGATCCCCGGGGCCGCCGCTGGGCCATTGTGGGGAACCCGGCCCGGAGTGCGCGTGGCGCGTTGGCCGCCGGGGGCGCACAACAGCACGGTGGTACGCCATGGCCGCCCGCCCGGGTGCGGCCCCGAAGTCTGGAGCGACCCACCGTGAGCCCCCTCTCCCCTCCCCTGCCGTCCGCTCGCCGCCTGCTCGCCGCCGCCACCACCGCCGCCGTCCTCGTCCTCGGCGGCGCCCCGGCCGCCTTCGCGGCGCCGGGCGACAACGGCGACGTGAAGGTTCACAACGACACCACGCCCGTCGACGACACCCGCGACGAGCCCAAGGTCTGCAAGTTCTACCTGGACGCCTTCAACTTCGACACGGTCCAGCAGGTCAACTGGGCGATCGAGCAGCAGCCGCCGACCGGCACCGCGCAGGTGCTGGCCGGGTCGATCAGCCTCACCAACGGCACCGGCGCGACCGGCGTCTTCACCCTCCCGAACGGGCACTACAAGCTCGAATGGACGTTCGTCGGCGAGACCGGCACCGCGAAGCAGAAGGTCTTCGAGGTCTCCTGCGCGACCACCTCGCCCTCTCCGTCGCCGTCCCCGTCGAGCTCGCCCTCGCCGAGCGGCTCCCCGTCCCCGTCCGGCTCCCCGTCGCCGAGCGGCAGACCGAGCGTCTCCCCCAGCCACGGCGGCGGGCCCACCGGCGGCGTCGGCACCGGCGGTGGCGGCACCTCCGGGCCGAACACCCCCGAGGTGCTCGGCGGCTTCGCCCTGATCGCCGGCGCCACCGGACTGGGCATCCGCGCCGTCCGTCGTCGCGACGGGCGTCATGCCTGATCCTGACCGGCCGCCGCGCTCGCGGCGCCTCGGCCCCGGCCCGCTGCGGGCCGGGGCCGTCGCCGTCGCCCTGACCGCCGGGGTGTGGCTGGTGCTGGACGGCGGCGAGGGCCGGGGCGGCCCCCCGCTGCCGCCACCGGCCGCCGCGCGGGCGGCCGGCCCGGCGTCGGTCGCGCCGGGCGCCGGCACGCCGTCACCCGTCCCCACCGCCACCCCCTCGCCGGCCGCGCCCGCCACGCCCGGCTTCCCGCCGCTGCCCGCCTCCGCGCCGACCCGGATCCGGATCCCGGCCATCGACGTCGACGCCCCCGTGACCGGGCTCGGGCTGACCCCCGACCGGCAGCTGGCGACCCCGCCGATGGCGCAGCGCAACCTGGCCGGCTGGTACCGGGACGGCGCCGCGCCCGGCGCCGCCGGGACGGCGATCGTCGTCGGGCACGCCGACAACCGCAGCGGGCCGGCGGTGTTCTACCGGCTCGGGCTGCTCCGGCCCGGGCACACCGTCGAGGTGGTCCGCAAGGACCGGCGGACGGCGGTGTTCACCGTCGACTCCGTCCAGGTGTTCCCGAAGAAGGACTTCCCGAGCGGCCTGGTCTACGGGGAGACCGACCACGCCGATCTGCGGCTGATCACCTGCGGCGGGAAGTTCGACCGGCACACCGGGTACGAGGCCAACACCGTGGTGTTCGCGCACCTCAGTTCGGTCCGGTAGCCCGGTCCGCCGGCTCAGTACGACCTGGGCAGGCCGAGGGTGTGCTGGGCGACGTAGTTGAGCACCATCTCGCGGCTGACCGGGGCGACCCGGGCCACCCGGGAGGCGACCAGCAGAGCGCCCAGCCCGTACTCCTGGGTGAGGCCGTTGCCGCCCAGGGTCTGCACCGCCTGGTCGACGGCGTGGGCGGCGGCCTCGCCCGCCGCGTACTTGGCCATGTTGGCGGCCTCCCCCGCGGCGAGGTCCTCGCCCGCGTCGTAGAGCAGCCCGGCCTTCTGGGCCATCAGCCGGGCCAGCTCGACCTCCACGGCGCACTGGGCGAGCGGGTGCGCCAGGCCCTGGTGGGCGCCGATCGGGGTGGACCAGACGGTGCGGTCCTTGGCGTAGTCGACGGCCCGGCCGAGGGCGTGCCGGGCCAGGCCGAGCGCGAACGCGGCGGTGAGGATCCGCTCGGGGTTGAGCCCGGCGAACAGCTGGAGCAGGCCGGCGTTCTCGTCGCCGACCAGGGCGTCGGCGGGCAGCCGGACGTCGTCCAGGAACACCTGGAACTGCCGCTCGGGGGCGACGATCTCCATCGGGATCGGCCGGTACTCGAAGCCGGGGGTGTCGCGCGGGACGACGAACAGGCAGGGCTTGAGCTTGCCGGTGCGCGCGTCCTCGGTGCGGGCGACGAACAGCACCGCGTCGCACTGGTCGATGCCGGAGATGAACACCTTGCGGCCGGTCAGCAGCCAGTCCTCGCCGTCCCGGCGGGCGACGGTGGTGATCCGGTGCGAGTTGGAGCCCGCGTCCGGCTCGGTGATGCCGAACGCGAACCTGCGGCTGCCGTCCGCCAGTCCGGGCAGCCAGCGGCGCTTCTGCTCCTCGGTGCCGAAGCGGGCTATCACGGTGCCGGAGATCGCCGGGGAGACCACCATGAGCAGCAGCGGGCAGCCCGCCGCGCCCAACTCCTCCAGCACGATGGCCAGATCGGTGATGCCGCCGCCTCCGCCGCCGTACTCGGCGGGCAGGTTGACGCCCAGGTAGCCGGCCTTGCCGGCCTCCGCCCACAGTTCGTCGACGGGTTCGCCGGCGCGGGACTTGGCGAGGAAGTAGTCGGAGCCGTAGCGACGGGCGAGGTCGGCCACGGCCTGGCGCAGGGCGCGGCGTTCGGGGGTTTCGAGGAGCTGGCTGCCGGTGGCGGGCATGTGCGGTCCTTCCTCAGGCTTCTCGGGGGGCTTTCTCGGGGGTGTCGGTGGCCGTCTTGACGACGGCGAGCAGGGCGCCCAGCTCGACCTGGTGACCGGGGGCGGCGCGCAGTTCGGTCAGCACGCCGTCCGCCGGGGCGGCGACGCGGTGCTCCATCTTCATCGCCTCCAGCACGAGCAGCGGCTGCCCGGCGGTGACGGTGTCGCCCACGGCGGCGGTGACCCGCACCACGGTGCCGGGCATCGGGGCCAGCAGGGCGCCGGGGTCGGTCTGCTCGGTGGGATCGGGGAAGCGTGGCAGGGCGGTCAGCGCCAGGCCGCCGGTGGGGGTGTCGACGTACACCCGGTCGCCGTGCCGGGCGACCCGGTAGCCGCGCCGGATGCCGTCCTCGCGCAGCACGACCCGGTCGGGGGCCGCCTCGACCAGTTCGGTGCCGGGGTGGCCCTCGGCCCGCAGGCCGTCCCGGGTGAGCCGGTAGCGGATGTCCGACTCGGCGCCGGTGTCGGTGCGGTAGCGCTTGAGCTGGGGCTGGGAGGGCAGGTTGCGCCAGCCGGACGGCAGGGCGGTGTGGAGGGCGGCGTGCGGCCCGGTGGTGCGCGCGGCGGCGTCGGCGAGGGCGGCGGCCAGCGCGGCGCGGTCGGTGCCCGCCCGGTCCGGGGCGGTGAGCTCGGCGGCGTGCTCGGCCAGGAAGCCGGTGTGCAGGCGGCCGGCCAGGAAGGCCGGGTGGCGCACCGCGCGGACCAGCAACTCCCGGTTGGTGGCCGGGCCGTGGACGCGGGCGCGGGCGAGCGCGTCGGCCAGTCGGCGGGCGGCGGCCGCCCGGGTCGGCGCCCAGGCGATCACCTTGGCGAGCATCGGGTCGTAGTGCGGGGTGATCTCGTCGCCCGCCGCGATCCCGGCGTCCAGCCGCAGCCCGGCCGCGCCGCTGCTGGTGAACTCCTCGTGCCCGGCGGCGAGTTCGAGCCGGTGCAGGGTGCCGGTGGCGGGCCGCCAGCCGTTCGCCGGGTCCTCGGCGTAGAGCCGGGCCTCGATCGCGTGCCCGGTGGTCGGCGGCGGGGTCGGGCCGGGCAGCGAACCGCCCTCGGCGACGGCCAGTTGGAGCGCGACCAGGTCGAGCCCGGTGACCGCCTCGGTGACCGGGTGCTCGACCTGGAGGCGGGTGTTCATCTCCAGGAACCAGAACCGGCCGTCCTCGCCGAGCAGGAACTCGGCCGTGCCGGCGCCGACGTAGCCGATCGCCCGGGCCGCGTCGGCGGCCGCCGCGTGCAGCCCGGCGCGCACGGCGGGCGAGAGGCCCGGCGCGGGCGCCTCCTCGATCACCTTCTGGTGGCGCCGCTGCAGCGAGCAGTCGCGGTCGCCGACCGCCCAGACCGTGCCGTGCGCGTCCGCCAGCAGCTGCACCTCGACGTGCCGGCCGCTCGGCAGGTAGCGCTCGCAGAACACCTCGGCCGAGCCGAACGCGCTCGCCGCCTCGGCGCCGGCCGCCGCCAGCGCCTCCGGCAGCTCGGCGAGGGTGCGCACGACCCGCATGCCGCGCCCGCCGCCGCCCGCCGCCGCCTTGACCAGCAGCGGCAGGTCGGCCTCGGTCGGCTCGGTCAGCGCGCCGAGCACGGGCACCCCGGCCCCGGCCATCAGGCGCTTGGCGGCGGTCTTGGAGCCCATCGCGGCGATCGCGGCGGGCGGCGGGCCGACCCAGGTGAGGCCCGCGTCCAGCACGGCGCGGGCGAACTCGGCGCTCTCGGACAGGAATCCGTACCCGGGGTGGACGGCGTCGGCCCCGGCCGCGAGCGCGGCGGCGACGATCAGGTCGGACCGCAGGTAGGTGTCGGCCGGCGCGGCGCCGGGCAGCCGGACGGCGGCGTCGGCCTCGCGCACGTGCGGGGCGCCGGCGTCCGGGTCGGAGTGCACGGCGGTGGTGGCGATGCCGAGGTCGCGGCAGGTCCGGAAGACCCGGCGGGCGATCTCGCCCCGGTTGGCGACCAGCAGGTTGGTGATCATGGATTGGGTGAACATCGGTCGGAGATCCCTCACATCCGGAAGACGCCGTAGCCGCGCGCGCCCTCGACCGGCGCGTTGTGGATCGCGGACAGGCAGAGGCCGAGCACCGTACGGGTGTCGCGCGGGTCGATCACGCCGTCGTCGTAGAGCCGGCCGGACAGGAACACCGGCAGCGACTCGGCCTCGATCTGCTGCTCGACCATCGCCCGGATCGCCGCGTCGGCGTCCTCGTCGTACGGCCGGCCCTTGGCCGCCGCCGACTGGCGGGCCACGATCGACAGCACCCCGGCGAGCTGCTGCGGGCCCATCACGGCGGACTTGGCGCTCGGCCAGGAGAACAGGAAGCGCGGCTCGTACGCCCGGCCGCACATCCCGTAGTGGCCGGCCCCGTACGAGGCGCCCGTCAGCACCGACAGGTGCGGCACCCGGGAGTTGGCGACGGCGTTGATCATCATCGCGCCGTGCTTGATGATGCCGCCCTGCTCGTAGTCCTTGCCGACCATGTAGCCGGTGGTGTTGTGCAGGAACAGCAGCGGGGTGTCCCGCTGGTTGGCCAGCTGGATGAACTGGGCGGCCTTCTGGGACTCCTCGCTGAACAGCACACCCTGCGCGTTGGCCAGGATGCCGACCGGGTAGCCGTGCAGGCGGGCCCAGCCGGTGGCCAGGCTGGTGCCGTAGCGCGGCTTGAACTCGTCGAAGTCGGAGCCGTCGACGATCCGGGCGATCACCTCGCGCGGGTCGAAGGGCACCTTGAGGTCGCCGGGGACGATGCCGAGCAGCTCCTCCTCGGCGTACTTCGGCGGCTCGGCGAGCCGGTCCGGGTGCGGGCCGGGCTTGCGGTGGTCGAGCCGGGCGACGATCCGGCGGGCGATCCGCAGCGCGTCCGCCTCGTCCACGGCGAAGTGGTCCGCCAGGCCCGAGGTGCGGGCGTGCATCTCGGCGCCGCCCAGCGACTCGTCGTCGGCCTCCTCGCCGGTGGCCATCCTGACCAGCGGCGGGCCGCCGAGGAACACCTTGGCGCGGTCCTTGACCAGCACGGTGTGGTCCGACATGCCGGGCACGTAGGCCCCGCCGGCCGTCGAGTTGCCGAACACCACGGCCACGGTGGGGATGCGGGCGGCGGACAGCCGGGTGAGGTCGCGGAACAGCGCCCCGCCGGGAATGAAGACCTCCTTCTGGCTCGGCAGGTCGGCGCCGCTCGACTCGACCAGGTTGACCAGCGGGAGCCGGTTGGCGAGCGCGATCTCGTTGGCCCGCAGCGCCTTGCGCAGCGTCCACGGGTTGCTGGCACCGCCGCGCACCGTCGGGTCGTTGGCGGTGATCACGCACTCGACGCCCTCGACCACCCCGATGCCGGTGACCAGCGCCGCGCCGACCGGGTACTCGCTGCCCCAGGCGGCCAGCGGGGACAGCTCCAGGAACGGCGAGTCCTGGTCGAGCAGCAACTCGATCCGCTCGCGGGCCAGCAGCTTGCCGCGCCCCCGGTGGCGCTCCACGTACGAGGGGCCGCCGCCGGCCAGCGCCTTGGCGTGCTCCTCGTCCAGCTCGGCGAGCTTGCCGAGCATCGCGGCGCGGTGCTCGGCGTACTCGGGCCCGGCCGGGTCGAGGCGGGTGTGCAGGACGGTCACGGGGTGGCCTCCGGGCTGTCGGTCGGGGTGCTGTCGAGCAGGCTGGTCGGGATGTCGAGGTGTCGGGAGCGCAGCCACTCCCCCAGCGCCTTGGCCTGCGGGTCGAAGCGGTGCTGCGCCGCGACGCCCTCGCCGAGCAGGCCGGTGACGGTGAAGTTCACTGCGCGCAGGTTCGGCAGGAGGTGCCGGACGACGGGCAACTCGGCGGTCTCGGGCAGCAGTTCGCGCAGCCGGTCGACGGTGAGGGTGTGCGCGAGCCAGCGCCAGCCGTCCTCACCCCGAGCCCACACGCCGAGGTTGGCGTCGCCACCCTTGTCGCCGCTGCGGGCGCCGGCCACCAGGCCGAGCGGGGCACGCCGGGTCGGCCCGGCGGGCAGCGGCTCGGGCAACTCCGGTGCCACCTGGCCCGGTTGGCAGGTGACCGGCGCCGGCGGGACGGCGATCCGGCGGCCGTCCGGCAGCACCGCGGTGTGCTCGACGGCCTTCGCGTCGACGTACGCGGCGGTGAACACCCCGTACGGCGCGCCCGGGCCGGGCGGGGCGGTGAGGTGGAAGCCGGGGTAGCCAGCCAAGCCCGACTCCACGGCGGCCCTGCCGAGTTCACGGCCGACCTTGGCCGGATCCCGGTCCCGGGCGGTGAGCCGCAGGTACGCCGAGGCGGTCTCCTCGGTGTCGGCGTCCGGGTGGTCGGTCCGGGCGAGCGTCCAGCGCAGCTCGGCCGGGCGGGCCGCGGGCGGCAGGGCGGCCTCGAACTGCCGCCGGACCAGGGCGGCCTTGGCGTCGATGTCCAGGCCGGTGAGGACGAAGACGACCTCGTTGCGGTGGCCGCCGAGCCGGTTGAGCCCGACCTTGAGGGTGGCGGGCGGGGCCTCGCCGCGCACCCCGTCGATCCGGACCCGGTCCGGGCCGTCCGCGGTGAGCCGGACGGTGTCCAGCCGGGCGGTGACGTCCGGGCCGAGGTAGTGCGCCCCGCCGGTCTCGTACAGGAGTTGGGCGGTGACGGTGCCGGTGGTGACGGCGCCGCCGGTGCCCGGGTGCTTGGTGATGACGCTGGAGCCGTCCGGGTGCAGCTCGGCGATCGGGAAGCCGGGGTGGGTGACGTCGTGCTCGCGGAAGAAGGCGTAGTTGCCGCCGGTGGCCTGGGCGCCGCACTCCAGGACGTGTCCGGCGACCACCGCCCCGGCCAGGGCGTCGAGGTCGGCGGGCGTCCAGCCGAAACGGGCGATCCCGGGGCCGGCGACCAGCGCGGCGTCGGTGACCCGCCCGGTGACGACGACGTCCGCGCCGCCGTCCAGGCAGGCGGCGATGCCGAACGCGCCGAGGTAGGCGTTGGCGGCCAGCAGCCCTTCGGGCAGGCCGAGTTCGGCGCGGCGCGGGAGCAGGTCGTCGCCCTCGACGTGCGCCACGACCGCCCCGATGCCCAGCCGGTCGGCCAGCTGCCGCAGCTCCTCGGCGAGCCGGGCCGGGTTGAGGCCGCCGGCGTTCACCACGATCCGCACCCCGCGCTCGTGCGCCAGGCCGAGGCACTCCTCCATCTGGCGCAGGAACGTCCGGGCGTACCCGAGCGACGGGTCCTTCAGCCGGTCCCGGGCCAGGATGAGCATGGTCAGCTCGGCCAGGTAGTCCCCGGTGAGCACGTCCAGCGGGCCGCCGGTGAGCATCTCCCGCACCGCCGCGAAGCGGTCCCCGTAGAAGCCCGAGGCGTTGCCGATCCTCAAGCCTGCCCGTCCGCGCTCCAATGCGCCTCCCCTGCCCGAGAGTTGGCGGCACACCGGGACGGGCGCCGTCGCGCAGCAGCCTGGCACCGCCCGGAGAAAAAAGCAATCATGCCTGCTTGTTTTTTGCCCCTGACGCGGCCGGCGCATCGGCCGCACCGCTGTGACTGGAAGCGACAGGTGGCGGTTGGAACCGCTAACTGGCGGCTACGCCGCTCTCGCCACCCCCGGACATGCCTCACCCGGGCCGGCCCGAAGGCCGACCCGGGTGAGTTCATGTGCTCAGAGCACTATCTGGGCGTGGATGGGTGACGTGGAGCCGTTGAAGCTGGGGTTTCCGGCGTAGACGGCGATCAGCGCGTGGATGCCGACGCCGAGGTCGGTGGTGGTGAAGGTGGCCACGCCGCCGGAGAGGGTGGCGTGGCCCAGCAGGGTGGCGCCGTCGAAGAACGTCACCTTGCCGGTGGGGGTGCCGGCCCCGGGGGCGGTGGCGGTGACGGTCGCTGTCAGGGTCACCAACTGCCTGTGCACCGACGGGTTCGGCGCCGAGGTCAGCGCCGTGGTGGTGCTGGCCTCAGCGACCGTCTGCTTGAAGGTCGCCGAGGTGGAGGTGTTGTAGTTGCCGCTCCCGTTGTAGGTGGCCCTGATCGGGCGCACGCCAACACTGAGGGCGGCAGTGGTCAGGGTGGCTACGCCGCCGGACAGGGTGACCGGCGCCTGGGGGATGCCGCCGATGAAGAACGTGACCGTGCCGGTGGGGATTCCGCCCCCGGGGGCGACGACGCTGACGGTCGCCGTCAGGCTCACTGGCTGGCCGAACACCGAGGGGTTCGGCGCAGTAGTCACCGTGGTGGTGGTGTTGGCCTTGGTGACGGTCTGGGCGTCGACGGGCGAGGTGGAGCCGTTGAAGCTGGTGTCGCCGCTGTAGGCGGCGGTGAGGGCGTGGGTGCCGACAGCGAGGTCGGAGGTGGCGAAGGTGGCCACACCCGCGACGACAGTGCCAGTGCCCAGCAGGGTCGCACCGTCGAAGAACGACACCGTCCCGGTCGGGATGCCGTCCACGGAGGTGACGGTGGCGGTCAGCACCTTCGCCTGGCCGAACACCGACGGGTCGGGCAGGGACGTCAACACCGTTGTGGTGTCGGCCTTGGTGACCGTCTGGGCGTCGACGGGGGAGGTAGAGCCGTTGAAGGCGGTGTCGCCGCTGTAGACGGCGGTGAGGGCGTGGGTGCCGACAGCGAGGTCGGAGGTGGCGAAGGTGGCCACGCCCGCGACGACAGTGCCAGTGCCCAGCAGGGTAGCGCCGTCGAAGAACGACACCGTGCCGGTGGGGGTGCCGGCTCCGGGGGCGGTGGCGGTGACGGTGGCGGTCAGCACCTTGGGCTGGCCGAACACCGACGGGTCGGGTGCCGAGGTCAACACCGTTGTGGTGTCGGCCGTGGTGACCGCCTGGGCGTCGACGAGGGAGATGGAGCCGTTGAAGCTGGGGTTACCGGCGTAGACGGCGGTGAGGGCGTGGGTGCCGACGCCGAGGTCGGTGGTGGTGAAGGTGGCCACGCCCGCGACGACAGTGCCAGTGCCCAGCAGGGTAGCGCCGTCGAAGAACGACACCGTCCCGGTGGGGGTGCCGGCACCGGGGGCGGTGGCGGTGACGGTGGCGGTCAACACCTTCGCCTGGCCGAACACCGACGGGTCGGGCAGGGACGTCAACACCGTGGTGGTGTCGGCCTTGGTGACCGTCTGAGTGATGGTCGCCGAGGTGGAGGTGTTGTAGTTGCCGCTCCCGTTGTAGGTGGCCCTGATCGGGTGCACGCCAACACTGAGGGCGGCAGTGGTCAGGGTGGCTACGCCGCCGGACAGGGTGACCGGCGCCTGGGGGATGCCGCCGATGAAGAACGTGACCGTGCCGGTGGGGATGCCGCCCCCGGGGGCGACGACGCTGACGGTCGCCGTCAGGCTCACTGGCTGGCCGAACACCGACGGGTCGGGCAGGGACGTCACCACCGTTGTGGTGTCGGCCGTGGTGACGGTCTGGGCGTCGACGGGTGAGGTCGAGCCGTTGAAGCTGGTGTCTCCGCTGTAGACGGCGGTCAGCGCGTGGGTGCCGACAGCGAGGTCGGTGGTGGTGAAGGTGGCCGTGCCGGTGGCGTCCAGGGTGGCGGTTCCCAGCGGGGTCGCGCCGTCGAGGAAGGACACCGTGCCGGTGGGGGTGCCGGCACCGGGGGCGGTGGCGGTGACGGTGGCGGTCAGCACCTTCGCCTGGCCGAACACCGACGGGTCAGGCAGGGACGTCAACGCCGTAGTGGTGTCGGCCGTGGTGACGGTCTGGGCGTCGATGGGTGAGGTGGAGCCGTTGAAGGCGGTGTCTCCGCTGTAGACGGCGGTGAGCGCGTGGGTGCCGACGCCCAGAGCCGAACTGGTGAAGGTGGCCGTGCCGGTGGCGTCCAGCGTGGCGGTTCCCAGCGGGATCGCGCCGTCGAGGAACGACACCGTCCCGGTGGGGGTGCCGGCACCGGGAGCCGCCGCGGTGACGGTGGCGGTCAGCACCTTCGCCTGGCCGAACACCGACGGGTCGGGCGCCGAGGTCAACACCGTAGCGGTGTCCGCCGTGGTCACGGTCTGGGCGTCGATGGGTGAGGTGGAGCCGTTGAAGGCGGTGTCTCCGCTGTAGACGGCGGTCAGCGCGTGGGTGCCGACAGCGAGGTCGGTGGTGGTGAAGGTGCCGGTGCCGGTGGCGTCCAGGGTGGCGGTTCCCAGCGGGGTCGCGCCGTCGAAGAACGACACCGTGCCGGTGGGGGTGCCGGCTCCGGGGGCGGTGGCGGTGACGGTGGCGGTGAGGACCTTGGGCTGGCCGAACACCGACGGGTCGGGCGCCGAGGTCAACGCCGTGCTGGTGTCCGCCGTGGTGACGGTCTGGGCGTCGATGGGTGAGGTGGAGCCGTTGAAGGCGGTGTCTCCGCTGTAGACGGCGGTCAGCGCGTGGATGCCGACGCCCAGAGCCGAACTGGTGAAGGTGCCGGTGCCGGTGGCGTCCAGCGTGGCAGTGCCCAGCGGGGTCGCGCCGTCGAAGAACGACACCGTCCCGGTGGGGGTGCCGGCCCCGGGAGCCGCCGCGGTGACGGTGGCGGTCAGCACCTTCGCCTGACCGAACACCGACGGGTCGGGCAGAGACGTCAACACCGTGCTGGTGTCAGCCGTGTTGACGGTCTGGGTGTCCACCGGAGAGGTCGAGCCGTTGAAGCTGGTGTCGCCACCGTACACGGCGGTCAGCGCGTGGGTGCCGACAGCGAGGTCGATGGTGGTGAAGGTGCCGGTGCCGGTGGCGTCCAGCGTGGCGGTGCCCAGCAGGGTGACGCCGTCGAAGAACGACACCGTCCCGGTCGGGATGCCGGCACCGGGAGCCGCCGCGGTGACGGTAGCGGTCAGCACCTTCGCCTGGCCGAACACAGACGGGTCAGGCAGGGACGTCAACACCGTAGTGGTGTCCGCCATGTTCACGGTCTGGGTGTCCACCGGAGAGGTCGAGCCGTTGAAGGCGGAGTCGCCACCGTACACGGCGGTCAGCGCGTGACTGCCCACGCCCAGAGCCGAACTGGTGAAGGTGGCCGTGCCGGTGGCGTCCAGCGTGGCGGTTCCCAGCAGGGTGGCGCCGTCGAAGAACGACACCGTCCCGGTCGGGATGCCGGCACCGGGGGCGGTGGCGGTGACGGTGGCGGTGAGGACCTTGCCCTGGCCGAACACCGACGGGTCGGGCGCCGAGGTCAACGCCGTCGTGGTGTCCGCCGTGTTCACGGTCTGCGCGTCGACGGGGGAGGTGGAGCCGTTGAAGCTGGTGTCTCCACCGTACACGGCGGTCAGCGCGTGACTGCCCACGCCCAGAGCCGAACTGGTGAAGGTGCCGGTGCCGGTGGCGTCCAGCGTGGCGGTGCCCAGCAGGGTGACGCCGTCGAAGAACGACACCGTCCCGGTCGGGATGCCGGCACCGGGAGCCGCCGCGG
>NZ_JBMVFA010000028.1:0-1231 GCF_049543595.1 Kitasatospora sp. NPDC094028 | reverse complement strand
CGGTGACAGTGGCGGTCAGCACCTTCGCCTGACCGAACACCGACGGGTCAGGCAGGGACGTCAACACCGTGCTGGTGTCCGCCATGTTCACGGTCTGGGTGTCCACCGGAGAGGTCGAGCCGTTGAAGCTGGTGTCTCCGCTGTAGACGGCGGTCAGCGCGTGGGTGCCGACAGCGAGGTCGGTGGTGGTGAGGGTGCCGGTGCCGGTGGCGTCCAGGGTGGCGGTGCCCAGCAGGGTGGCGCCGTCGAAGAACGACACCGTCCCGGTGGGGGTGCCGGCTCCGGGGGCGGTGGCGGTGACGGTGGCGGTCAGCACCTTCGCCTGGCCGAACACCGACGGGTCGGGCGCCGAGGTCAACGCCGTGGTGGTGTCCGCCGTGTTCACGGTCTGGGTGTCCACCGGAGAGGTCGAGCCGTTGAAGGCGGAGTCTCCACCGTACACGGCGGTCAGCGCGTGGGTGCCGACGCCGAGGTCGGTGGTGGTGAAGGTCGCCACGCCCGCGACGACAGTGCCAGTGCCCAGCAGGGTGGCGCCGTCGAAGAACGACACCGTCCCGGTCGGGATGCCGTCCACGGAGGTGACGGTGGCGGTGAGGACCTTGGCCTGGCCGAACACCGACGGGTCGGGCAGGGACGTCAACGCCGTGGTGGTGTCCGCCGTGTTCACGGTCTGGGTGTCCACCGGAGAGGTGGAGCCGTTGAAGGCGGTGTCGCCGCTGTAGACGGCGGTGAGGGCGTGGGTGCCGACAGCGAGGTCGGTGGTGGTGAAGGTCGCCACGCCCGCGACGACAGTGCCAGTGCCCAGCAGGGTGGCGCCGTCGAAGAACGACACCGTGCCGGTGGGGGTGCCGGCTCCGGGGGCGGCGACGGTGACGGTGGCAGTGAGGACCTTGGGCTGGCCGAACACCGACGGGTCGGGCGCCGAGGTCAACGCCGTGGTGGTGTCCGCCGTGTTCACGGTCTGCGCGTCGACGGGGGAGGTGGAGCCGTTGAAGGCGGTGTCGCCGCTGTAGACGGCGGTCAGCGCGTGGATGCCGACACCCAGAGCCGAACTGGTGAAGGTGGCCGTGCCGGTGGCGTCCAGCGTGCCAGTGCCCAGCAGCGTGACGCCGTCGAAGAACGACACCGTCCCGGTCGGGGTGCCGGCTCCGGGGGCGGCGACGGTGACGGTGGCAGTGAGGACCTTGGGCTGGCCGAACACCGACGGGTCGGGCGCCGAGGTCAACGCCGT
>NZ_JBMVFA010000027.1:0-121916 GCF_049543595.1 Kitasatospora sp. NPDC094028 | reverse complement strand
CCCCGCCCCTGGCCGGCGCCCCCCGCTTCAGCCCCCCCCGGGGGCTCCCCCCAATCCCCCTGCCCCCCCCGGGGCCCCCCCGGGGGGGGGGGTGGGGGGGGGGGGCGGGGGGGGGGGCCCCCCCCCCCCGACCTGCGACCAGCGGACGGTAGCCCTCCAGGGGCAGCAGCTTCTCCTGCCGCCCGCACTGGCCACTCGCATCCGCCTGCCGAGGATCTGCTTACCGGCCCGCTCGCGCCTGTGTCGCGCCCTGACCCGGCGGCGTTACCGACCGCGCCACCGGAATTCACGACTCCGCAGGTCAGCGGATTGATAGCGTGCGGCCTTCTTGTCGCCCTCGAATATCGCCGGGCATGCATTTGCGAGCCGCCTACAGGGAGCCCTACGATTACCGAAGGCACTGCATTCCAGGGGGCCACACCCCTGGGACCCTCCACGCATTCTGGGCTCATTCATGTCCAGGGCCCGGACGCGGCTTGCGCGTCCACCTCGGAGGGGAGCAGCGTTCCATGACAGTTCGGACGAGGGCGGGCGGCGATGAGCCGGACCCCAAGGATGACCAGGGACGCCGCCGGCAGTGGTGCGCGATCGCCATTGAGCTCTTGAAGTTGTTGCGAGAGGTTCTTCGCCTGCTGTAAGGGGCCGGTGCGACCGGGGATGGCCATCCCCAGCCGCACCTTCGGTGGTTGCCGCCATTGGCGGTTTGCCTGCCGTCCGGGCCATTCCTGCCGTGGAGTCCGCCCGGACGGCACTTCACCATGTTCTCCGGCAGATCCATACCGGAAGTTCATTGAGAATGATTCATTCCGATTTCAAATCGGAATCGATTCTGATCGTTCTTGTTGATTTGCAGTGGCGTGTGGCGTGACGTTTCGAAGTCGGTGGCAGACGACATCGAAAACGTTTCAGTGTCGTTGAGTCTAGCCGGAAGCTCGGCGTTAGACAAACGGCATCGATGATTCCCGTTTCAAATCTCCCGCCGAGATTCTTCGATCCATTGCGTTCGTCTTCCCCGGTTCCTCCGCGATACTTCCGGTGCGGTATCGCGGTGCGAAGTCCGTCGATGTTCGCCGTCAGTTCTCGGATGCTTCCCAGAGCGTGCGGGCGACCTGGTCGGTCCCGAGTGGCCGGCGGGGTCGACTGGTGCAGTGCCAGCCGGGCCGGGGTGGGCGGTGGGCGAGGACCCGCCAGCCGGCGGCGCGCAGGCTGGCGCCGGTTTCGCCGGCCTGGGTGTAGGTGACGAGACGGGTGTATCCGAGGGCCTTGGCGGCGCGCCAACTCGCTCCGTACAGGAGGCTGTTGGCGTTTCGCGTGCCGTCCGTGGCGGTGCGGGTGACCTCCAGGGTCTGACCGTTGTCGAGGTGACGGGCGACCGGCCGGCCGACGATGGCGACTGCGCGAAGCGTGCCGTGCTGATCGGCGGCGCCGATGGCGAAGATCATGCCGGGCGGGGGCCGGTGGTGGCGGTGCCAGGCTGCGACGAAGTCGCGGGCGTCCTTGAAGCGGACCGGCACCAGGTGCAGGCGGAGGTCGGGGTCGGTCACGGGCGGCACGATGGTCGGGCGGCACGGCTTGTGTCGCGATGTCCTGCGGCAAGGCCATAGGAACGTTCCCAGGACGGTCCCTACGCCCCTCGACGGCTTCCGCCGCATGTTAACGATCGTTAGCCTCGTATATTCTCCAATATGCAAGGCAACCGCTGTGAGAGGCTTCCCCTCGTCAGCACCCTTCGCGCGCAGGAGAGCACCGTGACGACGTCGACACCGCCCGGGCTGCCACTGGAGCGCGCCGTGGACGGCCTCGCCAGCTTCCTCCGGGCCCGGCTCGCCGAGCGCGCCGCCGACCCGGCGGTGCCGACCGAGACCCGCGAGGTCTTCGCCCGGCAGCGGAGCGACATCTCCCGGATCGCCGCCCACGCCCACAGCACCGGCCCACTCCAGCAGATCCACGCCCTGAGACTGCTGCGGGATATGTCGCTGCTCTGGTACAGCCACGACGACCACCCCGACACCCCATGGCTCGAACAGCTCACCACGATGGACCCCAACGCCGCGCTGCGCCACCTCCAGGACGTCCAGCAGCACCAGGCCGGACGCATGGGAGACTGACCATCAACAGCCTTACATCGCACCTTTGTTGACCCGCGCAGACAGGACTTCGCCCGTGCAGCCCGAACCGATGACGTACAACGACTTCGAGGACCGCATCGAGGCCGAAGCCCAGACGCGGCGCCGGCAGGCCGCCGACCTGGAGCACATCGCGACCTACTACGGGCTGGAGAGCCGCATGGGCATCCGAGTCGCGCTCGGCGGCCGGGTCCGCCACGACGGCCGCGAGGGCGTCATCGTGGACACCGCCGGGCAGCGGCTCAAGGTGACGTTCTACGGCGACGAGCAGTCCAGCATCTGCCACGCCACCTGGGCGATGGAGTACGAGACGGCCACCGGCTGGGTAGCGGCCACCCCCGCCCCGGACCCGTGGGCCGCCGGCCCGGCCGTCGCATGAGCGCCGCGGACGCGAATGGCACCGCCGGTCACTGAACTGCTCTACTGCTAAAGGGA
Organism: Kitasatospora sp. NPDC094028; assembly: GCF_049543595.1. Lineage (NCBI taxonomy): Bacteria > Bacillati > Actinomycetota > Actinomycetes > Kitasatosporales > Streptomycetaceae > Kitasatospora > Kitasatospora sp. NPDC094028. The sequence continues at coordinate 119,355 of NZ_JBMVFA010000027.1, read as the reverse complement.
CTTGCAACAAGATGATGAACGATAGCCGACCCGAGGACGGGCCTGACGAGGGCTCGACGACCATGGCCGACGAGTTGGAGCAGGCCGGCCACAGGGACCGGATCGGCCTGCTGCACAAGCTGCTGTGCACCGTGGTCCGCGAGCGGCGGCGCTCCGGCGCGCACGTCGACCCGATCGCTCAGCGCCTGGCCGACCAGGTGGTCGAGGAGATGCTGGACTTCGGCACCCGCTTCGGCGAACTCGCCGAAGCCGCGGGCAGCCCGGCGAACATGACGTTCAAGCAGCTGGAGCAACTCCTCGACCGCGTCCTCCAGTTGCTCTTCCCGGAGGCCGCGCAGCGGCTGAGCGAGATCGCCGAGATGCGCGAGCACACCATCGCCCGGGTCGCCGAGCTGCGTACCGCCCGGCCGCCGGCGAGAAAGACTGCCGTCATCCGGGACAGGGCCGACCGCTTGGTCGCCTTCATCAACGGCCGGGCTGCCGACCACCCCGAGGAGCGGCTGCACGGCGACCTCGGCGTCATGATGCGCGAAGTCGCCTACGCGCACGGCGCCCTCGACACCCTGCTCGACCTGGAGCACACCCACCTCGCCGGCAGGCATCTCGCCTACCTGGTGCGCATCGCCGAGCAGTGGAGCTCCCACCCGGACTTCGCCGCGCTCGACACGACGTTCCTCCTCGACCGCGGCAACAACGACGGCAAGCGCATCACCGTCCGCCTCGGCGACGTCCGGGCCGGCGGCGACACCAAGACCACCCACGTCCAGCGTCCGCCGCTCACCGATACCGACGCCCAGCAGAGCGCTTCGCGCTGGGCCCCGCCTGAGCAGGCCCCTGCGGAACCGACCACCAGCAGGCACCACGACTTCGTCGGCTTCGTCCGCTCCCGCCTCCACGAGGAGCTGGCCAAGCCCGGCCTCCACCACTCCACCAAGCGCAGCCTGGAGCGCAAGCTGGCGCGGGTGGGCGTGATCGCCGACCAGATGGACGGCACCGTCCCGGCCTCGCTGATGGACCGCGCGGCCAACGCCGCCGATCTCGCCAACCTCGCCCGGCTCTGGCGCTCCCACCCCAGCTATCCGGTCCCCCGCGGCGGCCAGGGGTGAGCACCGATCTCGACGTCCTGGACGGCGAACTCATCGACGGCGGCGACAGCGGGCCGCTGCCGGCCGTCGTCGCCGAAGAGCACGGGATCGACGTCAGCGGCTTCGACCGGGACACGGTGCTGGTGGCCGGCCAGCCGCTGCCAGTCAAGTTCGTCGCGCCCGCGTACACGGCGCCCGACTTCGTCATCAGCGAGGAGATCGCGCAGCTTCTCGCCGAGTCGACGGTGCCCAACACCGACAGCAACCACCGGGCGCGGGTGCGGGTGTTCCAGCGCTGGTGCGCCGAGCGCGGCCGTGTCGCGTTGCCCTGCACCACGGCGACGCTGATCGAGTACACCGGCTGGATGATCCTCAGCGGCGCCTATGCCCCCAACTCCGTCTCGGACTACCACAGTTCGGTAGTCACCTGGCAGGAGCGAAAGACCCCCGGGCACACCCGGCCCGGCACCATTCAGACCAGCAAGATGATCGCCGCGTTCCGCGCGCGGTGGTCGACGAAAAAGACCGAGAAGCAGTCGCCCGCGATCCTCGAAGCCGACCTCGAAGAGATGCTCGCTGTCTGCGACGAAGACCCGCGCCGCGGCGCCCGCCTGCGGGACGCTGCCCTGCTCACCATGGGCTGGCACCTGCTCAGCCGCCGCATCGAGCTGGCGCATCTGCTCCCGCTCCACGCTGGCCTGGAGAGGGACGGCATCGCGATTCGCCTCATCGACCGCAAGACCCGTCACGACGGATCGGCGTTCGAGACGTGGCTGCCGGCCCGCGACGACGCCCCGCACCTGTGCCCGGTACGGCGGCTGCGGGCCTGGCTGGAGTACCGCCGGATCGTCCATGTGCCCCAGGACCGGGCGCTCTTCGCCGCGCTCGACAAGGCCGGCCGCCCTCAGGTTCGCCTCACTCCGCAGACCCGACCCAAGCACCCGGGCGGCCGGCCCAAGGACGACCACGAGATCACCGACGAGGAGTGGACGGCCTTGTCCTACCTGTCGGGTGAAGCCGTCAACACGATCATCAAGGCCCGAGCCACGAGCGCCTACCTCCGGGTGGCCGGCCTCCCCGAGGAGCAGCGCATCGCCCTCGGCTACAACGCGCTGCTCGACGCCGCCACCGCGAAGGCCGTCACCGCCCACGGTGTCCGAGCTGGCGGGGCTTCCGCGCTGCGAGAGGCCGGCGTCTCCGAAGACCAGATCGCCGAGATGGGCGACTGGCGCAAGGACAGTGCGGCGATGCGCCGATACTTCCGCAGGATCAGGGCGAGGCTGCAGAACCCGTGGGCCTCCGCCCGGGCCGAGCGGATGGAGCAGCGGGAACGGATCGCTCGCAGTGGCGGCTAGGCAACGGTGCTCTGAGTGGGTCGAGGCGTTCAACGGGCCTGGCCGGAAGTTTGACACGCCACCTGATGCAGAGCAGCACCGGCATACGGCTACGCTCAGTGCGACCGCACGTGTGGTGCCCCGCTTCTTGCCAAGCGGGGCACCTGGGCCGCATCACCCGGAATCAGCAAGGAGAGAGCGATGACGACCACCAGTTCCGAGGGTATCCCGCGATCGGAGGCGCTGGCAGCGGCGGCCGCCGATCTGGTCCTTGAGCCCGTGGATGAGGTCTCGGAGGAGGCCCCGACCGCGGAGCAGCAGGCCGGGCTGATCTTGAAGAACGCGAAGAAGCTCGCCGCGCAGGAGGCTGCTCGCGCCACCCTGGCGTGGCTGGCCCAGGGCAAGAAGAAGAAGAAGGTCATCGCCGTTGGCGGGCTCAAGGGCGGTGTTGGGAAGTCGACGATGGCGATCTATCTCGCACTCGTCTACGCCGTTCACTACGGCCTCAAGGTCCTGCTTGTCGACGCCGACCCGCAGTCCCAGACGGCCTACGACTGGTACCGGATCACGAAGAAGAAGGGCGATCCGCTGCCGTTCGACATCGAGACGTGGCCGCATGCCCGCGTCGGTGATCGCATCATGGAGGACACCGACGGCTACGACGTCGTGGTGGTCGACTGCGGTGGTGAGTCGGCCGACATCTTCGGCTCGGCGGTGGCTGTCTGCGACCAGGTTCTCTTCATCACCTCGCCCCGCAAGGCCGAGATGCGCCGCATCAAGGGCTCGCTGGACGGCGCGCTGTCCGCAGCCAAGCACGTAGGCCGCCTGGCCGAGATCGAAGCGTTCGTCGCGTTCACCCGGGTCAAGAGCTCCCGCGTCTCCCACAACACCGCGGCCCGGGAGAAGATCAAGAACCACGGCTACGACCTCCTCCCCGCTGAGATCCCCGATCACGTGGAGTACGAGGACGCCATGGAGACCTGCCCGAAGGACCTGGGGCACTACCTGCCGCTGGTCGAGACCCTGGAGATGACTGCCTGATGGCCCGCCTTGGCGACTTCGACCTCAACGACTCCAGCGAGGCTGCTTCCCCGCACGCCAACGACGGAGGCGGCAAGTCGAACACCAACCGCTTGCCCGCTCCGCGAACCGCGGAGCTGCCCAACCCTGAGTCCAAGCCGATTGAGCAGCTTGCGGTCTGCGAGCGGGGCATCGCCGCCGCGAAGGCCCGCTGGCGGCAGGCGAACAACGACGCGATGGCCGCGTTCGTCGACGAGGCAGGCCCCTACCTGACCTGGGTCCACGAGCACAAGCTCCACAAGTACCTCAAGGGCCCGGACGGCAAGCCCTACGGGTCCTTCGAGCGGTACCTCAGGACCGAGCACGACATCTCGCGATCCAGCGGCTACCGGATCACGCGAACGATCCCGCTCCTTCGGGCCCTGAAATCTGCCGAGAACCCTGTCGCAGACCTGTCGGTTCGGCAGACCGAGGTGCTGCACCCCGTTCGCAAGCAGCTGGGAGCGGAGTCTGTTGTCATCGTCTGGGACCTAGCCTGGGGGTCGAAGAAGGGCGCCGTGCCGACCCCTGACGAGCTCTCGAAGGCCATCGAGATCCTTGACCTCAAGCTCGCCAAGTCGGATGACCCTGCCGAGCTCCCGCCGTCCGCGAAGCCCGGTGTGGTGGATCGCGCGGAGAAGCTGCTCGCTCCTGCCGCGGTCCGCGAGGCCGTACAGGCGAACCCCGAGCGAGTCCTACTGCTGTTCCAGACCCTGCAGCTGGCGCTCAAGGAGGCCGGTCACCTTCCGGTGAGCTGACTCGGTTTTTGTGCCACATGTGGCACAGTTTTGGGCCGCCCCGCACCCCACGGTGCGGGGCGGCCTGCTGTCTTCGCCTGGGCGGTGTAACACTTTTCGGCCCCGGGCCGTACGTGTCTGTGAGGGGTGCTGGAGTGGAGCCGGAACCTCTCGACCGACGATCGAGGGGAAGCTGTGGGCACGTCCGACTCCACGAAAAACACGAATCCGGCCGACCACGAGTGGGTGGTGGCCGCCGAGCTGCCGGTATCGGAGGACGTCGCGCGGTATGCCGACTTCCGGGGGAGCTTCCTCGCCAGGGCTCAGCAGCGGGTGACCGCGCTGGAGGTGTACTGCAAGGGGTGCCGGCGGCCGTACGAGGACGTGGCCGATGAGGAGTGCGTCGCTCTGATCGACAACCGGCACCTGATCGGTGGGGATCAGCGGGTGCGGGCGAAGCGGCTGCCGACGCCGCCGGCTCCGGTTGGCGCTCGGCTCATCCCGGGGCACACGTACAGCCGTCGCGGTGTCGAGGCGTACGTGGCCCGGGTGGTGTGAGGGCGCGACGCAAGCAGCACGGGTGCCTACGGTCCGCCGGGTGACGACTCCTTCGGCCCCACAGCCTTCTTCGCCCTCGCCAACGCCGCCGGGGTACCCACCTCGGGAGCTTGTCGGGCTGCTCCTGGTGGTCGTCGGCACGATGGCCTTCACCGCGGTGGCGTTCGTGGTGCACCCGTTGTGCGGGTGGGCCGTGATCTCGGCGCTGACGGTGGTGGCCGGGCTGTGGCTGGCCAGTGAGGATGCCTGATGAGGCGCCGGATCGCTCCGGGGCTGCGCCGTCTGGTTGGCCGCCCGGCCCAGCCAGCGGCGTTGGAGTCGAAGGGCTGGAACGGGTCGTGGGCGTCGCTGCCCGGGATCACCGCCGAGTACGGCACGGAGGGCCGGGCGGACGGCTGGGACTTGGAGCGGGTCGTCACCGAGGGGTACGAGCAGGGCGTCTGGGTCTTCAAGGCCGTGGAGACCATCGCCGGGCACCAGGCGCGCCGGCCGTTCTCGATCGGCCGGGGGGAGAAGCCGGGCGAGCACAGCGAGGTCATGAGCGACCACCCGCTCTACCGGGTGCTGAACGGCAGGGCGAATCCGCTGGAGACTGGCCGGGTCTTCCGAAAGCGGCTCAGCGCCCAGGTACTGCTGTCGAAGCGGGGCGCCTTCGTCGAGGTCACGAAGTCTCGGCTGGGGACGATCACCCGCCTCGATCTTCTTCCGCCGGATCGGGTGCGGCCCGTACCGGACCCGAGCGGCGACTACATCTCGCACTTCGAGCTGACGACCCGAGCAGGGCGGCTGCGCGAGCTCGCCCCGGAGCGCGTGCGCTGGGTGAGGGAGCCGCACCCCACCGACCCGTTCTCGGGGATTACCCCGCTTGAGGCCGCCGGCATCAGCGTCGACCTGGACCACCTAGCCCGGCTCTACAACGTCACCTTCCTGCGCCGAGATGGTCGCCCGGGCGGGATCGTGGGCGTCGACTTGAAGGGCGCGACCGAGCGCCAGCTGGATCGGATCGAAGCCCGCTTCTCGCCCGGTGTCGACCACGCCGGTCAGCTCGCGGTCATCGGCACCGGCCCCGGCGGAGTGCAGTTCATCGACACCTCCGCCAAGCCGCGCGACATGGCGTACAAGGAGCTGGCGGGCACCAGCAAGGACGAGATCCTGGCCGCCTTCGGTGTCTCGGAGGCCATGTTCGGCAACAGCGCCGGCAAGACCTACGCCAACGCCGAGCAGGACGAGTTCACCTTCTGGACGATCACCGAGATTCCCCACCTGGACTTGATCGCCTCGGCGTTCCTGCCGGACCTCGACATCGACGAGGGATGGCAGCCGTTCATCGACACCTCCGATGTGGAGGTGCTGAATCTTCCCCGCCGGGAGCGGTTGAAGATCCTGCGGGAGGAGTGGACAGCCGGGCTGATCTCCGCGGACGAGTACCGCGAGGCGGCCGGCCGGGCCGCGGTCGACAATGCCCAGACGAGGGCGTTGTGGTTCAGCCCGCAGAAGGCTCCGGTGCCGACTCGTCCGGAGGACGCTGCGGTGCTCGGCATCGGCGGCGGTCAGGCTCCGGGCGAGCCGTCCGCCTTGCCCGGCGGTGCCGCGCAGACGAACGGCCAGCCTCCCGAGCAACAGGGCGGGGCAGCCGCAGCCGCCGCCGAGCAAGCACGTGGTGCCGTTGGCCAGCATGGTGGTAACGCTGCTACCGCTGTCGAGGCCGCGCGCGGCCCGGCACCGTCCGCCACGCCGGGCGACGCCGCAGCGGCCGTGTCTCAGGCTCGGGAGGTGGCCGGGATCAGCGCGCCCGGCGGGGCCCGAGCCGCCGTCGAGCAGGCCCAAGGCGCAACCGAGCAGCAGCGGGTGGCCGGTCCGGCTGCGGCGGCGGTGGCCGCCGCGCAGGAGACGAAGGCGCTCCAGGGCTCGGACGGCGCGCCCGACGTGGCGGGCTGGGAGGTCCCGGAGTCGGAAGCCGAGCGGCTGCGCGCAGCCGCCAGCGCGGCCCTGGATGCGCTGCTCGCACGTCAGGCCGAGGTCGTCGCGGCCCGATTGCGGTCCCCCAAGGTCCGCGGCCGGACCAGGTACTGGCAGCCCGGTCCGTACGAGGTCGACAGCCGTTCCGGCGAGGCTCCCATCGATGCGGCGAAGGTCGTCGTCCCGGAGCGGTGGGTGGAGGAGACCGTCTCCGCGTTGGAGCCCCTCGTCGCCTTGGCAGTACAGGCGACCGCCGCAGAGTGCATCGCCGCGCTCACCGGCGAGCCCGCGAGCCCGGCGGTCCTCCGCTCGGCTTCCGGCGGGCTTCACGCCGCTGCGCTGGACGCCGTGACGCTAGGTGCGGCCGCTGTCCGGGCGTTCCTCACAGATGTCGCGGACGCGATCACCACGGTGCAGGAGGACCACCCGGGCCTGACCCTGGAGCAGTTGGTCGGCCACGTCCGGGAGGTGTTCGGCAGGTCCGCCCGCCCGCTGTCCGATGGCGCCGCTCATGCCATCGCGGCGGCCGCAGTCAACGGCGCGGCCGAGGCGTCCGCCGCTGCGTGCGGGCCGCAAGTCGTCCGCGCGTGGATCAGCCGTGGGGACGAGAGGGTGCGACCGGCGCACCAGGAGCTGGACGGCCAGACCTTGCCGGTGCTGGAGCCGTTTGTCGCGGCCGGCTACCCGCTTCGGTACCCGGGCGATCCGATCGCCCCGCCGGAGCTGATCCGCAACTGCCGCTGCCGGCTCCGCTACCGGGCCGAGCCGCTGCTCGTCGATGAGGGAGCCGATGATGTCCGCTGATCTGCTGTGGGGTCTGCTGCTTGGGGCCGGAGCCATCGCCGAGGCGTACGGGCTGTGGAGCCGGAAGGAAGGCGACACCCTTTCCGAGCGCACCCGAGCCTGGTTCCGCGTTCGGACGAAGCCCGGCCGGGCCGTGTTCACCGTGGCCTGGTGCGGCTTCTCGGCATGGTTCCTGATTCACATCCTCACCGAATCGATGTGAGCCAGGTCCGCAGTCGAATTTCGTGCCACATGTGGCACGGTTTTCGCGGCGAGGCAGCGGCCCAGCTTTTTTGTGCCACATGTGGCACAGAATCGGCGGCGGGCGCTGTCCCGCTGGTCGTGTCGCAGCGAGGGCGCGACGTTAGCGTTCCCGGGTGTGCATGGTCCGCCGCATGCCGCACGACGAGAACCGCACCGCTCCCGCCGGCCTTGAGGTCAAGGTCACCCGCCGGCCCTGGAATCCCGCTCTGCACCCGCGCGACAGCAAGGGGCGGTTCGTGGAGACGGGCGGCATCGCCCGACTGTGGGGCGGCGGTCTGGCCCGAGTACTGCGGGCGCTGGCTGGCGACAAGGTGCTCGTCGAACGGCTGGACAGCGGCGAGCGGGAGAAGCTCTACGCGAACCGGCTGACGATGGTGTCCCGTCCGGACGGCAGTGCGCCGACCGCGAGTGAGGACAAGGTCCTGGCGGAGGACGCCAAGCGCGAGGTTCAGGCGTCGACGGGTGGCCGCGGCGACGGCATCACGAAGCCGGACGCAGGCGACCCCCGGGTGCAGGTGAAGCCACACGACAAGGGCGACGACGAGCAGCACATCCCGGACGAGAAGCCGACCGTCACGAGCACGGTGGAGTCGTGGCGGCGCGGCGATGTCCGCCCGCTGGCGGCCGACGCCGAGCAGCCGCAGGACGCCCGGGTGCGCGCGGAGGCTGCCCGCGAGCGCGCGGGCGCGATCTCGTCGGCGCAGCTGACAGAGTCCGGCCGGCACATGGTGGGCCGGGAGGACGGTCAGTGGCGGGTCTACGAGGCCGCGACCGGGCGTGTGCACGAGCGTCAGCACGGCAGCAAGCGGGAGGCCCTGCGGGCTGCTGAGGACCTCGAGTCCGGTCCGATCCACAAGCAGGAGGGCTGGCAGTCCTACACCCGGGAGGAGCTGGAGCGGGCGGCGGAGAAGGCCGGCCCGCCGAAGGGCCCGGCGCGGGAGCAGCCGGGGCACCGGCGGGCGGCGGCTCGGGAGATCAAGCCGGGCGAGTTCGTGGTGGCCGGCAACCCGAACGCGGACGGTGGCTGGTACACCCGGCGGGTCCTGGATGTGAAGCGGGACGGCGACAAGACGACGCTGACGTGGGAGGGCCACGGCGGACGGAAGGAGACGCTGGCCGTCGTCAACGGCGGCGCTGCGGACGGGTTCGAACTGGTCGGTCACCCGTACTCGCACGAGCGGTGGGAACGGGATCACGGCAGCAAGGTGCCGTCCGCGCGGATCGAGGCGGAGGCCCGTGCTCGGCACCGGCAGGCCGCCACACCGGAGGCGCAGGGTTCCGGGCACGACGGCGCTGACGCCCAGGCCGACATACCAGAGAGGGGGCGGCGCCGCGACGGCCACGACGACAGCGGAGACCAGGAGCAGGACGCCTCGGAGCAGCACGGACCACGGAGTGGTGGGTGGCTGCCGGCCGGGCAGGCTGCGCCGCGCCGGTTCCGCACCGTCCGCGACGTGCGCTACCACTGGGACGACGGGTCCGACCCGACGAGCGCCGACAGCGCCCAGGCCGACAAGGACCGGCAGAGCGCCTTCAAGGTCGTGCAGCTGACCAGCAACGAGCAGCTGTCGACCAACGGCCGGTTCATGGTCACGCGCACGCCCAAGGGCAAGTACGTGGTGCACCACTCGGGCACCGGCATCCTGATCCAGAGTCGCTACGGGGACGGCAGCGGCAACAAGCGGAGCCTGTTCTCGACGAAGCGCGAGGCCCTGCTGGTGGCGAACGCCGCCGAGCAGGTCCGCAACGATCGCGGTGAGCTGTTCGACTGGGATGCGCCTCATCTGCGGGACCGGCTGGACGGCACGGAGTTCGTCGACGCCTTCGACCGCGCGATCAAGGACGCCCGCGAGCTGGAGAATGACGAGGGCCGCGGTGCGGCCGTCAGGAATCGAGGAGGGGACCAGAGTGAACCCGTACGGGCAGATCGCGAAGGCGTACTGGCAGACGTACCGGCCGGCGGCGACGGCGGAGATGGGGCCGGACGCGACGGCGTTCTTCGAGCGGATCGGCGAGGAGGTGGAGACGCAGATCGGGGAGACCTGGGAGGACATCTTCGACGATCTGGAGCCGACCGACGAGACGGCGGATCGGATCGGGCTGGTGAACATGGCGAGGATGCGGGCTCGGGAGGGGGCGCTGCACGAGCTGATCTACAGCGTGCCGAAGGAGGTCGGGACGGAGGATCTGGACATGCCGAGGGTGTCGCTGCCGCCGATCGCGGTCGTGTAGTCCTCGGGTCGCCTGAGGAGGAGGAGAACGCTCCGACTTGGCGGCCGCCGGCGGACGGCCGGAGTCTGGTTCCGTCCACGGTGCCCGCTCGGGTGAAGGCGAACATCGAGGCGGTCCGCGTCCTGCGGCGTCTGGAGGCCGAGCAGCGGCCGGGGACGCCGCAGGAGCAGGCCGTGCTGGCGCGCTGGTCCGGGTGGGGTGCGACCCCGCAGGTGTTCGTGGACTCGCCGTCTGGGGAGTTCGCGCCGCTGGCGCGGGAGCTGCGTTCGCTGCTGTCCGACGAGGACTGGGAGCGCGCGGCCGACAGCACGATGAACGCGCACTACACCGACCCGCAGATCGTGCAGTCGGTCTGGGGGGCGCTGCGCGACCTCGGGTTCGACGGCGGGGAGGTCCTGGAGCCGGGTGCCGGGTCGGGGAACTTCATCGGGAACGCGCCCGAGGGCGCGCACGTGACCGGTGTCGAGGTGGACCCGATCACCGCCGGCATCGCGAAGGCTCTGTACCCGCATGCGGAGATCCGCGCGGAGGGCTTCGAGAAGACCCACCTGCCGGACGGCACCTTCGACGCGACCGTGGGCAACGTCCCGTTCGGCGCGTACGAGGTCGTGGACCTGCGGCACAACAAGGGCAACCACCGCATCCACAACGCGTTCATCCTCAAGTCGCTGGACCTGACCCGCCCGGGCGGCATCGTCGCCGTGGTCACCTCCCGGTACACGATGGACGGCAGCTCGGTGCGGGCCGAGGACGCGCGCATGGAGATGGCGCGCAAGGCCGATCTGCTCGGCGCGATCCGCCTGCCGTCCGGCACGCACCGGCGCACCGCCGGCACGGACGTCGTCACGGACCTTCTGATCTTCCGGCGCCGTGACGGTGAGAAGGAGTTCACGACCGGCCGGGACCGAAAGCGGGCGATCAAGCCGCTGGAGGAGCGCGGCCCCAGCGACCCCCCAATGTGGGTGCACTCCGCGCCCGCCGAGGGGCTGCCCGGCCAGGACCCGGAGGAGCCGGTTACGTCGAAGGACCGGGTCTTCCTCAACCCGTACTTCGCCGACAACCCGGACCGGGTCCTCGGGCAGATGGCGATCGGCCACGGCCTGAACCGGGCGAACGACCTGCGGGTGGACGGAGACGGCCACCTCGCCCCGGCGCTGGAGCGGGCGCTCAAGGACGTCGTCGACCAGGCGAAGGCCGATGGCCTGGCGTACCGGAAGGACAGTGCCGAGCGGCGCAAGCCGCGGCTGCTGGAGCCCGGCTCGAACCGGGTGGACGGGCACGTGCAGGTCGAAGAGGACGGCACGCTGACTCAGGTCCGGGACGGTCAGGTCCATCCGTTCGACGTGCCGAAGAGCCAGGCGGAGGAGGCCAAGGCCCTCCTGGGGCTGCGTGACGCCCTCAAGGCGCTGGTCGCCGCCGAGAACGCTCCGGAGAACGACGAGCCGCTGATCGAGCGGCTGCGTACGGGCCTCAAGGCCCGCTACGACGCGTACCACCAGCAGCACGGGGCGATCAACAGGTTCGAGTGGAAGGTCCGCAAGGCCACCGACCCGGAGACCGGCGAGCAGATCGACAAGGCGGTCCGTCACCGGCCGCCGCGCGGTGGCCTGTTCACCAAGGACCCGACGATGTCGATCGTCAAGGCGCTGGACTCCTTCGACGCCGAGAACGGCACCAGCAGCCCCGCGTCGATCTTCACCCGCCGCGCGGGCCGGCACCGGACTCTGCCGGAGACGGCGGACTCCCCGCAGGACGCCGCCGTGCTGGTGCACGAGCGAATAGGTCACCTGGACCTGGACGAGCTCGCGAAGGTCATGCGGACCACGCCGGACGAGGCGCGGGCTCGGCTGCTGGCGGCCCGCTCCGTTGACCCGGTCACCGGCGAGGAGATGCCGCTCGTCTTCGAGCTGCCCGGCGACGGCGACCTGGAGATGGCCGCCGACTACCTGTCGGGCAACGTCCGGGCCAAGCTCAACGAAGCCAACGACCGGGCCGGCACCGACCCGCGGTTCCGGGTCAACGTCGAGCACCTGGAGCAGGTGCTGCCGCCGGACATCCCCGCCGGTGAGATCGACGCTCCGCTTGGCGCCTCATGGCTCGGCGCCAAGCCCGTACAGGCGTTTCTCAACGAGCTGATGCCCGAACCGGTCAAGGTCGAGTACCAGGGCGGCTCGCTGTGGAAGGTCGAAGCGAACAACCGGGTCAAGGGCTCGACCGCAGCCCGGACCACGTGGGGCACCGAGGACTACCCCGCCACCACGCTGGTCGAAGCGATCCTCACCAACCGCAAGATCCAGGTCCGCCGGCGCAACGAGGACGGCTCCAGCTACGTCGACACCGACGCGACCGACCTCGCCCAGGCGAAGGCCGAAGAACTCGCCGAGCGGTTCCAGGACTGGCTGTGGGAGGACCCCAAGCGGGCGGCCGAGATCAAGAAGGTCTACAACGACACCCACAACAACCTCGCGCTGCGCTCCTACGACGGCCAGCGGCGCACCATGCCGGGCCTGGCGGAGAACTTCAAGCCGCACGACCACCAGCACGCCGCGGTCGCCCGGATGGTCAACGAGCCGGCCGTGCTGCTCGCCCACGAGGTCGGCGCCGGCAAGACCGCCGAGATGGCCATGGGCGTCATGGAGCTGCGGCGTCTGGGCCTGGCCAGCAAGCCGGTCATCGTCGTGCCCGGGCACATGCTGCAGCAGTTCCACGACGAGTTCCTGGAGCTGTACCCGGACGCGAAGCTGCTCGCGGCCGGCTCGGACGACCTGACCGGGCGTAAGCGCCGGGAGTTCATCGCCCGTGTCGCGACCACCGACGCCGACGCGGTGATCCTCACGCAGCGGGCCTTCGAGTCGATCGACATGCGCCCCGAGGCGCAGCTCGCCTACATCGAGCGGGAGAAGGCTTCCCTCAAGCGGGCCCTGGCCCGGGCGAAGGGCGAACGCAACGTCTCGGAAGCGGACCGGCCGGCGGGCGGCCGCGAGACGCGGATGGTCAAGGAGATCCGCAAGAGGCTCAAGAACCTCGAAGCGAAGATCGAGAAGAAGACCTCCGCGATGAAGGACAAGGCGGGCCTGTCCTTCGAGGACACCGGCATCGACTACGTCGTCGTCGACGAGGCGCACCACTACAAGAACCTCGCGACGAACAGCTCCATCCCCGGCGCCGCCATCGAGGGCTCCAACCGGGCCTCCGACCTCGACATGAAGCTCGACTACCTGCGCGGCAAGACCAAGTCGGGCCGGGTCGTCACCTTCGCCACCGCCACGCCGATCTCGAACTCGGTGACCGAGGCGCACACCATGCTGCGCTACCTGCGGCCGGACCTCCTGGAGAGGGCCCGCATCCGCGACTTCGACGAGTTCGCCTCCACCTACGGCAAGATCGTCAACGGGGTGGAGCTGGCCGCGGACGGCTCCGGGTTCCGTGAGGTGTCCCGCTTCTCGGCGTTCCGCAACATGCCGGAGCTGCTGCGGATCTGGAAGACCGTCGCGGACGTGAAGACCGCCGAGGACCTGGACCTCGACGTCCCCGAGCTGTCGACCGGCCGGGCCATCACCGTGAAGGTCGAGCCGACCGAGGCGATGCTCGCTTACCAGGAGTCCCTCGCCCGGCGCGCGGCCGCGGTGAAGAGCGGCCTGGTCGAGCCGACCGAAGACAACATGCTCAAGATCAGCTCGGACGGCCGGAAGGTCTCCCTCGATCCGCGCATGGTCGGCCTCGACGAGGCCGGGAACAAGCTGCGCACCGCCGCCGACAACATCCACCGGATCTACGAGTCCACCAAGGACACCGAGTACCCGACCAGCAAGGACGACCCGACGCCGCACCCCACCAAGGGTGGGCTGCAGATCGTGTTCTTGGACATGGGCACGCCCCAGGACCCGAACAAGAAGAAGCGCAAGGGGAAGAAGGGGGCGCCGGCCGACCTGGAGGAGCTGGACGAGAGCCCGTTCCCCGCCTACGCCGAGCTCAAGGCGCTGATCGCCGAACGCGGCATCCCCGAGGGGAAGATCCGCTTCATCCACGAGGCGAAGAACGACGCCGAGAAGGCGAGGCTCTTCGCCGATGCCCGCAACGGCAAGATTGCCGTCTTGATCGGCTCCACCACGAAGATGGGCGTCGGCACGAACGTCCAGTTGCGTGCGACCGCGTTGCACCACCTCGACTGCCCGTGGCGGCCGGCTGACCTGGAGCAGCGCAACGGCCGCATCATCCGCCAGGGCAACGTCAATCCCGAGGTGTCGATCTTCCAGTACGTCACCGAGCAGAGTTTCGACGGTTTCAGCTGGCAGACCGTCGCGCGGAAGGCGAAGTTCATCAGGCAGCTGATGAAGGGCAACCTCACCGACCGCACGGTGGAGGACATCCCGGACGGTATTTTCAACGCCGAGCAGGTCACCGCGATGGCGACCGGCAACCCCTACCTTCTGGAGCAGGCGAACGTTCGCGCGTCGCTGGGGCTGCTGACCCGCCAGCACAAGGCGTACCTGCGGGCGATCGACGGCGCCCGTGCCACCATCCATCAGACCGACGATCTGCGGGATCGCACCGCCGGCCTGGTTGCCAAGCTGCAGGCCGTCTCCGGGCGCAAGCGCGTCACCCGCGGTGACGCGTTCAACGCCACCCTAGGCGGGAAGAAGCTGACCAGCCGCAAGGAGGCGAGCGCCGAGCTTGCGCGCCTGGCTGGCGAGGTCATAGCCGAGGGCCGGCAGAGCCCGTGGAAGCAGCACGCGCAGGTGTCGCTGGGTGAGGTCGGCGGTGTCGACGTCGTGGCCAAGTTCCGGGTCGGCTATCACGCCGGCGCCCGGGTCTACGTCGCCGACATCTCCATGCCGGACGTGCCGGGAAGCCGCCGCTCGTACACCCAGGACATGCTGGACGCGCAGTCGCTGACCCCGATCACCCGCCTTGAGGACTCCCTCGCCGGCACGGAGGCGAACATCGAGGCCGCCGAGAGCTACCTGCGGCAGGAGGAGCGGAACGCGGCCGTCGCCACCGAGCGGTTGAAGAAGCCGTTCGAGAAGGCCGACGAGCTGGAGACCGCGCAGCAGCGCTCCCGTCTGGTGAACGCGATCATCAGCGCCCAGTCCAAGCCGCTCAGCAGCGACGCCAACGAGCGTGCTGCACAACGCCGCCGGATCGACGCGTTGGAGCAGCAGCTTCGGGACGCCCGAATCCGGGCTGGCGAGCGCCCGGAGGAGGCCGACGATCCGGCCGCGGTGCAGGACGTGGACGTCATGCCGCGTACTCCGGCGCCGCCGGTGGTCTCCACCGACGTGAACGGCCGGACCACCGTCTCGTGGCCGGACCGCGAGGCGACGAAGGCACGGCGCGAGCTGGCGAAGCGGGAGCGGGCGCAGCAGGCCGCCGAGAAGCGGGCCGCCGGCCGTCCCGGGGAGGACGCTCCGGAGGAGCTGACTCCGCAGAGCGTGCAGGCCGATCTAGCGTCGATCGCCCCTGACTCTCCGCTCCCTCGTGATGGGGAGCAGCGGGGGGCCCGTCCGGATGCTGCGCACGCGCAGGCGGCGCCCGGACCCGAGCGGCCCGCGGGAGAGCGTGAGGCGGGGGCTCGTGTCCCCGAGGGGGCCGAGCGGGCTCCGGAGAGCAGCGCGGCCCCGGCGGGCCGGGACGAGCGAGCGCATCCGTCGACCTTGACGGACGAGCAGATCGCCGACGAGATGGCGTCGCTGGAGCCGGATCTCCTCGGGGACGGCGAGGTCGGCTCCGAGGACGTCGCGCGGCACTCGGTGCTGTCCACCGAGCAGGCCCGCCGCCGTGAGAGGGCGAAGGCGGATGCGCCGGCCGGCCCGGGCGGCAGCTGGCAGGAGATGCAGGCCGAGCAGGCCGGCGGCGAGGACGCCGGGCTGTTCGGCGCCGCCGACGTGCGGGCAGCACAGCCGACTCAGCAGGTGGCCGACGAGTTCGGCACGCCGGACATGTTCGCCGACGCCGAAGGCGCTACCGACCGGCTTAGGGCCTCCCGTCTGCGCCGGGGCGACCGGTACGTCGCCGACGACGGCACGGTGGCGGAGATCGCCGACGAGCCCGAGCAGCTCGGCAAGAACGGCACCGGCGGGGTGCGGGTGCGTACCACCGATGGCCGAACCCTGATGCACCGGCCCGAGCACACGTTCCGCCGCGCTGACGGCGCCACCCCGTCCGGGCAGCGCCCTGCCGGCGTGGCCGAGAGGAGCAACGGCGGCAAGACGCCCGAGCCGCAAGCGACAGCGCAGGCTGCGCCCGATGCGAACGTCCCGAGCGTCCCTGAGAACGGTGACGTCAACGACGCGCCGAAGACCGGCGGCCCGGACGCTCAGCCGGAGCCCGCGGCCGCCGAGGACGGCCAGGTGCGCCGGTACGAGATCGGCGATGAGATCGTCACCCCGGACGGCCCGGGCTCGTACATAAGCCCGACCGAGGACGGCCAGCACTTCGTCAACGTGCAGGGCCGCTACGCCATCCACCCCGACCATGACGTTCACCGCCCGGGCGAGCAGCCGCCCGCGCAAGCAGCCAGCCTCGCGGCCGCAACCGAGGCCGCGGCCGAGGAACGGCGGGCGAAGCTCGATCAGGCATCGACTCCCGAGGGCCTGGCCGTGAACTACGGCGGCCGGCTGCACAGCCTCGACCAGGAGGCCGGGCACGGCTGGATCGCCGACGAGGACGGCAACACGATCGGCTGGGTGCGCTCGCGGCCTGACGAAAAGGGCCGCACCGCCTGGTGGGGCCAGGACGCCCGCGGCGGCGCGCCCGAGGACATGACCTGGCACGACGAGATGCCCGCGAAGGCCGGCATCCCGCCGATCCGGATGGCGACCCACGTCGCGCAGGGCATCAGCTTGGACCATCGCGGCCGGCCGGCGGGCCAGGGCGCTGCGTGGGCGACGGGGAACGTTTGGAAGGAAGTCACGCTCACCGAGGCGCAGGTGCGTGAGCTGGCTCAGCTCGCGCAGCCCGACCCCGAGGAGCCGATCGGCTGGAAGCCCGGCGTCTGGCGTCGCTACCAGATGCGCTCCGACCAGATGCGGACCCTGCGCGACGCCGCCCGAGCGGCCGCCGAGCAGGCGGACGCCACCACGGCCGCCGGACGGCGCCAGCAGAAGGTGCTGCGCAACGCGGCCGACAAGCTGGACCGCGAGGCGTACGAGACGGACCGCACGCAGGCCACCCTGCCCCGGCCGGGCGAGCCCGACCCGTTCGCTCAGCCGTACTCGCCGCCCGTCCGGGACGCCGACCCGGTCACGACCGACGCGACGGTGCCGAATGCGGAGTCTGCGGTGTCGAGCGGTACCGAGCAGCGCGTTCCGCTGGACCCCGAGCAGGTGCAGGCGGACTTGGCCTCGCTCCGTCCCGGCGAGCCGCATGCCCCGGCTGCCGGAAGCAGTGGAGAGGGGCACTCGGGGGCACCTTCGTCGCAGCACGGGGAGGGGCGGCCGATGGTCGGCGACCGGCCGGTGACGGGGATGAACCAGCAGGAGCTGGACGACGAGCTGTCGGATCTCGACGCGGCCGTGCAGGCGGCGGAGAACTCGACCGACCCGCTGGCTCTCGCATGGCGGCGTCGGGCCGAGCTGCGCCGGTGGGAGGTGCAGCGGGAGCTCAACCGCAAGACGGTCGTCGAGAAGCCGGCTGACCGTGGGGAGGAGATCGAGAGCCGGCTGGCGGGCCAGGGGCTGCGCGCCGACGAGGGCGAGGGCCGCAACGTCGAGCGGATCGAGGACATGCCGGCGGCGAAGCCCGGCTCGCCTTCGGATGCCGACTGGGAGCAGATCGACGCCGCGGCGGCGGAGCAGGAGGAGTACCCGCCGACTCCGGAGCAGACGCTGATCCACGAGGCGGTGGCCCGGCGCGGCCTGAACACCGCGGTGATGGCGCTCGCGGGCACCGGCAAGTCGTCGACGCTCAAGCAGTTGTCGCGGCGGATGCCGGGCAAGCGCATCGCCTACCTCGCGTTCAACCGGTCGGTGGCGGAGGAGGCGAAGCAGGCCAAGGCCAAGGGCGAGTACGCGGACAACGTCACCCCGCAGACCGCGAACGGCATGGCCTTCCAGGCGGTCAACAAGCGGTACCAGGACGCTGGGCGGGACCTCGGGAAGAGGTTGCCGCAGGACGGCGACGGCGGCGCGAAGCGCCAGACCGCCCAGACCGTGGCCGATCTGATGCGGGTGTACGACTGGGTGGAGTACGCGCCCGGGAAGTCGTTGAAGCCGTCGTCGGCCGCCTACCAGGCCCGCGACCTGGTCTCGCGGTGGTGCCAGTCCTCCGATGAGGAGATGGGCCCGCAGCACCTGAGCCTGCCGCCGTGGATCGAGGAGGAGCACCGCGAGGCGCTGTTCGAGGCGTTGAAGCCGATCGCGGAGCGGATGTGGGAGGACATCCTCGACCCGCACGGCAAGCTGACGTACGACCAGGACTACATCGTCAAGCAGTGGGCGCTGTCCGGGTTCAAGGTCGACACGGACGTGATCTTCTTCGACGAGGCTCAGGACGTTAACCCGGTCCTCGACGGGGTCGTGCGCGCCGCGATGAAGCAGGGCGTGCAGGTCGTCGCGGTCGGCGACTCCAACCAGTCGATCTACGGGTTCCGTGGCGCCACCGACGCGCTCGCCCGCTTCCCCGTCGACGCGCGGCTGACCCTGACCCAGTCGTTCCGCTTCGGTCCGCAGATCGCCGAGGCCGGCAACCGGTTCCTTCGGTTGTCCGGCACCGAGATGCGCCTCAAGGGCCTGCCCGGTAAGGAGTCGCGGATCACGGAGTTGGGGCCGGACGACGTCGACGCGGTGCTGTGCCGCACCAACGCCACCGCGGTGATCGAGGCGATCGACGCGCTGGACCGCGGCAAGCGGGTCGCCGTCGCGGGCGGCCTGGACGAGATCCGCAAGTTCGTCGAGGCCGCCCGGCAGCTCCAGGCCGGCGAGAAGACCAACCACAAGGACCTCGCCGACTTCGCCGCGTGGGACGACGTGGTCGAGTACGTCGAGCAGGAGTCCGAGGCGGCCGGGTCGATGCGCACCCTGGTCCAGCTGATCGAGAACGACACGGACGGCAAGCTCGACCGGCTGCTGGAGTCGGGCGGCCTGGCCTCCGACATCCGCGTCAGTGACGACGGCGAGCGGCTGTGGATCTCCGGCACCAGGTTCGGCGACCCGGACCACGAGGCGTTCACGCGCTGGTTGAAGGACCCGAAGGCCAACGGCTTCGGCAAGCTCGCCTGGGACGACCAGTCGAAGCGCTGGTACTACCAGCCCGGCACCCACACGGTGACCAACCGCAAGTCCGGCCGAAGCTGGACGGTGAAGAACCCGGCCGGCAACCGCGACACCGCGCTCGCCGCCGTGAAGGCGTACATCGAGCAGCACAGCCACGCCCCCGAGGACGGCGAGGGCGGCATCG
Source organism: Kitasatospora sp. NPDC094028 (assembly GCF_049543595.1). Taxonomy (NCBI): domain Bacteria; kingdom Bacillati; phylum Actinomycetota; class Actinomycetes; order Kitasatosporales; family Streptomycetaceae; genus Kitasatospora; species Kitasatospora sp. NPDC094028. The sequence continues at coordinate 99,948 of NZ_JBMVFA010000027.1, read as the reverse complement.
TCGGCGAGCACCAGAACCCGGACGTGGTGATCTCCACCGCACACAAGTCGAAGGGCCTGGAGTGGCGCCGGGTCAGGATCGCCGGCGACTTCCGCGGCCCGGAGATGGACGAGTCCGGCAAGTACGACCTGACGACGATGCCCAGCGACGAGGATCTGAGGCTCTCGTACGTCGCGGTCACCCGGGCCACCGAGGCTCTCGACGCAGGGGGTCTGGGCTGGGTGTGGGAGGTGACCCGCTCGGAGGACCCAATGGAGGCGCCGGACACCGACTACCCGCGGGACTGGACGCGCGAGGACTTCACCCCCGGCGACACCGTGCTGTACGTCTCGGACGACGGCGAGCAGGTGCTCACCGGCGACGTCGTCAAGGCCGACACCGTGCTGACGGTTCGCGACCCGCAGACGGGCCGCACCTCCACGATCTCCATGCAGCAGGTGCGCAGGCGTAACGGCGATCCGCAACCGCGCGCCGACGTCGCCTCGGACGACGAGCTGCAGGCGGCGATCGACTCTGGTCGTTACACGCCGCCGGGCAGCGGGCCGGCCGTGGTGGAGCAGCACGATCCGGGCTCTGGTAGCGCGGCGGAGGACCGTTCGACCCCGGTGCCCCCCGCCGGGGATGGCGTTGATGCGCGGTCTACCGGGTCCGACGCAACGGATGCCGCGGCGACGGAGCGGTCAGCGGATGTCGACTGGGCTGATGCTCAGCGGTCGTGGGAGGAGGAATGGAGCAAGAAGCCCGAGCCGAACGCGGATTGGGTCCGGTCTGCGAAGCGAAGCCTGGCCACGAGTGCGCCGGACTCCACCGATCCGGCGTTCGCGCTCCGTCAGTCCAAGAACCCGACGATGAAGTTCAGCCCGATGGGGCACTTCTGGGTCTGGACTGAGGACGGCGGGAAGACCTGGTCGATCACCACGCGCGCCCTCGGCGAGTACGTCGGTGACCCCGAGGTGAGCAAGGTGGCCGGCACCGAGGAGGACGCCCACCGGCTCGCTCTTGCCTTCGAGTCGATCAAGGACGGCAAGGGGACGACGCTGGGGCTCTCGTGGGATATCTCCCGTCGCGCCGACGAGGTGCGGGATATCAACGGGGTGTCGTACGAACAGCGGATGCGCCAGGCTCGCACACGGTTCGACGCTGACCGGGGGACCCCGTCTGAGGCGGCTGCGGGCGAGGCACCGCAGCAGCTCGGCGAGCATGTGAAGTTGTCCCCGGAACAGGTTGATGCGGATCTTCGCTCCCTCACGGCGGAGGGCGAGCCCGCCGCCGGCTCCCAGCCGGTTCCGCCCGCGCCCGAGCGCCTGCACGAGCCGGTGGATACGGCCGCCGGGACGCTGCCGGGCCCGGGAGACACCGCCTCCTACCCGACCCAGCACGAGGGCGTCACGCTCAACCGCTTCCAGCCCGATGGCGACTTCTACGATCTGTGGCGGGACGGCCGGCTGATCAGCCGCTTGTCCAGCCACGAGGGCCGGTACTACCCGTACCACCCGTACGGGATCACGGGCCGGAAGAAGCGCCGGGGTTACAAGGGACCGTTCACGTTCGACACCCTGCAAGGGGCCATCGACCTGGCGGTGGAGAACGATCGGCTTGACGGTCCGGTGCCCACGGACGCGCCGGAGTGGCACCTCCAGGGCCTCGCGAAGTACCAGGCACGGACCTTCCCGCCGCTCGGCCGACTTGAGGGCAACGAGGAAGCGCGTCGCCTTCATGCTGCTGCCGTACGCGCGCTGACGGCGCTCGCGGAGGGCCGCAGCGACAGCGGGAGCGTGCCCGAGGACCTGCGTACGATCCGCGACGCTGATCGGGAGCTGGCTCGCCTGCATGGCGGTCCGGACAATCCCTTCGGGCAGAGCCAGTTCGCCTCTGTCTTCGCGGCGATGCGGCCCGAGGACCGGTACCACCGTGCTTCCGGCGAGCCGAGCCCGCAGGACATCGAACGTGAGCAGCGGGAGTTCGCCCAGTTCGTCGCGGAGGAGCAGGCACATGTCCGTGGCGCGGACGCGCCGGAGCAGTCCTCTCCTTCGACCGAGCACCAGGACGACGCCCGCGGCGGGCTCTCCGGCGTGCCGGAGAGCGTGGCCGCTTCGCAGCAGGAGGGACCGGAGGACCTCAAGCAGTCCGGCCCCGGCGACCGCCCGCCCATCCCGTACTACGACTACAACTACGGTCGTCTCGACACCGGGAAGCTGCAGCGTGTTGCCCGGGCGATGCGGGACTGGCTGCGCGAGCACGGCTCCGAGCGGCCCGATGACGCCGAGTCCAACGAGACCCGCTGGAACCTCGGGAAGGTCGAGGAGTTCCTGTCCCGGCGGCGCGACGGCAACGTGCCCGAGGACGAGTCCTGGGTCGTTCCGCTCATGCCTGCGGATGTTCCGCCTGCTCCGGAGTGGCGCTGGGATCGGTCCTACACCGATGAGGAGTTGCGGCAGCTCTCTTTGGAGGCCCGGCAGTGGCTTCGCGAGCACGGTCACAAGGTGCCCGTTGAGTCGCGGAGGTACAGCGATGCCCAGGAGGCGCGCCGGATGGCGCCCTTCGAGGGGCCTCGCACTGGCGAAGCACCGGCGCCCCTGGTGGTGCCCGGGCCGAAGGACGCCTCGCCGCACCCGACCGGCTACGTCGGTGTGACCATCAACCGGACCAGTGCCAAGACCGATCGCTTCGAGCTGTGGAGTGAGGGGCGCCGGATCGGCAAGGTGTCGCGCCGGGGCAAGGGCGAGACGTGGATCGCCGAGTACCCGTTCGGTGTCCGCGGTGGGATGAAGCAGGACAGCCACCACGGCAAGCCGTCCCTCTACCCGACGATCGCGGATGCCATCGCCCGTGTCATGACGGAGCGGTACGGCACTGCCCCGGACAGCCAGAGCCAGTACCTGGCTGGTCTGGCCGAGCAGCTCTACCTGGAGCTCTACAACCACGGGCAGACCAGCTTGACCCGGCAGGACAGGGAAACCGGAAAGCTCTACAGCGACCTCCAGATGGTCTTGTCGTCGCTGCGCAACGGGCAAGGCGGAAGCAATCCGGCTCGCATCCGCAAGGCGCGTGACCTGTATCGCGAGCTGGCGCGTCGGCATGAGGGACGGCCGGAGCACGCCATGTTCATGCGGGGAGACAAGCTCGGTGACGCGCTGGACGCGTTCTTCCCGGACGAACGCGCGTACCGGCGCTCGGGGACGAGGCCGGAGGAAGCCGAGCGCGAGAAGCGTGAGACCGAGTGGCGTCGGGCCCGCATCGTGGCTGAGGTCGAAGGCGGGCCCAAGCCGCCTCGCTACGGCCCGGAGCAGGAGGACAGCGAGCACACCGCGGCCGACGCGGAGCAGCCGGTGCCGCGCAGGGCTGCCGGGCACGACGCACGCAGCGGCCGGCGCGAGGACCAGGACGCGGCGCGCCACGGGGCGGGCTCCGAGCGGGACCGCAACGCCGGGGAGCAGCTGGGCGGCGAGAACGAGGGCAACGCCGAGGAGGCGGATCGCCGCCGGCAGGAGGACCAGGAGGACGGCCGGGACAGGGCTTCGGCTGACCGGGAGAACCACCAGGGGCAGGGCGTCGACGCGGAGCGTCCGCAGCCGCGGGAGCACCGCGACCGTGAAGCGGATCACCGTGCGCTCGACGACCGAACGGCCGCCGAGCAGCGAGACGGCGAGCACGACTCCGAGCACGGCAGCGGCGAGGACGACGAGAGCGACGGCAGGGAACGTTCTCGCCGTCGTCGGCGGGATCGCCGTGGCCGTCCTGACGGGACGAACGGCGGCGGGCCGGACCTCGATGGGCTGGGGGCACCGGACGTCCCGCTGATCGGGCTGCCCCTCCCGAAGGGCTCCTCCGTGCCAGGCGGACACGAGGCTGAGGGTGAAGGTGTCCTGGCCGGACGCGGCAACCGCCCGAGCCGTTCCCGTCGTTCGGCGGGCGGGTCGGTTCGGCGGGCGGGGAAGGTGCAGCCGCCGACCGGCGTCGTGGCGAGCCACTGGAACCCGGAAGAGGGCGGGCAGGTGCCCAACGTCGTCGGCCGTCTGGCCGCGGCCGCCGGCGGGCACCCGGACGACGCCAAGGAGTGGAATGCCCTGCTGGGCGAGGCCAGCGCAGCAGCGCCGCTGGCCCAGTTCGACGCGAACGTCGAGCACTTCCTTGCCGAACACGACGGCCCGATGCGGGAGTTCCTCGCCGAGCGGGCCCGCCTGCTGCGGGCCGAAGCCGAGGCGGCCCGCCAGCGCGCAACAGCGGACTACCTGGAGCGGCTGCGCGCCGCCGACAACCCCGCCGCCGGAGAGGCCGTCTACTTCGGGTCCTACCGTGGTGACGGGCGCCGGGGCAGCCCGGGCATCATCGGCGAGGGCCGGTACTACGAGGAGCTGCGGGAGGCGTTCGCCCGCCAGCGCGCGCAGGCCCGGGCGGAGGCTGAGCAGCGGGGCCTCGACGCGGATGCAGTGGAGCGGTTCCTGCTGCACGCGGACGGCGCCGATCCCGACCAGCCCGCAGCGATCAGCGCGCACAGCGTCGAGGAGCCACTGAACGTTGCCCGACACGACGCGTTCTACGCGATGGTGGCCAACCTGCCGGAGACGGTCCGGCGCGACCGGTTCCCCGGCACGTTGGAGGAGCACGAGCGGCGCAGCGCCCTGATCGAGGCCGCGTTGCAGGGGCCTGATTCGTCTGGGCGGCAGGACCGCGCTGGTGAGCTCCCGGTGGAACCGGCCAGCGGGGCGACGGCGGCCGAGGGTGTGGGCGCCGCTGAGGAGCGGCTCGCGCGGGTTCGGGAGCGGTTCACCGGCGGCGAGGGCATCCCTGGCAGCTCGAAGAACCGGGCGTACGTAGCGCGGCTCGGCTCGAACCCGACGCTGGGGGTCTCCCCCGGCGGTGGGGTGGCGTACTGGTCGAAGGACGGCGGGCGGACTTGGGAGTTCGGCCACGCCCGTACGGGTGCCACGATCGGTTCGCGTGACGGTAGTTCGGTGGAGGGCAGCCGGGAGGACGCGGCGGCGATGGCGGCCCGCTACGAGGGGCTGGTCGACGCCGAGGGGCGGCCGTTCCCGTGGGACGTGCCGGACGCGCGGGCGGCCGGACGGGGATGGCGGGACGCTGAGGGACGCCGGATCGGCGAGGCGATGCGTGCAGTGCGCGATGAGCACGCTGCGCCTCAGGAGCGCGATGAAGTGCCCTCCGTTGCAGCCGACTTGGCCGACCTGCCGGGCGCGGAGCTTCCGACCATGGACGGCGGCGGCCAGAAGCTGCCGGACGATCTGGCAGGCGTCGACGAAGGCGTGCTGGAGGCGCACCTGGCGGTGCTGAGCGACCAGGTTGCGGCGGCCGGTGACTGGGGTAACCCGGATCTGCACCGGATCGCCGACGAGCTGGACCGGCGGGCCGCGGAGCGCGGGGACTACTGGCGGGCACTCGCCTCGCTGGCCGCGCAGGCTTCCGACGCACCCCCGGCCGACGATGTCTCTCGGGCGGCCGAGGAGGAGCTGATGGATCAGCTGGCCGGCCTGTACCCGACGAAGGAGACCCGCCGGGAGTACCTGGAGCGCGTGGAGGCGGAGCGTCAGCGGCTTCGTCACCAGTACGACAACGAGTACCGGCCGACGATCAGGTCTGCGGTCGAGGACTACACCAAGGGCTACCTGGTGCGCCGGGAGTCCGCGCAGAAGGCGCGGGCGGCGCGGGTCAAGCAGGAGGCCGAGGACGCGCGGGCGGCCGCTGAGGGGCGGCCATCGCGGCGGGTCGCGAACGGTCTGCGGATCGACGACCCGGACTACATGCTGTTCGAGGCCCCGCAGTCCGTCTTCGACAAGCACGCTTCGGACGAACTGCGCGAGTGGATCGAGTACCACAACGGCGGCGAGCGGCCGGTGTCGTTCTCCCGGTACTACCAGCAGCATCTGGCCGGTGAGCGGCAGGCCCGGGCGCAGTGGGAGGACGAGCAGGATGCCGCGCGGGCGGCCGCCGGGTCGGATGAGTCGGCTGAGCTGCCGGTGGTGAACGTTCCGGGTGACGGGTTGGAGCAGCGACCTCCCGGTGCGGACGAGCTGGCGGCCGCACGCGCCACGACGGTCGAGGCGGAGCCGGAGCAGCGGCCGTCTGCGGCCGTCCCGGCGGCCGGGCAGCGGCCTGAGGCCGAGCAGCAGGACGGTGTTGACCGCCAGAAGCGGGTGAAGGACCAGGGGGCACCCAATCCGATCGGTGGCCGGCCCGCGCAGTGGGTAGCCGTCGAGCAGCTCCGTACGGGCGACGTTGCCCGGGTCGAGGGCAGCGACGAGAACGGCAACCCGATCGGCCGCTCCGGATGGGTGCTGGGCCGACGCGAGGCGGTGATCACCCGCGGCGGCCGGACGATTCGCGGCCACGAGGTCACCGTGGGAGACGACGCAGAGGGCACGTCCGGCCGGCGCGGGGTGGTGTTCGTCGCCGCCGGTGAGCAGGCCGCCCGGGCCGACGCGCTGACAGAGCAGGGCTCCATGCTGACCGGCGCGCAGCTGGAGGCGATGACCGGCCGGTTGGACGGTGACCACCCCACCGACCGCAACGGCGTGGGGCTGTTCCCCGGCTCGCTGGTGCGCGGCCCCGGCGACAGGGAGGGCATGGTGACCGGGGTGACCGCCTCGGCGGTGTCGGTGCGCTACGACGGGCGGCGCCACGACCAGGACGCCGCCCCGGGGGACCTGGAGGTGGTCGACGGCGGCGCTGCCCGCCCGGCCGGATGGACGCCGGACGGGCAGCACATCAAGCCGGGTCAGGTCGCTGTCGACCCGGACACCCGTCAGCCGGTCGGCGTGGTGCAGACCGTGGACGGCGATGCCGTCGAGGTGGCGACACCGCAGGGCGTCGAGCTCGCCGATGGCGGGTCGTTGACCGTGGCGCGCGGCGCGCAGCCGGACGAGGCCGGGCCCGCCATCGTGGCGCTGCGGCCGGTGCCGGCCGGGGAGCTGGCCCAGGGGGACGTCGTGCTGGTGGACGACGCCGGCCGCAAGACGCCGGTGAAGGTGGTCGGCCAGCCGGTCCGCGACGGTGAGCACGTCGTCGTGGACTACGAGGAGGTCGGGACCGGAACGCGCGGGCAGCTGCGGGCCGACCGGGCGCTGCTGCTGCCGCGTGCCACCGGCGCCTCCGGGCAGCCGGCCGATCTGTCGCCGCAGGAGGCCGTCACCGGGATCGACGACACCCGGCGGGTCACCCCCGCGGGTGCCGCGCCACAGGCCGATGCCGGGATCGTCCCGGAGTTGACGCCTGCTGAGCGGGCGCGGATTCACGCCCTCGGGCTCGGTGAGGCGGACGAGCCGGAGGCCGTGGAGGCGGCCGAGCGGATCGAGGCCGGGCAGCCGGTGACCGTGGAGCAGGCCCGGGCTCTGGAGGAGGCGCTGCGTCAGCACGCCGATCCGCGCACCGGGGAGGGCCGTACGGCCGGGCGAGCGGCTGACCGGCTCGCGCGGGCCGCCGGTGCTCGGCCGCAGGAGCGGGATCGGGCGCCGGTGCGGGGGACGGCTGGGGACCTGGTGCCCGGGGACGTGGTCGCGGTGCCGCAGGGGGACGGCACGTCGACGCCGGTGGTGGTGACCGATTCCCGGCCGGGGCCGGGCGGCACCCAGTCGGTGACGGTCGAGGATGCCTACGGTCTCGCGGAGGAGGAAGTGCTGCCTGTTTCGGCTCCGGTTCACCATCTGCCGGCGCCGCAGGCGGCCGCGCCGGGGGCCGGGGCGAAGCCCGCCGAGGCTGCGCCGTCAGCTCCCTCGGGCGCGCCGGCGGCGCGGCCGAGGACCAGCGACGTCGTCGCGTCCCGCGCGCGGGACGCAGTCGACGCCGTTGTGGAGGCCGCGGTGGAGGGCGTGGTGCCGGGCACCATCCACGCGCTGCGGCAGTCCGTCGCCGAGCGGCTGGCGCCCGGCGCCCGGAGGGGTGAGCGGCACGGGGCCGCCGACGCTGCTGAGGCCCTGCGTCGTCTTGGCCTGGACGAAGCCGCGCATGCCCACGCCGAGCAGGCCGTTCGGCACGCCGCGCAGAAGGCGCGGGAGGCTGCGGTGAAGGCGGTGCTGCGCACCCTCAACGACCTGGAGCCGTTGGACGGGGAGAGCGAGGAGGAGACCGCGCAGCGCGCGGTGCGTCTGCTGCGCCGCATCCCCGAGGGCATCGACCCGACTACGTTCGCTCTGGTGGCCATGGCTCGCTCCTACCGGGCCACCGCCCGGCACGCCGGTTCTGCGCCTGGGGCTCCGCCTTCTGGCCGGGGTGAAGCGGCGGCTGCGGCCGGGCAGCGCGCCGGCGCCACGACGGCGTCGTTCGCCGGGCGCGCGGTCGGCTCCGCGCTGGCGGTGGCGGCGTCCATGCTGCGCCGCCGGCGCCTGGACCAGCAGCAGGTCGAGCAGATCGTGCAGCGCACGGTCCGGGCGATGGCCGAGGGTCAGGAACAGGCGGCGCGGGAGATCGTCGACGGCGTGCCGTCCGAGGCCCGGCCTGGGCTGTTCTCCCGGGTGATGGCCGCGCTGGTGCGCCTGGCCCGCCGGGTCGCGGTCTGGCTGCGGGAGCTGCTGCGCAAGGTCGCCACGGTGTGGCGGGGCGAGGACGGGGAGCGTCTCCAGCGGGTGCGGGAGCGGCTGGCGCGGCGGCTTCGGTGGTGGCCGGAGACGCGTGAGATCGAGGCGGACGTCGCGGCCGCCGCTGGCGAGACCGGCGGGAGCGCGGAGGCCGGCGTGGATCTGACGCCGTGGTTGGCCATGCTGCCGGCTGGGCGGTTCGGCCAGGTCGAGCGGACGGTCAGCCACTGGGGCGCGGCGAGCACCGCCGACCTTGAGGCCGGGCGGCTGCCCGAAGCTGTCGAAGAGCGGCGGTGGACGGCGGACCGGGCTGTGGACGGCGGACCGGGCCCGGAGGCGCTGCGGCATCTGGCCGCTGTTCTGGGTGCGGGCGAGGCCCTGGACGCGATGGTGACCGACCAAATGCGGCAGGTGGCACCGGAGTTGGGAAGTGATCCGCACGGACGTCTCCGGTCGGTGCACCAGTATGCGCAGACCGCGACCCAGCGCGCTGACCGGATCGCCGCCGAGGCGGCTGCCGGCAGCCGCGACGCCGAGCTGGAACTGGACAGCGCCCGGGCAGAGGCCCGGCAGGCGGTCGCGGACGAGCGGCGCGCCCAGGCGGCGTACGCGGCTGCGCTGCGCGGTACCGCCCAGCAGGCGCTCGGTCGGGTTCGGCAGCTCGGCGACGGCGGCGGCCTGCGGGCGAGCGGCGAGGGCGCCGAGCGGCTGCGCGGCCTGGAGGCGTTCCTGCCCGCCGACTGGCTGGCCGCGGCCGGCCCGCTCACCGTCAGCGCAGGTGCGCGCCGCGGCTCTTACCACCCCCAGAGCCGGCACCTGACCGTGGGTGAGAGCGACGCGACCGCCCTGCACGCCCTGGCGCACCACCTGCAGCACTCGATCCCGGAGCTGGCCGCCGCGGAGGAGGCGTACCACTGGGTGCGCACCTCCCGGGGCGAGGTCGGGGCGCGCGAGCGGGCTCCGCAGATCCGGCTGGCCCAGTGGTTCCCCGGTCGCGGGCACCACCCGCGGGCGACCGCCCGGCAGGGCGGGTGGGCGGACATGTTCACTGGCTCGGAGCCAGCGGACGGCCGGTCCTGGGAGGTGCTGCCGACCGCGCTGGAGGCGATGTTCAGCGGCTCGACGTGGTATCTGGACGACGACCTGCGCCAGTGGCTGCTCGGCGTGATGAGCACGCTGGGACGGCGGGCGTGAGCGGATCGGAGGCGAAGGTGACGTTGCGGGTGACGGGCGCGCTGCCTGGTGGGCAGGTATACGAGGTGGAGATCACCGGCCAGGCCGACCGGCCGGTGATCGGCTCCCGGCTGGTGTCCGCGATGGTGGAGGCGGCGCAGCGCGGCGGGACGTTGGTGCGGCCGTCGCCGACCGAGGCCCCGATCGTGGTGGACGGCGCGGACTCGAGGTCGGTGGTGGCGCTGCTGGAGGAACGCAGCAGCCGCATCCTGGGGGTCCACGGGGAGGTGCCAGGGCTGGAGGGGGTGCACGTCGCCGGAACGGTGTACTGACGCAGCGTAAGGCACCTGAGGGGCGCGGGCAGGACGCCACGCGCCCCCGGCCGCGGCCCGGGCCCCGATACCGGTCTGGGCCCGGCCGTAGGGTGCTCGGCATCACCGTGAAGGGAAACCGTTGATGACCAGCGAACACCTCGGTATCACCGTCGAGCGCCAGACGAGATTCATGTTCCCCGAGTTGCGGTGGGCCGCGGTCTCCTCGGTGAACATGCGGTGGCTGGCTCGGTCCGGGCTGTCGGCCCTCGAACTCTCAGTTCTCTTCGAGGCGATGGCGGCGATGAAGCCGTGGCGTCCCGGCCCCGGGGCGAACGACGTGAACCTCGATCTGGAGGCCATCTCGCGAAGCTATGGCGTCACGATCGAGACGGTCAAGCGGGCCCGGGGCACGCTGGTGAGGTACCGGCTGATGCTGTCGACGAACGGCGGGTACGAGGTGAACCCGCTGTTCGCCTTCAACGGGCAGGTGGGCGCCCAGCACGAGGCGGTCGGCCGCTCAATGGTGCGCAACGGGGGAGAACCGATCGACGTTGCCCTTCCGGGCGAGCAGCCGCCGCAGGAGTAGCCCAGCCCTCCCGACGCTGCTCAGGGTGTGTGGCGAGACACAAGCTCGTCTCGCCGCGCACCCTCGCGGTGTGCGCACTTATCGAATCTCCGTGAAGTCCCTCCAGCCGGACAGCCCGGTGCCGTCCGGCCAGCAGCCGACCGGCCAGGCGCCCGAGGGCCAGGAGCCAGCTGACGATGGCCGGCAGTGGGCGGGCGATCCGTACGACGAGGGCGACGAGACGTTGCCGGACGACCCGGCAGTTACGGCCCGTTTCTCCGCCCCGGGCGGTGAGGAAGCGTGGCTGGAGCGTGCTGCGGACGGGACACTGACCGGGTGGCTGCGCGATCCGTCCGGCCAGGTCTACCGTTACTCGGATGCCGATGCTTGGGCAGTGGACGTGGACGACGCCGGAATGACGGCATCCGGCGGCAGCACCCCGACCGACGAGCAGCCCGAAGACGGAGAACAGCCGGATGACGGGGCGGCGCCGGACCCCAGCGGTAAGGACAGCGAGCTCCCCGACGAGTTCCGGAAGTAGAAGGAGGCCGACGTGGAGGTTCAGGACCTGCCTGGCCGCGCTGCAGCTGTCCAGGCCGCGGCGGAGGGCGCCGCTGCTGCGAAGGCAGACACGACGGCGACGGCATGCCCCTACTCGGAGCTCGGCGACTTCGCTGAACGGTACCGGCGCCGCTTCTGGCTCCGCGGCTTCCAGGACGCTGGCGGCGCGCTGCCCGAGCAGCAGGACGGCGAGGCAAGCAACTCCGGGTGACGCCGAGACGGTAAGGGCTCAGAGGGGGCACGGTCGCGGGGCTCATCGTCCCCCGCCCCGAGGAAGTGCCCCGTGCCGCCGCGTCCACCAGCCCGGCCCCGCCGTCTGCAGGGCATCGTCCGAGCGATCTGCGCCGTCACCGGGGTGCAGGACGAGGTCGGGGACATCATCCTCCCCGGGGCGTTCACCCGCACCTTGTCCGCCCGGCCCGTCAAACCCGTGTTCAGCCACGAGTGGAAGGACCCGATCGGGGTCTGCCACCGGGTTGAGGAGTGGCTGCCCGGCGACCCCCGGCTCCCGAAGGCCACCCCGATGGGCAAGCCCTGGCCGAAGGACGCTGGCGCCCTGGTCGCCGACGTCGGCCACAACCTGCGCACCAGCCGCGGCCGTGACGTCTTCGAGCAGGTGAAGCAGTGGCACGAGGAGGGCGGCGGTGCCCAGTGGTCGATCGGCTACGTCGTCCCCAAGGGCGGCGCCACCAAGCGCGCCGGGGTGCGGATCATCCACGACCTCGACCTGTACGAGGTGTCTCCGGTACTCCACGGCGCGCACCCGCTCACCATGGCGCTGGAGGTCAAGGGCAACCCGGCTGGCCAGCCCCTGGGTTTGGAGTTCAAGGCGACCGGGCCGCACGGGGAGCCTCAGGCCGGCCAGGGCGTGATGATCGCCCTGTACCCGCCGCCGGAGGTCGCCGACGCACTCGCACACCCGCAGGGCACCGATGCCGGCGATCTGCACGTCACCCTCGCCTACCTCGGCCAGGCCGACGCACTGGGCGGGCACCCGGACGACCTGCCTGACCTGATCCGCACGGCCACAGCTGGCGCCCCACAGCTCGAAGGTCAGCTCGGCGGAATCGGCCGCTTCCCCCCGGGCGAGGAGGGCGTGCCGGTGTGGGTGCCTGTCGACGTGCCGGGCCTGACGGAGCTGCAGCAGCGAATCGTGTCCGCGGTGGCCGGCTCCGTCTTCAACGAGGCCCTCCACGCTGACCACGGCTTCACCCCGCACCTCACGCTCGGCTACGACCTCCCCGACGATGTCCCGGCCGTCGACGCGATGCCAGTCACCTTCGACGAGTTGTTCGTCGTCCGGGGTACCGACCGTGTCGGCATACCGCTGGGCCGTTCCGAGGAGCAGCCCGACGATCAACGGGAGGTCGCCCCTTCGCCGACTGCTCTGCCGCCGCCGGTTCCCGCGCCGCTGGGGCCGGCGACCGAAGTGAAGACCGCCCGCCAGGCCGTCACCGCGGCGAAGGCCCTCGCCCGGCGGCGGGGCCGACTCGAAGTGAAGACCGCTCATCAAGCCGTCACCGAGGCCCAGTCGCTGATCAGCCAGATCCAGGAGAAGAAGAGCATGCAGCCGCCCATGGCCGGATCGTACGAGGAGCAGCAGGCCCGCCTACGGGATGCGCTCCAGGTGCTGTTCCTGCCCAACCAGGAAGCCAGCGCCGACGCGGCGTGGGTGTGCGTCGAGGCGACGTTCCCCGACCGCGTGATCGCGACCGTGGCCCGGCCCGAACCCGGCGAGACGATCACCTACTCCGTGCCCTACCAGAGTGCCAACGGTGATGTCGTCCTTGGCACCCCGCAGCGGGTCGAGCTGACGGTCGTCGCCGTCGACACCGACGACCCTGACGGCGACGAGGAGGTCGAGGAGGAGGCCGAACCCGAGGAGGCCGTCGAAGCACGATTCCTGCAGCCCGCCGCAGGCCGGCTCGCTGACGCCACCTCGGCGATCGCCGTGGCCGACGTCGAGCCCGAGCAGTTGGAGAACCTTCGCCCTGCCGTCGAGCGCCTGCTGCGCACCCTGGCCCGCAAGGGCATGCCCATCGGCGAGGACGACGACGAGCCCGACGACTTCGGCGACGACTGGGGCCTGTACGACCATCTCGACGACGAGCAGGGCCAGGACGACCGCCAAGGCGGAACGCCCGTTCCGGCGCCGGTTCCGCCTGCGGCCCCGAGCCCCGCGCCCGCGGCCACCATCCCGGACAGCACGGGGCCAGGCGGGGAAGCCCCGGCCCAGGACGGCGACGAGGAGGTGACCCTGGACCCGGACGAGGTTGAGGCCCAGCTCAAGGCGCTGGCCGCCTGACCGAACTCCACCGTGCTGCCGTGCCTGGCACCTCCGACGCGGCAGCACGCGACGTTAGACCCTCATCTCCCTTCCACTGACCCGGACGTTTCGGGTCGTCCCGGTGCTGGCCGGGCGAGCGACGCGCACCAACCGTTCGCACCAGCACTTGGAAGGCTTCGTGAGCACCGCCACCGTCGATATACCGCTCAAGACTCTCATCGATGAACTCGCCACCCGCCAGGTCGAGGCCCGCCGCATCTCCGAGACCTTCAAGGTCGACGAGAAGGGCCGTTTCACCGTCAGCTCGGAGCAGAACTCCGCGTACCGCAAGGTCATCCAGGAGGCGCAGGAGCTCAAGTCCCTGATCGACGCCCGCAAGACCGCCGACGACATCGCCGGCTACCTGGACTCCCCCGAGGCCCCGCCCGCTGCAGGCCAGTTCTACGGCAGCCCCCAGGGCCCCGAGGTGAAGTCCCTCGGCGACCTCTTCACCGAGTCGGACGCCTTCGAGCGGGCCCGCGAGCGCGGCTTCGAGGGCTCCTCCCAGATCCGTGCCGGCCTGGAGGGCAAGTCCATCTGGGCTCTGTCCGCCGGCACCATCACCCACAACAGCTTCGGCGGCGCGCAGAACGTCGGCATCAGCGAGCTGGCCCGGCGCAAGTCCCGTATCCGTGATCTCTTCCCCAAGGCGACCACCAAGGCGTCCGTCCTGTACGGCATCCGCGAGACGGGCTGGACCAACAACGCCGCGCAGATCCGACAGCGCACCGCCGCGGACGGCGTCTCCCCGGCGGCCGGCCTGCCGACCGACCAGTGGGGCCGCGCCCCGGAGTCGAGGCTCGACTTCAAGCCGGTGATGTACCCGGTCAGCGAGATCGCCCATGTCCTCCACGCGCACAAGAACATCCTGTCCGACGAGCCGCGGCTCAAGTCGTTCATCAACAACAGGATGATCGAGGGGGTGAAGTACCGCGAAGACTACGACCTCCTCCACAGCGCCGGCGACGGAGAGAAGCTGACCGGCCTGTTCAACGTCCCCGGCGTCCAGGAGTACCAGGCCCAGGCCACCGACAAGCGCAGCGTCCAGGTCCGCCGGGCCATCACCAAGGGCATCCTCGCCGAGTACGAGATGACCGGCCTGGTGATCTCCCCGAACCTCTGGGAGGAACTGGAGCTGGAGACCGACAACAACGGCGCCTTCCGCATTGCGATCGCCGTCGCGGTCGGCGCCGAGAAGAAGGTCTGGCGCCTCAACGTCGTCGACACCACCGCGATGGCCGACGACAAGTTCCTGGTCGGTGCCTTCGGCACCGGCGCCCAGCTCTACGACCGCGAGTCCGTCTCCGTCACCGTCTCCAGCGAGAACGGCCTTAACTTCGAGAACGGCGTCATCACCATCCGCGCCGACGAGCGCGTCGCCCTGGAGGTCCCCCGACCGGAGTCCTTCGTGGTCGGCACCTGGGCTTAGGGCTCCACCGCGCCAAGTGGCGTACGTGGGGTGCCGCTCAGAAGACCTCTGAGCGGCACCCCACGTACGGTCAGCCAACCGCCGCCAAGTGGCGCTTCCTGGGCACGCTGATTGCCGGCAGGTCACCGTTCGAGATGTCTTCGAGGGCCTGCGCGATCGCCTCGTTCATTTCGTCTTCGTTCTCGTAGCCCGCGACGAACGGGTGCAGCCGGTAGCTGTAGCGGGTCGGCCGCAGCACGACGTTCGCCCGGGTGAGGGTTCCCATGGCCCGGCTGACCATGTTCGGGTGCATTTCGAGGATCTCCGCCAGCTCCTGCTGCGAGTACTCGATGTGGCCGCCGGGCTGCTGCTTCCTCACCAGGCGTGCGAGCGTCTTGTAGGCCGAACCGGCCAGACCGAGTTCGCTGATCATCTCCCAGACCTCAGTCCTCATGATCATGACGAACTTCCCTTCTTGGTGCGGGGCGAGGGAACCACAAGGTCCGGAAAGTCCCCCGGGGCAGCCTGCAGCAGGCGGGCTGCCGTCAGCTCCTCCTGCTGGAGGTCCCCGTTTCCGTTGAAGCACAGGGTCGGGTTCATCTGGAGCTTCGTCCTGTTGACCTTCCGAATCATGTGCCAGTCCTCCAGTCGAACGAGCGCAGAGGACACGTTCGTCCTGGGCAGGACCAGGAAGTCAGCAACGTCCTGCTGCCTCTTGATCGAGACGAACCCCTTTTTCTGCTCACCCATGCAGTACAGCAGAACTGCGACCTCGGTGGGAGTCATGTTTCGGGCAGCGATCACGGGGGCCAGGACGCGGGACATGAAGGCGTTCGACACGACCGAGTAACCGTGCTCCCCGAGCATCAGGTGAGGGTTTCGGTACTGGGCGGTTGCCGTGATGGAGATGGGCGCACTGCCTCGGCCCTTGGTGGCCTTCCCCACGGCTGAGGACATCGCCTCGATGAGCCTTTGCTCGGCGAGTTCCCGGTCACGTTGCCGCGATGACCGGACCGGCTGCTTCACCGGCTTGGCCGGCTTCGGTGCTGCCGGTTCCTTCCGAGCAGGGAGAGTCATGGTGAGCCTTTCGGGGCGCGCTTGATCCGTAACGTAGCGTGACTCACCAAAAAAGTACAGTCGACTCACCGGAAACGGTGAGTCAGTGTCGCGGCTCCACGACACTATCGCTCGACTCACCAGATTCGGTGAGTCGATGTCGCACCCGCACGACAGTCCAGCCCCGACCTCGAAGCGGGTCGATTACCCTGCGCGCTGAGCACATGGCGTTCCAAGTGTCGTGAAAGCACGACAGTACATCTCGCATCTACGCAGGTCAGAGCCATGATCGAGTTCAAGCCTTTTTACCTAAAACGCGCACGCGCGCGCGAGGCCGGCTCGCTCGACGCCCAAAACGCCCAGCCCGGGGGCTACCATCCGGACCCAGTGGCACCGTCAACCGCGAATCGACTCACCATTTTTGGTGAGTCAGCGTCGTAACTGACGATGCAACCGCGACAGATCGGTCTTCAACTGTCGCGAAACCACGACAGCGAATCTCGCATTTCCGCAGGTCAGAGGCATGATCAACTTCTGCCCCTTTTTTCCTTAAGACCCACCCGCCGGTGCCGCACCTGCCAACTCGCCCTCCGGGCCGCTGGTACTGCCGCTTCCGCAGCCCGGGTTACTGACACCGCACCGGCCCGCGGTACCCGACTGGCGACCCTCACCGACGCCGATCATGGAATTGCGGCTGCCGCCGCAACCGGGCCCCTGAGGGCCCTTTCCATGCTCATCCATCCTGGACGTGACCACCTGGCGCCTACCGGACCAAGGCATTGCGGCAGTTGACAGAGGTGCACGTGTTCCCTTCACCACCTCGTGAACAGCTGCCAACGTCGATCGGCTTCCTGTAGCACGTCTGGTCCGGGGAGCTTTCCATGACGGTGTGCTCCACTTCACGCGAGCGCTACGTACCTCACCAGCCACGACGGCAACCACGGAGGCGCCCAGCCGCTGGAACCTCGTACCAACTGCCCAGTGAGGGCCGTCAAGGCCCGAGGGGTGAGCGCGGGAGCTTGCGACCAAGCTCAGGGCAGGCGGAGCGCATGTCCAGCCCGCGCAGGGCTGGTGGGGGGTGTGGGGGGAGGAGCCCCCCACAAAGGTAGGCGGGTCCAGCGCCGCCGGGCGCTGGCCACGGGTGCGGGGGCGGAGCACGCCGCGACCAGCCGCCGATCTTCCGTCAGTCCGCAACGGCGGGAGGTTGCCACCGTATCCGGTGTCCTGACGGTGAGTTTTCACGGACAAAAAGTACCCATCTGCGGTGGCCAACATGCCATTGAGAAAAGGTTGTTCGCTCTAGCGGGCGATCGGGTTGGCCCGCGATCAAGCGGTCGACGGTAGAGGGTGCCCCCACGCAACATCGGAGGCCCCAACCCGAAGGAGGTCCCAGTCGTGGGCCTGTACACCGCGGGCGGCGCCCGCATCACGAAGGCCGCTTTCCCGGCCACCCCGGTCCCGGACCGGATGATGACCGTCACCGAGCGGATCTATGCGACCCGCCGCTACGCCGAGGGCGACCGCAAGCCCGAGGGCGCGATCCGCACGATCGCCTTCCAGCCCGGCGCCCAGATGCGGGAGTCGGACATTGCGAAGCTGTTCCCGCTGCCGACCATCACGTCGATCCTGCCGTCCGGGGGCCCGGCCGCCGGCGGAACCGTGGTGACGATCACCGGCGCGAACCTGGACGGCACCAGCGCGGTCACGTTCGGCGGGGCGGCAGGTACCGCCCTGACGATCGTCTCCGACACCGTGGTGAAGGTGACCGTCCCGGCGAAGGCGGCCGGTGCGGTCGACGTCGTCCTCACCGACGACGCGGGCACCGTGACCAAGGTGGGCGGGTTCACCTACTCCTGACCGGTTCCGGTGGCGGCCGGCTCGGCGCGACACAAGCCCTCCCGGCCGCCACCCTGCTGAGGCTCCAACAGCCCCGTGGTGAAGGACTCAGCTGATGACAACTACCCCGCGCAGCCGCAAGGCCGCTGCTGCCGCCGAACCAGTCGATCCAGACAGCGCCGTGGCGGACGCCAGCACGCTCGTCCCGGCCGCCGCACCGCTGGAACCCCCGGCCGGCCTCGAACCGGACCCCGTGCCGGAAACCAGGGTTCCCGAGCGGGTCCCGGTCGCGGAGGCACTCCCCGAGACGATCGACGGGCTGATCGTCGACTCGCAGACCCGCCGCCCGCCCACCGACCTGAACAGCCTGTTCGAGCGGATCACCCCGCACGGCAACACCCTGGTCAGCACCGTCCGCCTGGTCGAGAACCGGACCGACGAATACGGCCGCACCCGCACCACCCTGCTCGCAGCGCAAGGCGCCCACCTGCCCGAGACGGTCGTCGAACTACTGCTGCAGCGCCTGCGCGACCAGGCCAGCGTCCACCACGCGCTCGGCGAGTAGGCCACGGTGTCCATGCTCGACTGGCAGGCCACGTACGGCGGCGCCGCGTTCGACCCGGCCGCCACCGGCGGGACCGTCACCTCCCTCACCCTGCACACCACCCCCGAACGCACCAGCCAGCCCGCTGCCGTCGCGGCCGCGACGACGCTGAAACCCGGCACGTACCGCTTCGCCATCTCGGACACCCTGGCCCCGGGCCGCTACTGGGGGACCGTCGCCTTCACCCCTGCCGCCGGCGCGCCCGCGAGCACGGACCGGACGATCCGGGTGGACTTGCCAACCGGCACCGGCCTGGTCACCTCCCCCGAAGCGGTTGCCGACCACGCCGGCATCCCGCTGCCGCTCACCGAGGCGCAGCGCGACGGCCTGCGAACGGCGATCGAGGACGCGCAGGCCGACGTGGAGGCGTACCTCGCTCGTCCGCTGGTGCCGCGCCTGGCCACGCTGAACGACGTCCGTCCGGCGTCCGGCGTGGACCTGGGGTCGTGGCAGGCATGGGCGCACTGCGGTCCGGACGACGACTTCGCCGTGGACGGCTGGACGGCGCGGCCGGACGGCACGTACGACGTGCGGCTTCGCGTCGGGCTGGACGGCGCGGCCGAACGGCCGATCCGACGCTTCATCACCGCGCACGCCGCCGAGACGATCCGCAACACCCCGGCCTCGGGCGGCGGGGCCGGCGGGGCCGGCGGGCGCCGGGTGTCGTCCTTGTCGGCGGAGGGGCAGTCGATCAGCTACGAGGCCGCGCCGAGTGCCGGGCAGCCCGGGGCCCTACCGGTGCTGGTCACGCTGGACGGCTACCGGCAGCCGCCGGTGTACGTGCGGCCGCGGCCCGCGGCCGCACCGTGGCCGTACGGGGGGAGCGTGTCGTTGTGGCGGTGATCCTGGCGAACCGGCGCTTCACCGCCTACGTCGCCGAACACCCCTGGGAGCGCGACGCGCACGGTCTGCCGGTGCCCCCGAGGCCCGGCACGGCAGCGGCCTCGGGGCCGGCGCTGCCCGGCGCCGCCGTGATGCAGGCGGACGGGTCATGGTCGCTTCGTGCGGACCCACGGCACTGGCCTCTTCGCCCCGGGGACCGGCTCGTCGACGGCGCCGAATCCTGGACGATCACGACGGCCCGGCTGTGCGCCGTCGCGGTGGACGGCGCGGCGGACTACATCGCGGTCACCGCGGCCCTCGACCCGCCGCTGGTGCCCTGATGGCCCGGTTCGAGGCAGCGCCGGGGCTGGAGGCGATGGTGGCCGCGATGGTGGCGCCCGAGGTCGGCCGGATCGCCGACGAAGTCGCTGATCGGGCCAAGCGTCTGGCCCCGCCCACGAAGCAGTGGGTGACTGTCGCCGACGACCGGGTCCGCCACACCCACGTGCAGACCGAGGGCCAGAGCGTCCCGAACAACCTGCGCTTCAAGGTGCCGTCGATGGACTGGGACCGAAAGCACCGCGGTGTCGGCGAGTACACCTACATGAAGGCGCCGCGCGACGAGAGCAGCCGCGCCGTCGCGAACCTCAAGAACTGCCGATGCACAACTATTCTTGATCCCAAGGGAGTTGCCCATGGCATCAACGCCGGTCAGCCCGTGACGGCCGGCAACCGGGTCACCGTCACCGTGGCGTGCGAGGGCGACCTCGTCGTCCAGGCCGAGTTCGGCGACGTCTACCCGGGCGGCCTGGTCGCCACGGGCACCCACTTCATGGCCAGAGCCGCCAACGAGGTGGCCCTCAAGTACGGGTAGAGCACGCGACGCAAGGGCCCGGGCCGGACACAGTGCACCGCCATGGCAACCAACACCAGCAGCAAGAACGCCTCGCCCACCGCCGAGCAGCCGGCCGCGAGCGGAGGCCCGGACCAGCAGACCGTGGTCGGCCCGCCCCTGGGCGCCAACCAGGTCCCGGAGAAGGTCCGGCTCTCCCACCACCTGTTCATCGCTGGGCAGGACTACCTCCCCGGCGCCGACGTGTGGGTGGCCCCGGACTACGCCCGCCAGCTGCGTGCCAACGGCTACGTCGCGCGTAGCTGATGACCGAGCCGGCATTTCTGCACAAGGTCGCGGCCGCCGACCCCGTCGCCGTGGCCCTGGCTCACCTACGCCGGCACCCGGCCGTACTGGAGGCGTTCGGCGGCCCTGGCCATGTCTCCGGCCTGGTCGAAGCGCCTTGGCCACGGCTTCGGGTCACCTCGGGCCCGGGCGGTGACCTGCGCGGGTTGCGCTGGGAGACCGCCAGCGAGGTCACGATCGAGGTGATCTCCGACCCGGCCGGCTGGCCCGGCTCCGCCGAACTGCGCCGGCTCACCCTGCTGGCGGCCGGCGCCCTGCTGGACCTGCCCGAAGTCGACCCGCCGCCGGCCGGCCCGGTGGTCAGCCACGTCGCCACCAGCGGCCCGCTTGCCTTCACCGAGCTCACCTCGGGGGCGATTCGCTACAGCATCGCCCTCCAGGTCGTCCTGCACCCCTGAGCCGGGGCCAGGGCGCGACACAAGCCCCGTACGGACCGCACCGTCTCCTCGCCGCAGCCACCCTGACCGCGAGGAGCCACCCCCTGTGAGCGCGAAGACCAACTCCGCCGAGACCGTCGTCCCGGGCCGGCTCTACCTCTACCTCGCGCCGGTCGGTACTGCCGCGCCCGCCGACGCCACCGTTGCGCTCGCGGCCGGGTGGCGCTCGGTCGGCCACACCACCGAGGACTCGCTCAAGTTCAAGGAGGAGCCGAACTTCGAGTCGTTGAAGAGCGCCCAGTCGGACTTCCCCGTGCGCCAGTTCCAGACCGCGGACGCGGTCACGGTGGAGATGGACCTGCTCCAGTGGTCCGCACCGAACTTCAAGGCCGTGTACGGCGGCGGCACCATCACCGAGATCACCCCGACCGGCACCGGCACGGCCAAGCACTACAAGTTCGTGCCGCCGCGCATCGGCGAGCGCACCGACGTGGCCGCGCTGCTCGAAGCCGTCGACGGCGGCAAGCACTACCGGTTCGTCTTCCCCCGCGCGATGCAGCTCGAAGGCGTCGCCAACGACCTGTCCAAGGGTTCCGGGTCGAAGCTGCCGCTGCGCCTCGGCGTCCTGGGCGGCGACGACACCGACGCCTGGTACATGCTCACCGACGACCCCGCGTTCAAGGAGTCCTGACGGCAGCGGTCGCCACAAGCCTCCGGGCTGTGCGACCGTCCCCGCCGACCACCGCCCCACCCGCTGGGAGAGGACCCCCCTTGAGCGACTTCCTGATCGACCTCGACGCGCCGAAGCGAGAGGTCACCCACCCCAACGGCATCCCGGTCCTGCTCGGTGGCGAGACCTTCATCTTCCCCGCCGAGCTGCCGCTCGACGCGCTCGACCCGCTGCTCGCCAACAACCTCGACCTTCCGGGCCTCGCCGCGCAGGTCATCGCGGACGAGAAGAACAACAACATCGCCGGCGGCATCGTCGACCTGCTGCTCACCCGCCCGCACCTGCCGCGCACCTTCCTCGCGGCGCTGCGTGACGTCTACCTGCTGCTCCTCGGGGTCGAGCAGTTCGAGCGCTTCACCGCGCAGAGGCCCAGCATCGCCGACTACGTGCGGCTGACGCGGGCCCTGATCAAGGCGTACGGCGTGAGCCTGGGAAAGCTCTCCGGGTCGCCGACCTCGCCCGCGGCAGGTGGGACGACCTCGAGTACGACCTCGCCCACCACCACCGGCGAGACGCCCGCGACGTCTGGCGCCGCCCCGGCGACCCCGCCTTCCTCGGAGTCCGCCGCCTCGTAGTGCTCCTCGACGGGTTGCCCGAGCAGGCCCGCACGCGCCGCGCCCCGGGCGAGCGCGCCTGGTGGGGCTTCCAGGAGGAACTCCTCGCCCAGCTCGTCGAGCTGACCTCGGTCTACACCGCCGACCGGCGGCTCACCGAGCCCTTGGCCGTCCCCCGGCCGAACACCGTCCGCACCGCGGACACCGCACCATCACCGCCGTCGTCCGGCACGTCAGGTCTGCGCCAGTTGCTTGACGCGGCCTCGCACCGAGGAAGGGTCCAGCATGGCTGAGGGCCAGCTTGCCGGGCGCCTCGTCGTGCAGGTCGAGGCCACAGCTGCAGGGTTCGCCCGCAGCCTGCGCACCAAGGTCGAGGAAGCGGCCGAAGGCGTCAAGGCCCGCATCGGTGTCGATGTCGACGGCGAGGGCCTGCGCGAGCGGCTCAAGGCCGTCGTCGAGGAGGCGTCCGCCGGGCTGCGCGCCAAGGTCAAGCTCGCCGTCGACCGCGAGCACCTGCGCAGCGATATGGAGCGCGCTGTCGACGGCGCTGCCGAAGGCGTCCGCGCGAAGGTCAGCCCGGACGGCGAGCACTTCCGCCGGGAGCTCACCCGCGTCGTCTCCGAGGCGACTGGCGAGCAGGGTGCCCGCATGCGGCTGCGCCCCGACATCGACCCCCGAGGACTGGTCGACGCGGTGCGGCGCCGGGTCCGCGAGGCGGACGGCGACGTCGCCCAGGGCGGCGGGATCAAGATCCCGTTCCAGCTGCCCGGCCGCGCCATGTTCATGGGCGCGATCCTGACGCTCGTCCAGCCTGCGGTCGGCGCGCTCGCGCAGCTCGGAGCCGGCCTGACCGCCATGGTTGGCTCGGCCTGGCCGGCGGTGAACACCTTGGCCGCGATCCCCGGCGTCCTGGCCGCGCTCGGCGTCGGCCTGCTCAGCACGAAGGCCCTGTTCAGCGGTGTCGGCACCGCCGCGCAGGCGTACGGGCAGAAGCTCGCGGCGGTGCGCGACGGCACCACGATGAGCGCCGGCGAGTTCCAGAAGATGACGGCGGCGATCAACGCCGTCCCGCCGCCCGTACAGGAAAGCATCCAGGCTCTCCTCGGCTTCCAGGACGTCTGGAAGAGCATCAAGCAGGACACGCAGAAACGTCTCTTCTTCGACCAGGCGCGCGACATCAACGCGTTCGGCTCGGTCGTCCTGCCACTCGTCCGCACCCAGCTCACCGGCGTCGCCGACATCGGCAACCGTCTCTTCACCGACGCGGCCCGGTGGGTACGAAACCCCGTGTTCCGGGCCGACGCCGCCGAGATCGTCCGCACCAACACCCGGGTGCTGGGGACGATGGGCCTGGCCGTCAAGGACCTCGGCCACGCCACCGAGGACACGCTCGTGGCCAGCGGTCCGTTCGTCGAGCGCCTGGCCGAAGCGACTCGCCGCGGCACGCTGTGGGCGCGCACCGCCATCGCCGCGGCGCGCGAGAACGGCTCCCTCAACCGGGCAATGAACGAGGGCGCCGACGTCGCAGCCTCCCTCGGCCGATCGATGCGCAGCCTCGGCAAGGGCTTCGGCGGCGTGTTCGCCGCCGGCCGGGAGTCGGGTAACTCCCTGCTCGCAGGGATGGAGCGCCAGCTCGACAAGTTCGACAAGTGGTCGCACTCCGACTCCGGCAAGAACCGCCTCAAGGACTACTTCGACCAGGCGCTGCCCGGCGCCCGCGAGACGATCGGCCTGGTCGGAGACCTCGGCAAGGGCCTCGCCCACATGGGGTCAGACGACCGGATCGCCGCGTTCGTCTCCCAGATCCGCACCCAACTCCTGCCCGCGCTCGGCGCACTGTTCCGCGGGCTCGGTTCGCTGGGACCTCACGTCCTCGGGGTGCTGTCCAACATCGCCGAGATCATCGGCCGCCTCGCCAGCGGCGCGGCCGCCTTCGCCCCGCTCCTGGCCGTCTTCTCCGGCCTGGCAAATGTGGTCGCGGTGCTGCTGCGCACCGTCCCGGGCCTGTCCACCGCCCTCGGCGGGCTTCTGGTCGTCATGCTCGGCATCAAGGCCGTGCAGGGCATCAACGGCATGTTCTCCACCGCGAACACCAACGCCACGGGGCTGGGCCGCACCACCACCGGCCTGATCGGCACCTTCCGCGGCCTGAACGAGCAGATCGCGCTCCAGCAGTGGCACGCCGAACGCTCCGGGGTCTCCCTCGGGCGGGTCGGCGCCGCCGTCGCCGTCCTGCAGTCCAACGTGCCGCGCCTGGGCGCCACGGTCCCCACCATCGACGCGATGAACCGTGCCTTCCTGGACACCCGCTCGGCGGCCGGCGAAGCGCAGACGAGGATCACCGGCGTCGGCAGCGCCGTCTCGGTCGGCCTCAAGGGAGCCTGGTCCGGCCTCGTGAACTTCATGGGCGGCCCGATGGGCATGGCCGTGGCCGGCCTCGGGATCGGCCTCGGACTGCTGGCAAACTGGCACCAGAGGGCCGCGGCCGCCGCCGCCGACCAGAAGCGTTCCCAGCAGCAGCTGTCCACCGCGTTGAAGGAGACCAACGGCGCCGTCACCACCGACGTGCGCACCACCGCCGCCAAGCTCCTCCAGGACCAGAAGGTCCTCGGCGGCCAGGAGAAGCTCCTCGACGTCATGGCCAAGGTCAAGGTCGGCCTGCCCGAGATGACCAACGCCTACCTCGGGCTCAACGGCGGCCTCAAGCAGCTCTCCAAGACCATGGACGAGCAGGCCGAAGCCGCTCTCAAGGCGTATCGGGGCAAGCCGACCGACGACCTCAAGAACAAGGCCCGCGACGCCGAGAATGCCGCGAAGGCCCTGCACGAGCTCCTCAAGGTCCAGGAGAGCGAGGCCCAGCAGACCAAGGACGTCGCCAACGCCGCCGGTGGACTCGAACGCTCCGGCCTGGTGTACGAGAAGCTCAAGGGCCTGGTCGGCCAGTTCAGCAACGCCACCGTAGACGCGACCGCCCGCACCGACGCGCTCAAGTCCGCCCTAGACCTCCTGGCCGGCGGAACCCTGTCGTTCAAGGACGCGCAGGCCCGCGCGGACGGCGCGGTGCTCTCCGCCCTCCAGGCGTCCAAGAACGCCACCGACGAGCGCAACATCGCCCTCAAGGAGGGCACCTCCTACCTCAAGGGCTGGGGCTCGGCACTGGTGGAGACGGACGGCTCGCTCAAGACCAGCGTCGAGAACGGCCACCAGCTCTACCAGTCGATGACGTCGATCCGTGACGCCACGCTCGACTCCACCCGCGCCGCCTACGACCTGGCGATCAGCCAGAAGAAGACCGTCCCCGAGGCCCTCCAGGCCGCCAAGACGGAGATGGCCCGCCTGTACGAGTCCGCCGTCAAGACCGCGATGGGCTACGGCCTCACGCGGGAGCAGGCGGAGAAGGCTGCCGCCGCGATGGGCCTGGTGCCCGACCGGGTCACCACCCTGCTCGCCGCCAGCGGCGTCGACTCCGTCCTCGCCCAGCTCGCCGGCGTCCAGGCCGAGTACGCCAAGGTGCCCGGCAGCAAGCAGATCACCGTCCAGGCGATGACCGACGAGGCGAAGACGCTGCTCCAGGGCCTGGGCTACACCGTCATCACCCTGCCGGACGGGCAGGTCCAGATCACCACCACGTCGGCGACGGCGAACGCCGAGCTCAATTCGATCATGAAGACCCTCGCCGGGTTCCCGCCCGGGCAGAAGATCGACGTGGACGTGCCCACCCTCAAGGCAATGGGTGAACTGCAGTCGATTCAGGACAAGTTGAGCGCCACCCCGGGGCAGAAGAGCATCACCGTCGAGGCCCCATCCGACCGGGCCATCTCCGAACTGCAGAACATCGGGTTCAAGGTCGAGCGGCTGCCGGACCACCAGGTCCGCATCAGCGCGCCGAGCACCGAGGTCTCGCAGAACGTGTCCGCCATCCAGGGCATCATCAACGCCCTGCGCGGACGCACCGTCAACGTCGACGTCCAGTACAACTACCCCGCCGGCGGCCCCCGCAGCGCCCAGGCGGACGGCAGCATCCTCACCGGCTTCGCCAACGGCGGCATCCGTGGCCGCGTCCAGGCGTTCGCCCGCGGCACCGAGAAACACATCGCGCAGATCGCCCGCCCCGGCGAGTGGCGCGTGTGGGCCGAGCCGGAGACCGGTGGCGAGGCGTACATCCCGCTCAGCCCCGCCAAGCGCGCCCGCTCCGAGCAGATCCTCGCCCGTGTCGCCGACATGTTCGGCGGCCACGTCGTCTACAACGCGGCCGGCGCCCTGCGGCAACCGGCCCTCACCGCCGCGGACCTCTACCGCAGCGCCCAGTACACCGTGCGCTCCACCCCAGCCGCGCAGGCTTCCGCCCTGGTCGGCGGTGACCTGATCATCACCCGCTCCGACCGCGAGAGCAGCGGCGACGCCCTCCAGGGCGCCATGTTCCAGCTCCGCAGAGCCCGCTTGGGAGGCGTCCATGGCGTTCTTGCGTGAGGGCGAGTTCAACCTGCTCTACGACGGCGACGGCCTCCACCCGGGTGCCGACCTGCTGTTCGGCACCCTCAACACCGGCATCTACCTCCTCAGCGAGCCGACCTTCGACCGCGCCGAACCGACCCTCGGGGACGCGGCCCTGCCGCTGGAAGACGGCGTGCGCTTCGGCCAGGACACCACCTCCACCACCACGGTGAGCTTTGAGCTGGCCGTCGACACCGTCTACGCCGCCAGCACCCCGGCCGGCCGCCACACCGCGAACCTCGCCGCTGTTGACTCCCTGCTCGCCGCCTGGGACGCCGCCGCCGTACGCCGCCGCATGGGCGCTGTCGCGGTGCTGCGCACCATGCAGGGCGGGCGCATCCGTCGCGCCTATGGCCGCCCCCGCAGCATCGCCCCGGCCAACACCCGCTTCACCCGCCAGGGCAGCACCACCCTCGTCGCCACGTTCGCCGTCGCGGACGGCCGCTGGTACGACGACGCCGAGGAGTCGACCACCCCCACCGCCGCGCCGGCCCCGATCCGCGGCCTCACCTCGCCGCTGACCGCCGCCCTGTCCCAGCGCATCCCCGCGCCCCCGCAGCCGCCCGGCGCCCTGCCGGTCGGCGGCACCCTGCCGACCTGGCCCGTCACCACCTTCTACGGCCCGGGCCGCAACCCGGCGCTCAGCTTCTACGGGCCCGGCCGCACCGCGCAGGGCGACCTGAGCCAGCGCATCACGATCGGCCTGGACCTGACGCTCCGCGACGGCGAGTGGGTCACCGTCGACCCCCGCCCGTGGGCCCGCACCGTCCTGCGCAACGGCACCGCCAGCGTCGCCGGCGCCCTCACCCGCAGCACCCCGCGCATGCAGGACATGCTCCTCGCCCCCGGCCTCCAGCACGCCCGCTACACCATCGCCGACGACACCGGCACCTCCCGCGCCACCGTCGCTTGGCGATCCGCCCACCGCTTCTACTAGCCCACCCGAAGGAGAGCGTCACCGTGTCCTGGGACTCCGTGCCGTGGTTCGTCGAAGGTTCCGCCGAGCACTCCAGTGCGATCGCCCGGCTGCTCGCCTACAACGCGGTCGGCGGCGCCGAAGGCGTCATCGGCCCCGCAGACCTGCGCGTACGGGCACTCGCAGCCCCCGGCCAGCAGGTCGAAGTCCTCACCGGCGCCTGCTCCATCCTCAACCGCGCCGCCGGAGCCCAGTACGAGGCGTACGCCGGCCGGATGATCAGCATCGACAAGATCCCGATCACCCCCACCGGCCCCGCAGCGCGGTCCGACCTGATCATCGCCCGCATCGAGAACCCCTACCTGATGGGCGAGACCTGGCAGCAGCCCGCCAGCCCCGCAGCCGGCCCGTACATCTTCACCCGGGTGATCTCAGGAGTCCCCGCCGGCACCACCTCGGTTCGCCAGGTCCGCCCCGGCGACTCCGCAATCGCCCTGGCCCGCATCGACCTGCCTCCGAACACCAGCAGCGTCCTGCCCGCCCACATCAAGGACCTGCGCCGCGTCGCCCGCCCCCGCACCGACGACCGCATCTACACCGTCATCGGCTGCGGCTACTCCTACATCGAGCCGACCGACCGCGCCCCGAAGAACTGGCCCGAGCAGGCGAACTGGAACATCGACATCCCGGAGTGGGCGGTCACCGCGATCATCACCACCAACCTCAGCGGCCTGCGCCTGTCCAACAACAACGTGTACGTTCAGATGCGCCACGTCTTCGGCGGGACGGCCGGCTCCAACAGCGAACTCGACGACGACGGCGGCACCGGCTTCCGGCGCGCCGACAAAATGCTCGCCGACCGGTACTCGATCCCCGCTGCCTGGCGCGGCACCACCCAACCCCTGCTCGTCCAGACCACCGCCATCGACCCCGGCCGCCTCGACGTCAACGGCTCCACCCAGCTGATCTGCCGCGTGCAGTTCCAGGAAGCCGCAGCCCAGGACGGGGCGTAGCACCGTGGCCTGGCGCTTCATCGCCCTGCGCGTCCTGACCGGGCAGATCCTCGACTGGGACGTGCCGCTGACCCTCACCAGCGCCCCCACCCGCCAGCTGTCCGGTCCCGGCGGCATGACCGGGCACATCGAACCCGAGTACGCGCGCCTGATCGCCGCGGACGGCCGTCCCCTGCTCCAGGAGTGGGACACCGCCGTGTTCGCCGAGATCGAGGGACAGATCCGCGGCGGCGGCCTGATCGTCAAGTGCCACCCCGAGAACGGCAAGTGGGTGATCGAGTGCGCCGGCTACACCGCCTACCCGCACGGCCTGCCCTACGAGGGCCTGATCCAGTCCGGCATGCTCATCACCCCGCCCGACCCCAACGCCGGCCTCGACAAGAACCACGACGGGTACATCGACTTCACCGACCCGCCGCGCTCCGTCCAGGTCACGCCCCCGCCCCCGCCCTACTGCGGGCCTCGGATCGACGCCTACGACGCCGTCCGCGAGCTCTGGGCGCACCTGCAGTCCTACGACAACGGGCGCCTGGGCCTGGCCGTCGACCAGCACAAGGCCGACATCCTCCTCGGCGCCGACGACGGCTCCGACCCGTACGAACTCGCCTGGTGGGACACCCCGGACAGCGGCAGTGCCATCGACAACATCTTCCTGCAGCACAACCTCGACTACCTCGAAGAACACGCCTGGTCCACCGCCACCGGCAACGACCGCACCATCGTCCACCGCCTGCGCCTGGGCGCCCCACGCCTCGGCCGAAAGCGCGACGACCTGCGCTTCGCAGACGGCGAGAACATCTCCGCCACCGCCACACCCCGCGCCATGGGCGAGGACTTCGCCAACGAAGTCGTGGTCCTCGGCCGAGGCGAAGGCGCCACCAAGACGCGCCTTCAACTCGCTCGCCCGGACGGCCGGCTGCGCCGCGTCCACGTCGTCGCCGACAAGGCCGCCACCAGCGAAGCCGCTCTGCGTGCCCGGGGCAACCGTGAACTCCAGTCCAGGACACAAGCCATCTACGTTCCGATGCTCGAAGTCCGCGATCACCCCAACGCGCCCATCGGCTCCTGGTCGCCCGGCGACGACATCCTCGTCCAGACCCACGTGCCGTGGGTGGGCGACATCCAGGTCTGGCACCGCATCACCGCCGACGAACTGCGAGCGGACGGCACCGCGGTGCTGACCCTCAAACGCTCCGACGCGCTGGGCTGATCACCGACCCGGCCCGACACGGAGGCACCGCCGCTTGACCAGCGCACTCGACCAGGCCGTTCAGCAACGCGAACTCGCCGCCCTCCTCAAGAACCTCGACCAGCGCCTCACCAACATCGAACGCGCCGCCCAGCTCCCCTACAGCGCCGCCCGCGGCCAGCTGCGGGTCATCGACGACGACGGCACGGTGATCAGCACCATCGGCCGCCAGAGGGACGGCACGGTCGGCGTCACCGTGGCCGTCTCCCCGCCGCCGCCGACCCCGCTCGCCCCGCTCGTCGAAGCCGCGAAGGCCGCGCTGAAAGTTACCTGGGACGGCCAATGGGCGGACGCCTACACCGCTCCGCTCAACCTTTCCCACCTCGAAGTCCACGCCGGAACCAGCGCCGACTTCACCCCCGGCCCCCAGAGCATCGTCGCCACCCTCGCCGCCGCCGGCGCCAGCATCACCCTGGCCACCGCCACCTACAGCCCCCGATGGCTGCGCCTCGTCGCGGTCAATGCCGCAGGCGCCCGAGGGCCGGCCGGCGCCGCCGCCCAGGGCACCCCCCTCAAGGTCGTCACCGACGACCTGATCAACGGCATCATCGGCGAACTCCAGCTCGCCAACAGCGCCGTCACCGCGGTCAAGGTCGCCACCGGCGCGATCAACTCCGATGCCCTCCAGGCATCCGCCGTGACCGCCGGGAAGATTGCCGCCGATGCCGTCAGCGCGGGCAAGATCGCCGCCAACGCCATCACCGGACGCGAGATCAAGGCGCTCACGATCACCAGCGACAAGATCGCCGTCAACGCCATCACCGCCGGCCAGATCGCCGCCGGCGCCATCACCGCCGCGCATCTGGCTGCCGACGCCATCGACGGGAAGACGATCACCGGCGTGACCCTCGTCGGCTCCACCATCCAGACCGCCCTCACCGGCCGCCGAGTCCTTCTCTCACCCACCGACCCGACCGATGGCGCCACCAACCCCTCCGCGCTGCTCTACTCCGGCACTCCGGCCGAACAGAAACCCGCCCGCCTCACCGCCGAAGTCCGCAACACGGACAACATCAACACGCCCATGACCCGCCTGACCGGCCCGCAGCTCAACACGAACGGCTCGAACACCGCGACGCTGTGGCTGACCTCCGGCGGGCCGGGCACCTTCAACGGACAACCCACCGGTTTCCCCGAGCGCGGCGGCTACAGCCTCTACGTCAACGGCGACGGCGCGCTCGGAGGCGAAGCTGTGATCACCGGCTCCGCCGGCTCGAACACGAACGCGGCCACCATCGAGACGAGCGTGCGCCGCAACCTGGCCGGCGGCTACAAGACCGCCCTGACCCACCTCGAACCGGAGGGCTGGTTCGTCCAGCTCGCCGACCAGATCGCCAACATGTACCTCGACCGGGACGGCCTGCACCTCAAGGCCGTCCTCGGGGAGGTCCTCCTCCAGACGAGGAGCGGCCTTCGCCTCCAGGGCGGCGACATCCTGCTGGACACCACCGCAGGGTTCATCAAGAAGGCAACGACCTGGACCAGCCTCACGCTCAAGGCCGGAGCCACCGCTGTCGGCAGCACCTGGCAGGTGCCCGGCGCCAAGCTCATGCCGGACGGGATGGTCGCCCTACGGGGCCTCATCCAGATCCCCGGCACCTTCGCCGGCGGTGTCATCGCCACCATCGACGATCCCACGCTTCGTCCCCGCAAGGGCGAGGTCTTCTCGGTGGCGAACGCCGCCGAGACGATCTCCGTGCTCTACATCAAGCCGACCGGCGAGATCGAGACGCACAAGGCGTCCGGAGGCTGGGTCTCCCTCGACGCCGTGCGCTGGTCCGTCATCGACTGACCGGCCGGCAGGGCGCGACGCAACCACCTCGCCCCCGCCAACCTGAATCCCCGCGCGGGCCGAAGCCGCACCCCCCAGGCCCCGGCCCGCGCGGCACCACCACCGAAGCCCGAGGAAGGCCCAGCACTTGGCGACCACCGAGACGATCGCCGCGGTCGCCACCCCGGTGTGCGCGCTCCTCGGTGTGGTCGCCAGCGGCTGGCTCGCCGCCCGC
The DNA here is from genome assembly GCF_049543595.1 of Kitasatospora sp. NPDC094028. Lineage (NCBI taxonomy): Bacteria > Bacillati > Actinomycetota > Actinomycetes > Kitasatosporales > Streptomycetaceae > Kitasatospora > Kitasatospora sp. NPDC094028. The sequence continues at coordinate 68,218 of NZ_JBMVFA010000027.1, read as the reverse complement.
CAAGCCGGCCGCAAGGCCGCCGCCGAAGAGCACGCCGCCGAAGCGGCCGCCGAGGTCTCCGCCGATACCGCCGAAGCCGCGGCTGCGGCCTCCGCCGCCGACGCACTCCAAGCCGGCTTCGTCACCCTGTACGCAGAGCACCGCGCCGAACGCGCCGAACTCCGCGGCCGGATCAGCGCCCTGGAAGCAGGCCAGGCCCGGCAGGCCGAGAAGCTCGACCGCATGGCCGAGGACCACCGCCGCTGGCGCGACGCCGCGATCCGCTACATCCGGCTCCTGCGCGCCCAACTCGCCTCCCTCGGAGCCACCCACCCCGCCCCCGACGAACCGATCCGCGCCGACCTGGAGCCCTGAGCGCACGACACAAACCCGCGCCGGCCGCCACCGTGCCCACCCGGAACCACCCCACCGGAAGGCACACCTTGAACCTCAACAACCTGGTCGTCCACAGCGCCGGCTACGGCGTAGCAGTCGGCTCCGCGCTCCCGCTCGTGGCCGCCGTCGTGCTGCGCCCGCACTGGTCCCCGAAGGTAAAGACCCTGATCGTCACCATCCTCGCGGCGCTCTCCGGCGCCGCGACCGTCGCCGCTCAGGGCGGGTTCAGCAACCCGGCGAGCCCCGGCGCCCTGCTCGCCGCCGGCGCCGCCGTGATCGCCGCTTCCGAAATCTCCTACGCCGCCCTGTGGCACCGCTACGGCATCGCCCCCAAGATCGAGGCCGCGACCAGCCCTACCCCGCCGGCCCGCATCGACCTGACGAACCTGACGTTCGACACCTCCGACGACACCCTGAACCGGCTCAAGCAGCGGCTGAGCGACCCGGACCGAGGGAGCGATTCCTGAATCCGAACGGCAGCCCGTAGCATTCCAGACCAGGCGGCCCGCCACTTATCCACCGTCGAGGCGAAAGCCCCCGCGAAGAACACGACCCGGGTTTCCGGGGGTGTCCTTTCGGCGCGGGGGCAACGAAGTAGCCAAGCCCACCGGCCGTGCCCTCGGGCGCGGCCGGGGCCGGGGAGCGCAGCTACGTGGTGATCCGGCACACGGCGGACGGGACCGGCGGGCCGCCGCCAACACGCCAGGCACTGGAAAGGCACCAGCACGTGACCGCGACACCGAACCAGATGGCGGCAGCCCTCGCGGCGGCCCCCGATCAGGCGTTCACGGACATGCTGGTCGACTTCGTGACCCGCCCGAAGGCCGACCCCGAACTGGCCGCCGTCTTCCACAGCCCCGAGGTCGTCACCCGCGTCGCCACGACGATCGAGCGGCTGCTCACCAACCACCACGTGCCCCAAGGCGACGACGAGTCCCGCAACGCCTACACCGAGCGCATCCGTCGCCTGCGCACCGCCCTGGAAGAGGAACTGCAGCTCGCCCAGGTGATCGCCGCCGGCGACGCCGCCCGGGCGAGCGGCCGACTCGACCGCGGCCGCAACCCCGCGCAGCGCGCCCGCCGGCGGCTGGCCGACATGTTCCCCGCCGAGTACACCCGGCTGCGCCGCGAGGAGGAAGCCGCGGCAGCCCGGGGGCGCCGTACGGCGAAGAAGAACCGCCGTACGGCGCCCAGGCCGTAGAACGTCGGTGCGGGCGAGGCCGAGGCCCCGCCCACGCGGCGGTTGCTACTGCAGCGCCGCCGCGCCGATGATCTCGGCGGCTTCCCGGGCCGGTGCCCGAGTGCCGAGCGCCGCGTACCGGTCGGCGACGTCGTCGAATCCCTTGTCCCGCAGCGCGGTGACGACGATCGGCCGCCACTGGCGCAGGTGCGCGGCCAGCCGCGACGGCGGCAGCTGCCCGGCGGTGCTGCCGGGGGGAGCCAGGTCGGTCAGGTGCTTGTCGACGCTGATCCCGAGCACCATCGCCTGGGCGGCCGCCTCGTCGCGCAGCATCTGCGCCGGGTTCGGCCGCTCCAGAACCGGTCGTTCCTGAACTGGCTGCTCGACTCCGACCTGATCGGCCTCGGAGCTGGGCTGTGCAGCCGCCGGAGCGTCACCGAGGACGGGGGCGGCCGATGCCGGGGCGTGGGGCTCCGGTGCTTCCCCCTCGGCCTGCTGCTCCGGCGCGTCCGCGGAGGATTGCTGCTGGGGGCTGTGCTGCGCGCAACGTGGGCCAGCCGGGTACGGGCGGACCTGGTCGATCGGCGTGGAGCAGGCCGGGATGGCGCAGCGCGGCGGCTCGCCCTCGGGGCCGCCCGGGCCGCCGGCGGCGAGCCCGGGCTGCGGGGCCTTCACCTCGGTGGTGCCCGCCAGGACGTTGAGCGCGCGCTCGATGGCGTCGGACGCGGAGACCGGCCCGTCCTTGCCGGTGACCTTGCGGCGGCTGAGGGCCTCGTGGCCGTAGAACGCGGTGAGGCGGTGCAGGTACTCGGGGTTCCGGGTGCCGAAGGAGAGCATGATCAGCTTGCCCAGCTGCTCGCTGGACGGGTCGTCCGGCAGGTCGTCGAGCACGTCGAGCTGTTCGGCCTGCTCGCGGAAGAAGGCACCCGGGTTCGGCGCCACGTAGGTGGAGCGGGCGACCCGCTCGTGCATCCTGAGGTCGCGGAACAGCTTGTCGACGCTGAACCCGGGCAGGGGGCGGATGAGAGCGGTGCTCAGGTCGGGGTTGAGCGACCGTACGCCGGTGAGGAACGCCGAGTCCCGGCCCCGCAGTTGGACGACGGCCGTGCACTCGAAGGGCAGCGACCGCTCCGCCTTGACCTTCCACACCCGGTCCCGGGTGGGCTTGTCCCCGTCGAAGAGGACCACGTCTTCCAGGCGGGCCAGGAGCAGCACCGGCCCGTCGTGGTACTTGAGGGTGTTGATGACGTCCTTGAAGCGGGACTTGGCCTTCTGCCACTGGTCGGCGGTGATGGTCAGCTCGCTGTTCGGCGGCGCGCCCCGCTCGTTGGCCCGCCGCCGGGAAACCTCCGTCTGCTCGTCGCACAGCAGCTCCCAGAGCATGGTGACGGAGTCCACCACGATCAGGTTCGGCTTGCCGTCCTCGCCGCGCGGCTGGTGCACGGCGTAGCGGACGGCGTCGAGGATGTCCAGGTAGCTGCCGTCATGGCGGACGATCTTGTACGGGCCGAGTTCCTTGTACTCGTGGGCGGTGTCCTCGCCGATCTCTACCCAGTACGTTCGGCCGATCAGGTCGGACGTGGACGCCAGGGCGGCTTCGTAACTCTTGCCGCTCTTCTCCACGCCGGTTAGGAGCAGGCGGGGCCAGGCCGGGAGGCCGCTGGGCTCGTCGACTTCGCGGTCGAGGCGGCGCGGCGGGACTAGGAGCGTCACGCGGGTGTCCTTTCGGTTGTCCGGGTTGCTGGCCCGGTGATGCTGCCGGGTTCGGCAGCCTTGCATCCCCTCCTTAACTGTATCATGAACAATGATTAGTTTGGGTGGAGTGTTCTCGATACCGGCCGGTCGACCGGTTCCTCAATCTGAGGGTCGAGCACCGGCCGGGCGGCCGCGTACCAAGCATCGAGCAGTTCCGCCGTGCCCGCCACGTCCGGATCGCCCGGCTCGCCTGGGCCACGTGCTGCCGCCGCCGCTGGGGCGGCCCACCGCGCGGCCGCCGCCTCATAGCGGACCTGCGCGACCTCGGGGTCGAGTAGCAGCGCCTCGCCAAGCTCGTCCCAGCCGGCACCGTCGAGCCGTGCGGCGATCACCGTTCGGTCCAACGCCTCCAGGGCCAGCAGCCGCAGGTGGCGTGCCTCACGAATCCGGTCATGGGCCGGCCTGGCCGTGGAGGTCTCGCCGACCAGGGCGGCGGCGAACTGGGCGACCTCGCGTTGAGCGACCGCCGTCGCCACCTTGGCGCGGGCCGCCGGATCGTACTCGGGCATGGGGGACCGTCCTCTCGCATCCTCCCTGCGCACCCTAGCCACCCTGGCGAGCGGTCGGCGGCGCGGCGCCCGCGGTCGGCGGTTCACCAGCGCACCGGCTGGCGCCGGTCCGGCCGTACGAACTGCAGCGCCGTCGCGCTCTCCCCGAGCCGGGAGACGATCCGGTCGCCGAGGATCTTCGCGATCTGCGCCGAGTGCAGGTTGGTGCCGATGGCGGTCGGCAGCCCGGAGGCGATCCGGGCGGACAACAGGTCCCCGGTCGCCTGCCGTACGGCCTCGGTCGCCTGACCGTCCATCTCGCCGCACAGCTCGTCCAGGATCAGCAGCCCGGCACGGTCGTGGAACTCCCGGACCTGCAGCTGGGTCAGCCCGGGCGGCGCGCCGTCCGGGCGCAGCCAGCGCACGTAGTCGCCGTGGCGCACATACCGCGTCATGACCCCCGCGCTCACCGCCAGCGACCCCAGCGCGATCAGCGCCGCCGTCTTCCCGGAGCCGACGTTGCCGAACGCGACCAGGTGCTGCTTGGTGTCGAGGCCGGCCGCCAGGCGCTGCACCCAGTAGGCGAGCACCTCGGGGTGCTGGTCGACATCGAGGAGCACGTGCCCGTCCGGCAGCCCGTTCGGCGGCACCGTGACGTGGTGCCGCAGGTAGGCGCGGTGCCGCGCCCGGTCGAGGCTCTTGAGCCAGGCCGTTGCGTAGATGCCCTGCCGGTACTCGTCCGGCTGCTCCCACACCGCGCCGTCCTGCGCCGGGACCGCGCCGCGGGCGCGCTGCTCCGCCGTCCCCCGGGCCATCATCGCGCGAGCCTCACGGATCGCCAGAGCCTTGACCGTGGCGCCGTGGTCCGCGTCCGTGAGCTCCCGCCCGAGCACCAGCTCGGCCATCGAGGTCACCGTGCTGCTGCCCTTCATCGACTGTCCAGCGCGCTCAGCACGGCGTCGACCACCGAGTCCGCAGCCGGCTGCTCGGCCCGCGGGTGCGAAGCGGCGTCGTCGTACATCGGTGTCGTGCCGCGCCGGCCCGGCACGACTGCCTTGCCGGCGGCCGTGCCGAGGGCGCCCTGCCACTGCTGCGCGGACGGGACGTGCCGTCCGCAGTCGAGCAGGGCCGCCCAAATCTGCTGCTTGGTGTAGCCCGCACCGGCGGCACGGCGGATCATGCCCATCAGCATCATGAAGCCGTTCTTGCTGCCGGCCCATGGCCCGAACTGCGCCTGGGCGTGGTCCCACCAAGCCGTCGCGCCGTCGCGTGCGAGCTGGTCAAGCACCTGGTCCTGTTCGGCCTGCGCCGCGCGGCGTTCGGCGTCCTGCTGCGTCTTCGACTTCGGGCGGGGCGGCTTGCCGTCCCCGCCGTCCGGCTTGCCCGGCCCCGCGCCGGCCGGAGAGGGCACGCCGACGCCTCCCGCGCCTTGGGGCGGGTTACCGGGGAGGTTTATAGGGGTTGTTTGGGGGTCTTGAAGTCCCCCCTCCCAGGACTGTGAGTCCCCCCTGCCAGGACTCTCAGTCCCCCCTGCGCCCTTCGGATTCAGGGGGGACTGAGAGTCCGTGGACTTCAAGTCCCCCCTCGCGGCGGTCTCCTCGTCGGTGGGGCGTTTCCTGCCGAAGTCGGCGCGCCGGACCCGGGCCGGCGCCGGCGTGATGTCCGGCCGCGACCGGGCGCTCAGCGGCGCCAGCCCCCTCTGCTGCCGCTCCTCGTTCACCCGGTCGATCCGGTGCCCGAACCACGAGTGCGGGATCAGCAGGTCGTACACCACAGGGCGGTAGCGCTCCGGTATGTGCCGGGCCGCGCTCTGATCGCCCTCGCCGAGCAGACCGCGCTGCTGGAGCTGCTTGAGCTTGCGTCCCACCGTCTTCTCGTCGCACAGCGCCGCCTTCGCCAGGGTGGCCTTCGACGGGAACGCGTTGCAGCCGTCCGAGTCCGCGCGCTCGGCGAGCGTGACCAGGATCAGTCGCTCGAACGTGTCCGCGGTCGGGCTGTCCTTGAGTGCCCACAGCATCGGTTCCAGGCTCACCGGGCCACCTCCAGGAGACGGTAGGTGGTGACGGTCGTACGGGAGCGCCGGTGCCGTGCCCGGGCCAGCAGGCCAGAGCGCACCAGCTCGCCCAGCAGCGGCCGAGCCTGGTACGGGCTCAGGTCGGCGGCCGCCGCCGCGCCGGAGCACGCGGTGTCGCCCGCTGTCCGAAGCGCGATCGCGGACAGCAGGCGGAACGCGGGGGCGGACAGGCCCACGTCGAGCGCGGCGCGCTGCTGGCGGCAGTGCGTGCAGCAGGACGCCGGGGCGGTGGGCGACGGCCGGCGGGCCGCGTCGGGCAAGGCGGTGCTCAAGAGTGTCATCCTCGGGTGGAGCCCGGCCGGGTTAACGGCCCGGCCGGGCGGTGGTTCTATGCGGCCGGGTCAGGCGGCGAGCGCCTGCCGACCCTTGCGCGTGGCGGCGGCGCGGCGGCGGCGGATCTTGCGCCGCTCGTCCTGCGTGGTTCCGGCCCGTACGCCCTCGTCCCGCCCCGCCGGGGTGGCGAGGGCGGCTTCCATGCACTCGTCGTTGTGCGGGCAGAACGCGCAGGTCGCCTTCGCCAAGGCGATGCCCTTGGTGTCCTTCGCCGAAGGGAACATCACGTCCGGGTCGACGCGGAGGCAGACCGCCTTCGGGAACTGCGTGACCGGGAACATCAGACCTCGTCCCCCTGCCCGAGCTGGAGGGCGGTGGCCATCAGTTCGGCCACGGCGCCGTCGCGCAGGTACTCCATCACCTGGTCGCGGCCGTCCGGGGTCCAGAAGGGGGCGACGCTCGACGGCGCAGGGGAGGGCTTCCAGGCCAGGCCGGGCAGTACCTCGCCGGTGTCCTTGTGGATGATCGCGCCGCTCTCCTTGTCGTGGACGGCCGCGTTGATGAGCACCTGCTCGAAGGCGCCGATGATCGTCGCCTCCCACCCGGCATGCTCGGGGTGGTTCAGGTGAACCCAGTCGGTGAGCGCGGCCCGGTCGGAGACGACCACCGTGCCGGGGGCTTTGGGCTCCCGCACCGTCCAGGTGACGACCTTGCTGCCGCCGATGCTGGTGGAGATCGACTTCACGCCGTTGCTCGTGTGCTGGGCGAGCACCGCGGAGTCGAGGTCGGTCTTCGCCACCGCGGCGAGCTCCGTGAAGCGGCTGGCCATCTGGTTCAGCACGGTGGCCCGCTGGCTGAGCTCGGCGAGCGTGGGCGCTGTGGCCTCGGGTTCCTGCTGGTCCGTCACGCGGGTGTCCTTTCGGTGAGTCCGGGTGCTCTCCCGGACGTGCTCGTGCCGGGCCGTACACCTGGGGGTACGACGAACCGTCCCCGGGCGTTACAGACCCCGGCCGGCTGGGCTGCCCCAACACCGAATAACTGTAACACAAGCAATGATTAACGAGAGACGTTAGGCTCCGACCCCACTACCGTCCGGGCCGGCCATGGACGGACCGCCATCGTGCGCACCGGCGAACCACCCCACGGCCACGGACTCGCCCCCGCCCGGGAACAAGGGAGCGAGCCCGGAGCAACACCGGTCGCGGGGGCGACGGCTGACGGCCTCCTGGTTGCCCCACACAGTGAGCGGGGCGCGCGGTTGGAACCCGCGGTCACCACTGAGCCCCGCCCCCGCGACCGCCCGACCCGCCACGAGAAGAGGGCCCGTGACCACGCCACCCGTCCAGGCACCGCGCTGGATCGCCTACATGCCTCTCCAGGCCCTCACCCCCGCCACCCGCAACCCCAAGCTCCACGAACTGCCGCTGATCAAGGCGAGCATCCGCGAGCACGGCTTCGTCGACCCCGTCCTGGTCGACGAGCGCACCGGGCGCAGCATCGCCGGCCACGGCCGCCACGAAGCCCTCGTCGAGATGTACGCAGACGGCGAGACCACCCCAGACGGCGTTCTCCTCGACGACGACGGCTCGTGGCTCCTGCCCGTCACCCGCGGCTGGTCCTCCCGCACCGACGCCGAAGCCGACGCGCTGATCATCAAGCTCAACCGCATCACCGCGCAGGCCGACTGGGACCGCCGCATGCTCGCCGGCATGCTCGAAGACCTCGTCACCACCGACGCCAGCCTCTTCGACTCCCTCGCCTACACCGACGACGAGATGGAGACTCTGCTGCGTGCGGCCCCCGCCGAAGCCCTCGGCGAAGAACCCGCCCTCGCACTCACCTCCGACCTCGGGGACGACACCTCCTTCAACGACGACGACAACGAGGAAGGCCCGCGCCTCGTCCGCTGCCCGACCTGCGGCGACCAGTTCACGCCCCGCCGAAGCTGACCCACCACCGCCCCGTGACCCGCCGCAAGCCCCGCCACGGCCCGGACGCCCCCCAGGGGAGCGGCCGCGGCCGCCGGCGCCTGCTCACCCCCGACACCGAGCACAAGCTCATCGAAGCCACCCGCCAGGGCATGCCCGTTGAGACCGCGGCCGCCGTCGCCGGAGTCCACAAGGCGTCCTTCCTGCGCTGGCTCGCTCGCGGCCGCGAGGAAGCCGACCGCCGCCGCCAGGGCGAACCGGCCCAGCCCGGCGAAGACGACTACCTCGCCCTTCACGAACGCATCGAGCAGGCCCGAGAACTGGCCCACGCCGGCGCGGTCGTCCAGCTCCGCCGCCTCATCAACGGCGGCTTCGTCATCAAGGAGACCACCCGCAAGGCCCGGGACCCGGAGACCGGCCAGATCATCGAGGAGACCGTCACCGACCGCGCCGCACCCGACTTCAAGGCCATCAGCTTCTACCTGGAACGGCAGCACCGTACCCACTGGGGCAAGGACCAGGCCCCCGAGGAGACCACCACCACCACCGCCCCGGCCGACGAGGTCGACGCCGAGCAACTCGCCGACCGTCTGGCCGTCACCCTCCACGCCCTGGAGTACCCACCCGAGCCGGCCCCCGACAGCCCGAGACACTAGCCCCCGCCGGCCGCGACGCTGCGCCCCTCACCATCACGAAGGGGCGCAGCATGACCGACACGCTCTACCCGGGCGCCGACCGCTCGCAGTGGTTCGCCGACCACTACCCGGGCAGCTACATGAACCCCCGGTGCGGCGTCCTGCACACCACCGAGGGAACCGGCTGGCCCGACTACAGCGGCGGAGCCGAAGCACCCCACGTCACCGCGAAGCCCGACTTCGCCGCCCGCCGCCTGCTCTTCCGCCAGCACTTCCCGTTCGACCACTCCGCCCGCGCCCTCGTCAACGCTCCCGGCGGCGTCGAAACCAACACGGCCGGCGCCGTGCAGATCGAGCTGATCGGCACCTGCGACCCGGCCACCCACCGCCGCTGGACAGCCCAAGGCATCCAGCACATCTTCTGGCCCGAGGCCCCGGACTGGGCGCTGCGCGACCTCGCCGCGTTCATGGCCTGGCACCGCGACCACAACGGCATCCCGCTCGACGGCCCCGCCCAGTGGGCCCCCTACCCGGACTCCTACGGCCGCAACGGCGTCCGCCTCTCCTTCGCCGCGTGGAACTCCTTCCGCGGCTGGTGCGGCCACCAGCACGTCCCGGAGAACGACCACGGCGACCCCGGCAACATCGCCTTCGCCACCCTGCTCACCCTCGCCGGTGCGGGCTCCGGCAACACCACGCCGCCGAGCACCACCCGACGCGTCGTCATCTGGGCCGGAGCCACCCTCTCCGCCATCGCCGCTCTCGCCGGTATCACCCTCGGGCACCTGCTCGACGCGAACCCGCAGATCACCGACCCCAACCAGATCAAGCCGGGCCAGAGCATCACCCTTCCCGACGACGCCAAGCCCGTCACCCCGCCCGGCGGAACAACCAGCGAGCCCCGCCCCGACCCGCAGCCGGACCCGCAGCCCACCCGCCCCTCGGGCGCGCTCGCGCCGGGCGCGCGCGGCCCCGAGGTCCAGGAGCTGCAGCACCAGCTCAACCGGATCGGCTACCAGCTGCCCGCCACCGGCTACTACGGGCCGCAGACCGAGGCGGCGGTGAACGACGTGATCCGCAAGAACTCGGGGCTCGGCCGCGCGGACGGCGTCGCCGGCCCCCGCACCCGCGCCAAGATCACCGCCCTCGCCGCCGGGACGGCCACCGGGAGCAGCAGCCGTACGACAGCCGGCGCGCTCGCGCCGGGCGCGCGCGGCCCCGAGGTCCAGGAGCTGCAGCACCAGCTCAACCGGATCGGCTACCAGTTGCCCGCCACCGGCTACTACGGGCCGCTCACCACCAACGCCGTCAACGACTTCGTCCGCCTCAACCCCAGCCTCCGCCCGGCGGACGGCGTCGCCGGCCCGAAGACCCGCGCCCGGATCGCCAACGCGGCCCTCGGAACCCAGACCAACCAGACGGCCAGCCTCAAGCCGGGCGCGCGCGGCGCCGAGGTGAAGACCATCCAGGCGCAGCTCAACCGGATCGGCCACCGTCTGCCGGTGACCGGCTACTTCGGGCCGCAGACGGCGGCCGCTGTGAACGACATGATCCGCAAGCACCCGGGGCTCGGCCGCGCGGACGGTGTCGCCGGCCCCCGCACCCGCGCCAAGATCGCCGCCCTCGCGGCCCGCTGAGACCGGAGGAGAACAGACCCGTGGCAGGAGAGACCGCCATCACCCTCGTCGGCAACCTCGTCGACGACCCCGACCTGCGTTTCACCCCCTCCGGGGCAGCGGTCGCGAAGTTCCGCATCGCGTCCACCCCGCGCACCTTCGACCGCCAGAGCAACGAGTGGAAGGACGGTGAGAGCCTCTTCCTCACCTGCAACGTCTGGCGTCAGCAGGCCGAACACGCAGCCGAGTCCCTCCAGCGCGGCATGCGCGTCATCGTGCAGGGCCGGCTGAGGCAGCGCTCGTACGAGACCACCGCGGGGGAGAAACGCACCGTCTTCGAGGTCGAGGTCGAAGAGGTCGGTCCGAGCCTGCGTTCGGCGACCGCCAAGGTCGCCCGGGCCAGCCGGCCCGGCCCGGCCACGACGGACGCCGACCCCTGGAGCGCCTCGTCCCCCGCCAGTTCCTCAGCGGACTGGCCGCAGAGCCCTCCGCCGCCCTTCTAGGAAGCCGCTCGTCGAGGGGGCCGCGGTCGGCGGTCGGCCGGTCGGCGGCCCCGCCAGCAGCAGGCTCTCCACCGGCGTCTCGGACACCTCATCGGAAGGCGGCGCGGCGTCGTCCGGCTCCGACGTGCCGGCCGGGTCCGTGTGGTCCTCGGGTACGGGCAGCCCTGCCGGGGCCTCGGTTCCGGGGGACGGCGGCTGCCCGCTCTCCGCCGGGGGCGTCGGGGACGACGTCGCGCCGGAGGTCGGGGACGGTGTGGCGGACGGCGACAACGTTCCGGTGCTCGGCTTCGGTGAGGGGCGGGGAGTCTCCGGTGGCGGCTCCGGGGACTTGGCGCCACCGTCTGGGTTCGGAGCTTCGGACGGCTCGGCCGGCGGAGGCGGCGGAGGCGGCGGAACAGGCTTGGCCGGCGGAGACGCGGTCTGGTCGACGCCGAGCATCGTGGTGACCAGCGACCCATCGGCCGACGCGGTCACCCGGGCCGACGCCGGCGGCTCCGTCTCGCCGCCCAGCACCAGGTGCACCGCGGCGACCAACCCGGGCGCGTTCGGCGCCAAATCAAGCCGGTCAAGGCGGCTCGACACGACCCCCAGTGTGCCGAACGCCAGAGCCGCCAGCCGATCCGGCATCTTGACCGTCAGGCTCGCCGACACCGGGCGTGTCTGCTCCTGCCGGGCGGCCTCGACGATCAGCTCCTGGTACTCCCGCAGCCGGGCCGCGTCCGAACCCCACAACGCGAACCTCGTCACCACGCTCAGGTTGTCCAGCGTCTTCTGCGATCCGCTCTCCTGCGCCCACGCCGCAGCATCGGCGTTGCTGCGAAACGCCATCATGTAGATCCGCTCAGTGCCGTAACTGAACGTGTAGGCAACCGAGTTGGGTGATATCGCGGCCTCGCTGTACATGACCAGCTGATCGACGTCCGTACACCGGGCCTGCAGAGGGCCCAGGCTCGTGCAGCGCATCTGCCCGGCGGCGGCGAACTGCCGAAACGCCGGGTCGGCCGCGAAGGCGGACAGCGTGGCGGCGGGGACGGGCACCCGATCCAGCACGGCGGCGGTCCTGCTCCCGTGCTGCCCCACCATGTACCCGACGCCGACGCCGGCCGCGGCGATGACAGCGGCGAGCAGTATCTGGCCAATGGCGGCGGACCTGCGCCGTCTGGGCGCGCGCGGCACGATCTGCCGGCCGGAGCGAACCGGGGCGCACCGGTCGATGGGCGGCGGCGACTCCCCGACGCCCATCAGCCGGTCCATGGTCGGCAGGTCGGGGAGCTGAGCCCGCACCATCGCGCGGATCTGGTCAGGGTGAAGGTGCGGAAAGTCCGCCCGCAGCGCGGCCTGGACGGCGAGGACTGCCGAGTCGAACGTCTGGGCGGGGCGGATGACCACGAGTGGCTGGTCGCCGTCGATGATCAGCGTGGCGTCGGCGTCGATCCTCGACGAGACGACGATCACCGGGGGGCGAAGCTGCATGTCTACCTATCGTGAGCAGCCAGATCGTGGCGCTCGGCCATGAACTGGGCGACCTGCGCCGCGATTTCGGGCAGGTCCGTGTCGCTGAGGGCCTCGACGGACCGGGCGGCGACGACGCGCATCCCGTCGACGTTGACCGTGCCGACCTCAGCGGGCTGAACGGTCATCTCCTCGGCAGGGAGCGGGGTGGCCCCGGCCTCCGGGGCGACGGAGACGGGCGGTTCGAAGCTCTCGTCCACGGCGGCGAACATCGCGTCCAGGCCCCGCAGGTAGGCCGCTTCGCTCAGCGGCTCTGCCGGGTGCAGCGCGTTGGCGACCGCCGCGGCGCGCCGGGTAGCCCGATCGTGCACGCCGGCGCCGTCTCCGGAGAGGGTCCGACACAGCCGGTCGACATGAGCGCGTCGCATCCCAGGTCCAATCTCGTCGCCTTACACCCTGATCACTTCACGCACAGCACCCTCCTCTGCGCGCGGAGCCGGCGCAAGAAGAGGTTCAGCCAGCCTGTGAGCTGCGGCGTCTTCCGGCAGGATCTGTGAGAGTTTACGCAGGCCGCGCGTAAGCAGTACACGCACCGCGCCTTCCGTTGTCGGGCGCAGCCGCGTGCTGAGTACCTGCGCGGTCTGGGCGGTGCTCAGCCCGACGCACACCCGAAGGTACACCGCCTCGCGCTGGCGCTCGGGCAGCTTAGCCAGGCAGCCCTTCAACATGGCCGCGACCTCGCGCCGTTCCGCCGAACGCTCGGGAGCCTCATCCTCCGATGGAACGTCAACGGCCACCGGGGTCGAACTGAGGATCTCCTGGGCGCGCCGGCCGGCCGCCCGGTAGTGATCGACGACCAGGTTCCTGCTGATGGTGAACAGCCACGGCACGAAGCCGCCCGAGCGGCTGTTGTACTGCCCGATCGAACGGGCCACCCGCACCCACGTCTCCTGCGCGAGATCCTCCGCGGTCGCCATGTTGTCCACCCGGGCGCGGATGTCGCGTACGACCGGGTCGCGCAGCGCCATGTACAGGGTGCCCAGCGCGGCCTTGCGTTCCTCCGGGGTGCTCGCCGCGGCCGCGGCCCGGGCACACCGCTCGATCTCGTCGAGGTCGCCGGAGTCCCGCGACACGGGCTGAGAGGTGGACAGGAGCACGGGACCGCCCTCGGCTGGGATGCTGATGGATCAATTGGTTGTCTATTGTCGATGTTGCACTTATGGTCGACTGGTCGGCCATGGCGGCCGGCCAGCCGCAGCGCATCTCGGCTCTGTGGCTCAGACCGAAAGTGGGTGACCCGGTGGCGGGTGCTACCTCTTCCCCGGCCCGGGGCCTGCTCGTGCGGCTCCCGGCCGGCTGCTGGCTCACGCCGGCCGACGCCGCCGATGCGGCCGCGGGCCAGGGTGCCGCGGTTGCCCGGTGCGGCGACTCCTACCTGGTGGACGGCGTTCCTTTGGCGTCCGCGATCCGGCACGGTCGTCGCTCGGGAAGGGTGGTCACGCGCAGCGACGGGGCGTTCCTGCGCAAGTGGTGAACCGGGACGAAGGGGGGTCGCCGGCCTTGAGGCGGCGCTTTCTCTCCGGCTGGACGGAACGCGCAAGCATGTCGACACCCCCGTGGTTGCTATGTGCACTTACCGGGCTGCCCCGGCTCCCTCACTATAGTGCGGCCTACCGTCAAGTCACTACATACTTCCTGTTCAGGGCCTCGTGGTAACTGAGTGTCCACGATCAAACAGGCGCACTTTAATGACCGAGGGTATAGTTGGAGCAGTTGTGAATAGCGGAAAGCGGTACTGTCTGTGAGCGAATCGGCATCTGGCTCCACCAAGTCGAGGGCGGAAAAGATCGCCCAGCGACTGAATCACCTCATCCTGGTGGAAAACGACCGGCGCGCGAACCGGACCCCGCCGCAGTCCCCGGTGGCCATCCCCGAACTCGCCGAGCGCTCCAAGGGCGTCCTGTCCGAGACCCAGCTGCGCTACCTCAAGCGCGGGTTCGGCGCGAACGGCTCCCCGGTCAACCCGACCGTCGAAACCCTCGACGCGCTCGGCCGGATCTTCGGGCTCTCGAACGGAGCCAGTTACTTCACCGCCGAGGACACGCAGGCCGTCGACAAGCAGCTCGACGCCCTCAACGCCCTCGCCAGACTCCGCAACCCCTCCGGGGCCGTCGACGGTGGAACGCCAGACTCCGGCCTCGGCTTCATGCAGCGCGCGATGAGCCTGGAGCCCAGCAACTTCAACGTCCTCGTGACCATGGCGGAGCGGATGGCCGAACTGGAAGCGCAGGCTCGCACCCAGGCCGACGGTCACCGAGAGTAAAGTCTGCGGAATGCCACAGTCAAGATGTGTTTAAATTTCGACCTATGTCCATGTAGCGCGCACCAAACCGTTCAGGCGGAGCGCGCGAACGCAGAGGTCCGACATGCCCGTGCCACGAGGGATACGCAGAGACTGCGAAGCACTGCTCGCCGACCTGCCGATCCCTGACCCCTTCGACGTCTCGGCCTTCGTCGCCGCACTCGCCAAGCAGCGCGGCCGGCCCATCGCGCTCGAACCGCTCCCAGCCGACGTCAGCCCCTCCACTCCAACCGGCCTGTGGGTCCGGCTCCCGAGCATCGACGTCGTGTTCTACAAGCAGAACACCAGCGTCCCCCACCAGACGCTGATCATCCTGCACGAACTCGGCCACATGATCTGGGAACACGAGTGCCGCGTCCAGCACGACGTCCTCGCCTCGATCTTCCCCGACCTCGATGCCGAAACCGTCGCCAGCGTCCTGCTCACCCGAGCCGGCTACGCCGACCTCGAAGAGGCCCAGGCCGAGATGCTCGCCCTGCTGCTCATGGAGCACGTCGGCGCCGAAGAAGGTACGACCCGCCAGGGCCGAACCCTCTACCGCACCCTCACCTACCCCGTCCGCAAGATCGCGGGCTGGAGGCGAGCAGCGTGATCTCCATCATCCTCACCATCATCATCCCCACCCTCCTGGTCGCCATCTCGCTCTGGCGCCTGCCGGCCGCCATCCGCTCCGGCCGCGCCGCCCGGTCCCTGTGCATCACCATCGCCGCCCTCGGGCTCGCCATGGGCGTCACCGCCGTCCGCGACCCGCTGCAGGAGCTGGTGACCGGCCTCCCCATCCTCACGCGCCACCTCCTCGGCCTCACCAGCATCGCGTTCCTCATCGACTACCTCTACGCCGTCCACGGCAGAGGACTGCGCGGACGCCTGCGCCCCAGCTTCCGGCTCGCCGCCGGCGCCGCGGCCACCATGACCGGGCTGTTCTTCTTCGCCCTGCCGCGCGACGCCAACGTTGACCCCGACGACATGCTCAGCCCCCACTTCGGCGAGCCGGCGGTCATCGCCTACATGATGATCTTCTACAGCTACCTCGGCTTCTCGATGGCCCTCGCCACCCGGATCTTCTGGTCCACCCGCCGAGCCCTCCCCCGCGGCCTGGCCCGCACCGGCGCTCTCTCCCTCGCCACCGGCTGCGCCCTCGGCACCCTCTACGTCGCCGAACGGGTCTACATCATCGCGTTCGGCATCGACGACACCCGCTTGACCCAGCTGAACGTGCTGGGCGACGTCACCGTCGCCGCCTCGATCCTGCTGATCATCACGGGCCTGTGCCTCCCGCCCCTGCGAGGCCTGGCCCGTTACCTCCAGGACCAGCACACGCTGTGGGTCCTCCACCCGCTCCTGGGCCAGGTCATCGACACCTTCCCCAACCTCCAGTTCGGCGAGCGCCGCTCCCGCGTGCGTGAACTCTTCGTCTGGGGCGACCGGACCCTGGACACCGCCTACTCCGCGTTCGCCGTCCGCGACGCCTTCCTCAACCTCGGCGTCAGCGGTGGCCAGGACGCCACCACCGACGCCATCAAGGCCCGCAACGCCCTGCACCGGCACGCCGCCCACGACCTGCTCACCGACGCCGCGGTGCCCGACGCCCCCGTTCCCGGCAGCCGGGAACTGCGCGCACCCTCCCGCGACATCCGCTGGGCGAAGAACGTCGCCCGCGCCTACAACAAGACGAGCAAATGACCGACACCACAACGAAGTTGACGCCCGGCCGCGCACTCCTCGGCCGCCGGCTCAGCGACTGGGCCGACCCGAAGAACACCATCGTTGCCGTCAGCCTCCTCATCGGCTGCGGCCTCTACGGCTGGAAGGGCCTCGGCTGGGCCGTCGTGGCCATCGTCTTCGCCGCCGTCATCCCGATGATCTACATCGTCTACATCGAAGGCGACGGCAACTGGGCCAACCGACACCTGACCGACCGCGTCCGCCGCATCACCGTCCTGCCCGTCATCAGCGCCTCGGTCGCCGCCGGCATCGCCCTCCAGGCCGCCACCAGCGCCCCCCGCCCGCTCATCGCGATGACCGCCGCCATGTGGGCCACCATCACCGCCGTATGGCCCATCACCGTCCTCGCGAAGTACAAGATCAGCGTCCACGCCGCCGTCACCGCCGGTTCGTTCGCCATGCTCGCCCAGGCGTACAACCCCTGGTGGCTCCTCGGCTACGCCTTCGTCGCGCTGCTCGGCTGGGCCCGCGTCACCGTCCACGAACACACCCTGTCCCAGACCATCACCGGAACCGTGCTCGGCACCCTGGTTGCCGGCGGCGTCTACGCACTCATCACCTGAACCCCGCCGAAACGCGAGCAGGGGGTGCACCCGAGACCGGGTGCACCCCCTGCTGCGTACCAGCCGCGAGGTCAGGCAACCACGCTGGCCGGAGCGAGCATCAGCACCGACTGCGAGATCGTACGAGGGTCCATCGTGAACGCGTCGAACTGTGCCTGGCCGGCAGACGGACCCTGCGGCCACACCCGGCCGGCCACCACGAACATGACCTCCTTCGAGGCCGCCGCCACCCCCGCCCACTCCGCGTTAACCGGGAGAACCGGGCTGAGCCCGGGAATCCCCACAACCTCCACCCGGGGATCTTCTACGAGCCGGACACGTACGTGCAGCGGCACCGGGCCACCAACAAGGTGAGGGTGCGAGACGACGTTCCCCGGCCGGACACCCCAACCAGCCAGGATCTCGGTCATAGCCGCCTCGCCCGCCGGGCGCCCGAGGTCTCCGTCGCCGGGGTTGTAGAGCATGAGGAACGGGAAGTCGCTGCCGGTGCGCGGGTCCTTGCCGATCCAGCCGGTGAGGACCGCGTTGCCGAGCAACGATGGCTGCGCGCCCGGCAGCGGGGCGTCGTGAGAGCTCATGCCCAGAATCGTAGGGGCGACGGCCGACACCGGCCGGCGTTCCGCAGATCAGCTGGTTCGGTCAGCTCAGCGCCGCACCCGGCGGCACGAGCCACAGCCTCATATCGCTGCTTCCGTCCGGCCGCGGCGGCCACTCAGCGCCATCAGCGCGTTCGAGTACCGCCGCCGCGTCATCGACGCCTCCGGGCGGCGCGGAGGCCAGGATGTCCGCCGCCGCGACGAACACCCCCACATGCCGGGCCTGCTGCGCAGCCAGCCCCCGGAGCTCCGTGTCCGCACCCGTCACCGGCACCCGGATCTCCTGCCCGAGCGCCTGGTCGGCCTTCATGAAGGTCGCCGCCCACGTCGCCTCCAACGCGTCGGTGATCGTCTTGCCGACCATGTGCATGGGCTGCACGAACAGGTCGTCGAACCGCGGCTTCGGCTGCATGTCCTGGACCTGCCGGAACTCCGTGCGCTGCTCCTTCTCATCCCACTCCAGGTGGAGGAAGACCCCGTCCGCGCCGTGCGGGCTCTCCGAGGTCATGTAGACGCCCGGAACCGGCCACCGGCCCGGGAGGTCCCGAGGCAATCGGTTCGCCCTGGCCTCCATCTGCGGCATAAGGCTGTCGTGGAAGTTGACGCTCGCCCGGCCGGCGGCGCGCCACGCGCCGATCGCCGCCAGGACAGCGCTGTCCCGTAGCGCCAGAACCTCGGCCGGTAGGCCGCTCGGCCTTCCGTGCAGCGCCGGGTAGCCGGCCTCAACGATGTCGAACACCCGGCCGATGGGCATCCAGCACCACGACGGCCACTCCTGCGCGTGCGCCTGCCGGTGCCGGTCGAGGAGATCGAAGATGCCGGGGTACTTCTTCGACGCCTGGTGCTCAAGGGCCCCCGTGCGCTTGGCAGCGGCCCTGTACAGCCGGGGGAGCCACTGCATCACGGGGTCAAGCTCACGGTCCCGCCCGGCGGAGAAGTTCCGTTCATAGCTGTTCACGCCTTGTCCTCCTCGACCGCCACGGAGCGCGTGGGGCCGTTGGTAATCGGGGAACCCGTCCACCCGAAGGCGGACG
Organism: Kitasatospora sp. NPDC094028; assembly: GCF_049543595.1. Taxonomy (NCBI): domain Bacteria; kingdom Bacillati; phylum Actinomycetota; class Actinomycetes; order Kitasatosporales; family Streptomycetaceae; genus Kitasatospora; species Kitasatospora sp. NPDC094028. Next base: position 49,659 of record NZ_JBMVFA010000027.1, on the reverse strand, counting down.
GGTCGGCTTCCTCGCCGCCGCCTCATCATCCTTGCGTACACGGCAGGTTCACCGCATACGCTTCGCCAGCCTGTGCTACCTGCGCGCCGGGTGGGGTGTCTGCTCGACGCACGTGGTCGCCAGGCGGAAACACCTGCTAGCCGGCGACGGCCGCCGACGCCGTCGTCCGGCTTGAGCCCAACGCCGCGAGCACCCGCAGGCCGGCCCACCCGTCGATCTCGGTGAGCTCGATCTTGGTGAAGTCCACGGTGCCGTCACCGCGACCGCGTACGTGCGCGGCGCCGCCCGACCACCGGATGCTGGCCAGGCCCGGGCGGGCGCCCGGGTCGACCGTGGTGTCGGGGAACAGCCTGGTGATCTCGGCCGTGACGAAGGCGAGCGCGGCCACCGCCCGGCCGGTGCGGGCCGTGCGCTCCTTCCAGTCGGGGAGCGCACGGTTGCGAAGCCACTCGGCGATGCCCTCGATGTCGTCCGTGGTGCGGGTCGTTCCGATGTAGGGGCTGGAGGCGTGCTCGAAGCTCGACCGGGCCTCGAAACGGATGCTGCGGTTGATGCCGTGGAGAACCTGGACGTTCAGCCACAGTCCGTCCGGACCTTCGAGCCTGGCGAGGGCGGCGGAACCGGCGGCTATCGCGGTCCAGCCGTCACCGAGGACACGAGCGACGGCTCGGGTGATCTGCAGAGCGGTATGGGCCATGATCAGGGTTCCTTCTCTCAGTAGGGGGAGACGGCCGGCCCGGCGGTGCTGGCCGGCCGTCGAAGAGGGGGCGGTCAGGCAGCGAGTTCGTACCGGCGGCGGTAGTCGTCGGCGGCGGCCGCGCCGACGTAGCGGGCGAGTACGTCGCCGATCCGCCAGCCGGTCAGCGGGCCGCGCCGTATGGCCTCGGCGTACACCTCCGCCATCGACACGTCCGGCCGGAACTGGTGCTGGACGGCGGCCTCCAACGCGACGTACCGGGCGGCAAGCGTCAGGCGCAGCCGGGCGGCGCGCACCAGGTCCTCGAACCCGGCCAAGATGCAGAAGGTGCACGACAACCTTCGATTCCCCATGTCATACGCGGGGTGGTACTCGACGCCGGCCGCCGCGATGCTGCGCCACACCTTCGCCGTGTCGTACGCATGCACCGGGTTCCACTGGAGTACGATGCGCTTGCCGTTGCTCGCGCGCCGGTCGATCGACAGCAGATCCCGCTTCGCGCGGGCCGGCGACTCCTCGGCCCGGAAGCCCATCACCGTCAGCAGCAGTGCGGGGCGGCCGAGATCCCCGAGGGCAACGGTCACCTCGGTGAACACCACGGCCAAGACGTCGCGCTTGAGCGAAGAGGTGCACAGGCGCCGCTTGGCGTCGGGGAACATGCCGCGCGCCTCGACCATGCCGATGAAGCCGCCGGCCCGGGCGCGGACGGTCAGCGGGACGCCGAAGAACGCGGCGTGCCGCTCGACCAGCTCACGGGTTCCCGGCCACTCGGCCTCCCCGAGGTCGGCGTGAACCATCATCACCCGGTCGACGGTGCCGGTCTGCCGGGCCGCGTTCATGACGACGATCGCGGCCGCCAGGCTGTCCTTGCCGCCGGACGTCTGGATCAGGGTGCGGTCGGCCAGGGCGAGCAGCACCGCGCCGGCGGCGCGGGCCTTCGGGCAGCGGCGGCACACGGCATCCCGGGTGCCGAGCGCCCCGGCCGGGTCGAGCGCGGTACGCCCGCACAAGGACCGGGTGGGGTCCTGTCCGGGGGCGGGCAGGTGCAGTACGGCGGAGCCGGGGCTCCGCAGCAGGACGGCGCAGTTCATCGGGGGTGTCCTCTCGGTGGCCGGGGGTGCTCTCCCCACGGCGGGTTCGTGTCGACGCTGCTCAGCCGACGAGATAGCGGGCTTCCTCCCGTGCCCACTCGACGGCCTCACCGGCGCCGGGGAACACGAGGCTGCTCGTTTCCAGGCGGGGGTCGTCCTCGTCGACTCGGCGGGCGCCGGCGGTGGCCACGTACAAGGTGTGGCCGCCGCCGTACACGTACTCGTCGACGCTCGACCAGTACCGGTCGCCGTTCTCCGCGTCGTCCGCAACGTCCTCGTCGTGGACCCGGACGGCGCGAACGAGCCCACGCTGCGCGCTGGCGTTCAGTAGAGCGGCCCGAAGGCCGTCGACGGGCGGGGCCTCCGCCGGTGTCGCGGTGAACGTCCACCCCTTGGTCAGGTACGCCTCGGCGAGGAACTCGCTGCCGTGCAACCGGCCGGCGACGACGGGCGGCGCGAGCCGGGACAGCGGGCGGACACCGGCCCACAGGCCCGAGGTGGTGACGCCATCGGACCAGCACTGCCAGCCCGCCCCAACATGGGTCACGGCGACGTCGGGGACGACGACGACCTGACCGCCCAGCCGGTCGCACTCCCCCGGGTGGTCGGAGACGATCACGCCCATCTGGCAGGTCAGGACGTAGCGGGCCGGCACGTAGCCCTTGGTGCGGTACATCAGCGGGCCTCTCAAGATCAGGTGATTCGGGGTGCCCCGAACAGGCGGGGCACCCCGAGCGGTCGACGGCCGGTCAGCTGGCGGGGAGGAAGGTTTCGCAGTGGTGGGAGCAGCTGACGTGGTGCTCGCGGGCCCACAGGCCGCAGCGCTCGCACGGCACGTGGCCTTCCGCGTCGGCCGGCGTCGCCAGCAGCACCGGGCGCGGTTCGACGACGCCGCCGTACGGGAACGTCAAGCGGATCGAGCCGTCCGGCTCCAACGCGGCCGCGGCGCCGTACTCGCGGATCACGCGGCCCAGCTCGGCGGAGAACCAGGCACCGGACCGCAACACACGCTCGTCCACCTGCGGGTGCGGGTGGTCCACCAGGTAGGCCGTGGCGGTGGCGTCCTCCGGCCCGGCCGGACGGCCGTCGCTGGCCCGGTACGGGCGCAGCGGCAGGTACCGCGCGGCCAGCGCGCCGGTGGAGATGTAGACGGCCCCGGTCTCGGTGACCGCCGCCCGGGTGAACGGCTGCTGCCTCATCTGCTCGCGCACGATGCGCAGCACCCGGCCCCGGGGAATCATCTGCGGCTCGTCGGCGGCCGGCTGCTCCCAGCGCAGGCCGTTGCGCACCTCGATGAGGAAGTCGCCGAAGGGCAGCTCAGCGGGGACGGGCCACAGCGCGTTCGGGCTGAGCTGACGCCCCGGCATGGCGTCGTAGACGGTGCTCCCAGCGGGGATCGGGTCCGCGTCGGCCGGCGGCGTGAAGGCGGGCTCCGGCTGGCCGAGGCGGCACACCACCCCGGGAAGCGCCCGCTCCGCCGTGGCGGGCGTCGTCCTGGCCGGGTCGTGGTACGGCTCGCTGGAGAGGCTGTCCAGCGCCTCGCGGGCCTGGTCGAGGGCCTTGCCCGCTCCGTCGACCTCGGCCGGCGACGCCTCCCCGTTCTCGGAGATGTTGAGGAGGGTGGTCGCGTACTCGGCGATCATGCGCATCACGGTCGGGCTGCCGGTGACGACCATCAGCTCGTCCTGGCCCTCGGTGATCTCCTCGCGGTTCTCGTACGCCAGGCGCAGCGCCTTGCACATCGGGTCCACGTCGTCGTCACCGAGGATCGCGCCGGTGCCGCTCAGCCACTCGGCGAACGCGCCGGGCAGGCTCACGGCCCGGGTGGCGCTCGCCAGCGCGGTGCGGGCGATCTCCGCGAGCTCCCGGCCGGCCGTGTCCAACGGCGTCCACAGGACCACCGGGTCCTCGTCCTCGTCCTCGTTCGGCTCGAAGCGCCGGAGCAGCCACTCGCCGATCGGCTCGCCGCCGGCGTCGACGTCGATGTTCAACATGCCGGAGTCGCGCTCCTCCTCGTGGCTGCCCTCGATGCGCACCCGGAGGCCGGAGGGGTGGGTGAGGAAGACGACATCGTGCTGCTCGCTGGCGACCCACACGGGCCCGAGGGCGGCCGACGTGGTACGGACAAGGTCGACCAGGTCGAAGGGTGCTTCGATCCGGTAGAGGGGGGCGTTCGGCTTGATCAGGCTCACGGTCATGGTGCGGGTGTCCTTTCGGTGGGGCGCCGGGGTGCTCTCCCCGACGCCCCATAACTGTAACATCGCCAATGATTAATGCGACAGGGTGTCGTGCGTCACAACGCCCCACGCCGGGAGGTGAGTTACTCCTCCGGGGCCCACGTGATCAGGCCGCCCCCGAGGCGCCACGACCGCACCGCGCCGGCTTTGCTCACCTCCACCCGGGCGAAGTCGAACGACAGCAGGCTCTCCAACTCCAGAGCCGCCCACCTCCGGTCCAGCACCTCGTCGGCCTCCACGCCCCCGCCGGGCAGGGTGACCACCGCCCGCCACCGCGCCCCACGGTTCGACATCAGGGCCCGCGCGCACTGCCGGGCCACGTCCCCGTGCTCCCGCCGCACATCCAGGAACTCGTTCGGCACCGCGTACGGCGTCCACCGCTCCGCCTCCGGCCCGCCGGGCTGGCGCCGGTACACCTCCCGCTCCCCGAACCACAACGAGCCGTCGCCCCCGACCACCACCGGGAGACGCCGCCGGCTGGCCAGCGCCACGGCCTCCGCGACGTGCTGCGCCAGCACGAAACCCCCCAAGCTGACCTCGCCCATGCTCCACACGCCGAAGTCCCAACGGCCGTCAAGGATCGGCATCGGCACCGGCAAGACGCTGCGGTCCGCCTCGGTGATCACCCCCGTCTCCCGGTGTCGGGCCTTCCCGTCCTCGACCCGCTGCTCCACCGTGCTGAGCAGCAGCAGCGTCGACCGGTCCGGGGAGTAGCGCACCGCGTACCGGTTCGCCACCAGGAACCGCCGCAGCTGCTCCGTCATCGCCAACCGCTCCGCGACGACCAACGCCTGATCCTCGGACGGGGACGGCAGCCGGTGCCACCACACCCGCACCGTCGCGCCGTCCACCCCGCCGCCCGGCCCCACCGGGGCCACCGAGAACCCCGGCCGGCCGCCCTCCCGCCACACGGGGAACCGGCCCTTCTCCGCCAGCAGCTTCGTCGTCAGGCGAACCCCCGGCCGGACAACCGGACCTGCAACCACCACGGCATCCAGGTTGAACATGAAGACCTCCATTGTGAAGAGACTGTGCTTTTTGCGACTTTTGCGACCGCCCCAACGCGCGCACGCGCACGCGCGGGGCGGTTCGGGGTACGGCGAACCCGGCTGCGGCCAACGCGAGCGGCAGCAGCCGGTAGAGCGGACCTACGCGGGCAGGCGCAGCAGGTAGCAGTAGAGGTCGCCGTTGACGGTCGGCCCCGCCCACTCCGTGGCCGGCGCGTACCCGAGTCCGTTCAGCACGTTCTCGGCGTCCGCGAGCGTGGTGGCCGGGTGGTCGCCGAACGGACCCGAGACACCGCCGCGCACGTCCCGCAGGATCGTGACCTCGTGTTCGGCCGGGGTGAAGGCGGCGCTGTACCGGATGCCCTCGCGGTCGAAGTAGTCGGAGCGGTTGGGGATGTAGGCCGGCCGCCGGGAGTTGAGGGCGTCGGCGAGCGCGGCCGCCAGCAGCGCCGGGTCCAGCGTGGCGCCCTCGCCGCACTCGGCGCTCCTGCACGCGGGGTCGGTGCAGCGGTGGAACACGACGATCACGTCGTCGTCATCATCGGGGGCGTACAGCTGGCAGTGCAGGGCCTCCATCGTTTCGTCCTCGGCGGGGAGAACCTCGTCGCAGCCGATGAGCGCGTAGGTGTTGCCCGGGCCGTGGACGAAGACTTGGTCGCCGCCGCCGTCCGCCGGTGCCACGACGGCCGGAAGGCCGGCGGCGTGCTGGGCGGCCAGGATCTGGGCGATGGCGGGGTGGAGCTGGTCAGGCATGTGGGTGTCCTTCCGGTGGTGCCGGGTGCTGTTCCGGCGGGGCTGCGCCCCGGGGCCGATGCCGCCCGGGGCGCAGCGGGGGCGGGTCAGCGGGCGGTGGCGGGCAGCCTGGTCGAGGTGAGCCAGGTGTGCAGGGTGGTGAGCGCCAGCAGGGTGCGGTCCAGCGGGACGCGTTCGAGGCTGACGCGCGCGGTGCCGTCGCCGAGCCGGAGAGCGTGGTGGGCGGCGGGGGTGCCGTCCTCGTGGTCCATGAAGTGGATGTGGCCGGGGTAGGCGTTGGTGATGCTGCCGGTGCGTCCGCTCGGGGTGCTGGGGCTCTCGTAGCGCTGGGGGTCGGGGTCGAGCGCCGCGTTCACCAGGGTGTCGGCGTCCTGCTCGGGCAGGAGCGCGCTGATCCACACGTCGTAGCCGTTGGTGATGACGGTCTCCAAGGAGCGGCCGGGGCCCTCCCACTGGAGGCAGACGCGGCCGGCGATCGGGCCCTCGTACGGGTTGACGATGCCGCCGGGGAAGCGGTCGAGGACCAGCTGCGTGACCGCGTAGTCGAGGTTGGCGCGGGCCTCGCTGACGGCGCGTTCGAAGGTGTGGCCGGTGGTCTGCTGCGTCGCGGGCATGGGTGTCCTTCCGGTGGTGGCGGGCGCTGCCCCGCCGATGGCCACAACTGTAACAACGGAAATGATCAGCACAAGGCATTCGACCAAAATCAATGAGATTCATTGTTCATGTTGCAGTTATGGCGATGGGGTCCTACGGTGGGAACCACACCGGCCGAGCACCACCGGCCCCGGCGGGAGAGCACCCGCCACCACCGAAAGGACACCCGCGATGCGCAGCACCACCACGCCCGAACCCACCCGCAAGACCCGCCTTCGCCGCCGGCTGCGCCACCTGCGCGAAACCCGACGCGCCATCAAGGCCGTCGCCACCAACCCCGTGCGCTCCCTCTCCACCCACCTCATCGCACGCGGCATGCACCCCGACCACGCCCACCGCTACAACGGCGCCGCCACCCGCAAGGCCAACCAGCACGGCCTGCCCTCCGCCGGCATCCTCACCCGCACCATCAACACCCCCAAGGGCCCCCGCCCCCAGGACGTCACCCTCTACACCCCCACCCAGGTAGACGCCCTCCTGGCCATCTACCGGCCCGCGAAGAACCGCGACGCGATCAACGCCTTCGACCGGATCGCCGGCGGCCCGCTGCGCCCCGCGCACGCCCTCGCCGCCTAACCCGCACCGACCGTCGCCCCCGGGGCCGGACACCACCCGGCCCCACCCCACCTCCGGAGAACCCCTCGTGCTGCTGCGCCTGCTCACCATCGCCCTGCTCATCACCCCCACCCCGCTCGCCGACCAGCCCATGCGCGTCGCCATCCACGTCGACGCCGCCGGCGCCATGACCGTCGTCCGCGTCCTCCCCGAACCGCTCTGCGTCACCGCCAGCGACGCCCTGACCATCGCCCTCGACCACCAGGGCTTCGAGTCCTACGGCGTCAACGCCCCCACCCCCGCCAAGGCGGCCGCGATCGTCCGCCACCTCTACGCCACCGACCAGGCCCCCGACCCCGACGACTACCCGCCCGCCGCCAACTGCTGACCCCCGACCACCCGCCGCCGAAAGGACCCCAACCCCATGGCCTTCCCGCTCTTCACCGACCACTCGATCGACGACCTCAACGCCCTGATCCGTGCCGAACTGCACGCCATCGTCGGCGACGCGTTCGCCCGGGCCGTCATCCCCGCCCGATCCGACCTCACCGGCCGCTACGACCTCTCGAACATCACCCTCCACAACCGCGAGGGCCGGACGGTGGTGGCCGACTACTCCGAGGCCCCGTTCCTCGAAATCGCGGTCGTCGCCCTCGCCGACCGGGAGCCGGCCGAGACGGGCGGCTCCCTGACGGTCGACCTCTGACCCGCCCTCGGGGCCCGGGCCCGACAGCCCCGGGCTCCGAGGGACGCGACACAACGCCCCGCGGCGCAGCACCCTCCACCCTGCGCCGCCCCGTTCGGAGAGCACCGAACACCCCAACGAAAGGGCACCCACCATGACCCCGGCCAACGAGATCCAGCCCGGCGCGGTCGTCGAGTACCACGACAACGGCCTGATGCTGATCGCCACCAGCAAGACCGCCAGCAGCCGGTGGACCGGCCGCCGCCACTACTTCCACGGCGCCGTCCTCACCCTCCCCGCCGCCGGCCCCGGCCCGTGGCGCGTCGGCGGCCCGGCCGACCGCGTGACCACACCCCGGGCCCGCATCGCGGTGCACGAGCAGCGCACAGCCCCCGGCCGATGCCCCTGCACCGCCCACACCCGCTGAACCGAAGGAGACCGCCCGTGCCGGACTGGACGCGCATGCAGCCCGCCGACTTCGACGCCGACGTCGCGCCGCCGCTGTTCGCCGCGCCGGCCGCCGACCGCCCGGTGCCCGCCGTCGCCGACGACTTCGGCACCGAGGCCCTGTTCGGCGCGCCCGCCCCGCCCCGGCCGGCCGCCGCCCCGCCCAAGCCCCGCCCGACCCCGACGCCCGACAACCCGCTGTTTTGACCACCCATCACCCCGAGGACCACGCCATGTCCAACGCCCTGCCGTCCGACCTCGCCAGCCTGGCCGCGTGCCTGCTGCCGTCCGAACTCGCCGCCCTGGTCGAATGCCTGGCCCCGGCCGGCCCCCGCACCGCCAACCCCGGCCCGGACCCCTCGGCGGTCCCGCGCATCGATATCGTCTTCGACCAGGACGACGACGCGGGCGAGACGAACGTCCGGGTGTTCGTCAACGGGTCGCCGATCCACTGGCGAAACCACATGCACAGCGACACCGAACCGCTCGTCCGCTTCCACGTCCTCGACTCCGGGCCGTACGAGGAACTCCAGCCCCACGCGTGGGCGCAGCAGGCCATGGCGGCCGCGCGCCGTGCACCCGAAGCCGTCCGCTCCCACATCGCCGCCCGCGTGCTGGAGTACCACCAGCCCGAGCAGGACGGATGCCCCCTCTGTCTGACCGACGACCCCGGCCCGGCCGGCGCGGGCCTCAGCGCCTTCGGCCTGGAGCGGCTTCCTGCCCCGGAGCTGCGCCGCTTGCGCTACTTCGTCAACGAGAAGCTGGAGGCGTACTACCTCGACGACGTGAAGGCGGCCATGCGCGGCGCGTTGAAGGGCATCGAGGTCGCCGGCGTGCCGGTGACGGAGGTCGACATCCCGGCGGAACGGGTGGGAGGCCCGGCCGGCAGGCTTGCTTACGACCGCTCGAAGATCCGGTTCCGGTGCGGCGGCTCCGCCTGGCTGACCATCAACCTCAGCGACTTCCGGCCCCTGCGGGACGCTCTGGGGGCGCTGGTCGGCGTCGCGCCGATCGAGGACGACGAAGACACCGATCCCGATCTGACCTTCGACCTCAGGTGATCGCGGCCGCCGGCTGCGCCCCGCACCTCAGAGCGGGGGCGGGGCCGAAACCTAGGCAAATAATCATTGCCGATGATACAGTTGTGCTCGTTGGGGAGAGCACCCCACACCATCGAAAGGACACCCGAATGCCCACGCCCAAGGCCACATCCCAGACCTACAAGCTGCTGCTCGACGTCAGCGAGTTCGGCCTCTCCATCACCACGGACGGCCCGGTCAACCCCCTCACGCTCACCCTCACCTACGACGGACAGCCCGGCGGGAACTACAAGCTCACCGCCCATCTGGTCGGCCTCGACGCCGCCGGCGAACGCGTCTACCTCGACCTCCTCAGCCGCCAGCCCGACAACCGGCCCGACTGGCTCAACCCGATCCTGCGCGACTTCCAGCCGCACGGATGGGACCTCCCCGAGCACCCGGCCACCTACGCCCCGCTCGCGACGACCAACTGAGCCAGCCCCGCCCCGGGTGCCCCGCCCCGAACGGGGCACCCCCCAACCGCTGAGGACCCATCACCGTGAGCACCCACCACGCCGACTTCCACCCGGTCATCGTCACCAAGACCACCGAGTTCCTGCTTGCCAAGCCCGCGCTCACCTGCGAACTGCTGCGCGTCGTCCGCGCCGACCAGGTCAAGGCCGGTGACCTGATCGTCTCCGCGTTCCAGCCCGCCAGCGGCGGCCGCCGCATGCCGCTCGCCGACTACTTCCACGGCGGCGCCTACGTCGCCCTCCCCGAGCCGTACGACCCGGCCTGCGGCTGCGGCGTGTGCGGCCTCGACGAAGTGCAGGGCCCCGAGGGCACCGTCGTCCTCGCCAACGGCAGCCCCTGGCACTCCTGCGACCCGTGGCCCGCCGACGAGCCGGTCCTGATCCTCCCGTACCCCGGGCAGGCGCTCACCGTCGCCAACCTCGAACGACTGATCGACAAGATCCCGCTCGACCCGATCGACTTCCGCAGCCCGGCCTCCCAGCAGCACTACATGAACAACGGCTACTACCTCACCGAAGAGGAAACCGCCGCCCTCTGACCCCCGCGCCAGTGCTGCGCCCCGCCCACCCCGGCGGGGCGCAGCACCCGGCCCCGAGGCGCGCGACACAACCACCGCCGCCCCCGTACACCCCATGCCGAAGGCCCTGGCCCGCCGACGAGGCGATCCCGCCCCCCGGACCGAGCGCCCGGCCCGCACAGCAGAAAGACCACCAGCGTGAACACCCGCATCATCGACGCCGCGACCACCTCGCTCGCCGACACCCACGACAAGGGCGAGCCCTACAAGGTCCGGGTCATCTACCGGGTCGGCGACGACCCCCAGCTCCGTGCGCAGCGCTCCCGGATCACCCCCGGCTACTCCACCCTCGCCGACCTCCCGGTGATGATCTCCAACCCCCGCGACTTCACCGCCGAGGACGTCCACCTCGTCGCCATCCACCACGCCCCGGAGCAGACCCGATGACCATCCCCCCGGCCGCGCCCGACGCCCGCCTGAACGCCGTGCTGCGCACCGCTGGCGACGAAGTCGTCGCGCTGCTCACCACCTACCGCCCCGGCCTCACCGTCGACCCCGCCCGATCCACCGCGATCCGCACCGTCGCGACGTGGGACACCAGCGAGCACAGCGGCACTGTCATCGTGCATGCCGGCTGGGACGCCAAGGTTGTCCTCATCGGAGTCGACGCGGCCACCGCCGACCGCCTCTGCGCCGCCTACTGCCAGGACACCGCGCACCTGCGCCACGACCACGGTCCCGGCGGCAACCCGGACCCCAACAGCGTCCGCTACCTCGCCCCCGGGGCCTACGACCTGCGGCAGTACCACGACGACCCTGAGGCCGACCTGACGGCCCGCCCGGACGGCCGGTACGACCTCACGATCGGCGAACGCAACATCAGCGGGGCCGCCGCGCTGCTCGCCTGCCTCGACCGGCCCGACGCCGAACCTCCCGCCGCCTGCGTCTGCGACCGCACCGGCCTGTGCAGCTGCTGCTGCGACCCCGACACCCCGGCCTGCCCCACCTGCGCCCGCTGCTCCTGCGCCTGCCGATGCACCAGCACCGCCCCGCAGCCGGCCGCCGCCTTCCGCGAGACCATCACCCGCCACAACCCCGCCCAGCGCCCGCAGACCAGGCCGCTGACCGAACCCGCCGCCCGCGACCTGGTCGACCAGGCCGCCTACTGGAACTTCGGCATCGAGCTGTACAGCAACGCCAGGCTCACCCTGCGCCGCTTCGACCGGAAGGGCGCACCCGCGCTGACCGCTGCGATCGAACCGGCCGAGCCGTTCCGCCGCTCCGCCAGCGCCGCCGCCGACCTGCGGCAGATCATCGACAGCAGCGAGACGGGCTGCCGAGTCGACCGCTTCGGCCGCCCGCGCATCGCCCTGCGGGCCACCATCATCGGGCCGAAGCAGACGGCGCTGCTCCTGGAACGGGGCCTCATCGCCACCACCGGCGAGGCGGACGCGCCCGTCGAGGTGACGTTCCTCGGGCACCTCCTCCTGGCCCTCCACGAGCACGACACCACCACGGTCAGCAGCACCACCGGCCACGTCACGGTGACCTGCCCGTGCGGCTGGGCGACCGCCGGTTCCTCCACCGTCCTCGCCCACACGGCCGCCCGCGCCCACCGAGGCGTCCGCCTCGCCGCCGCCATCACCCGCTGACCAGCAGCGAAGGAACAACCGTGACCACGCCCACCACACAGCCGCCCGCCAACTTCCGGACCGCCGTCGACGTACTGCGCGCGCTCGGCATCGAAGCCCGCATCGACCCGACCAGCGACGGCGGCCACCAGATCACCGGCACGTCGCCCACCGCAAGCTGGACCAGCACGGACATGCAGGAGTGCGCCCACTGCGGCTGCTGGCGCAAGGAACACGAGCCGCTGCACGCCATCGTCGACGCCTGCGGCGACTTCACCCCCGAAGACGAACACCGCCACCAGCACTACCAGGACGACGCCGAGTTCGTGCCCGCCAACGGCGAACCGGGCGGCATCCCCCTCCTGCGCGTCGGCGGCGTCGACACGGCGGCCTTCGTCGACCCGGACGGCACCTTCATCGTCTCCATCCACACCGAGGATGCGGACCCCGCGTTGCTCACCCAGCCGGGCGACGAACTCCCCATGACCCTGATCGTCAACGGCGTGACCGTCGCCTCGTACTAACCCCTGGACACCACCATGAACCTGCTCGACGTGATCACCTACGACACCATCGCCCAGCACACCGGATGCACCGCCTACACGATCACCCCCGCCATCCCCAGCACCACCGCCACGGCGGAGGTGTCCGCGATGCGGCTGCGCCGCTTCCTCGCCGACAGCCTCGACGCCGGCGGCCAGGCGGTCCTACTGCGTAACTGCGCCGTCCGCTACACCACCGGCGCCGGCCCGGACGCCCAGGAGCACACCGCCACCCCCACCGACACCGACAAGCCGCTGTGCGCCGAGTGCCTGCACTGGAAGAGCGAGCACACCGGCCGCCCCGACCACGAGAACACCCCCGGCCACCGCACGAGCTGCACATCGGACTTCCGCCCGTTCACCCGCCCCGACCGAGTGATCTGCACCCGCTGCTCCCAGCACCGGGCCGAGCACATCGACACCGGGGTTCTCCATCACGAATACGAGGAACTCACCGTCGCCTGCGGCAAGTTCACCACCGAAGACCGGACATAGCCCCGCTCCGGACGGCGACCCGAACCGCCACCCCGCTGCGCCCCGGCCCATCCGCCGGGGCGCAGCAGCGCGCCCGCCCCCGGCGTCCCCGGCCAGCGGCCGCCGGCCGGGACGCAAGCGCCCCCGGGCTGCTCCCCTGCACGGACACCGACCAGCAGGGAGCCCCCTTGACCATACCCACCCCCACCACCACCGTGACGGCGACCGCCACCGGTCCAAGGCCCGCCCAGGCCCCCGGCACCGCGCCGCTCACCCTCGGCCTGACCGTGATCGAGACGACCGTCTACGCCCTGGACCTGCCCCTCGACGAAGTCCCGATCGAGCTGATCGAGTTCTGCGACGACGAACAGCACGACCTCTCCGACGAACAGCACACCCTCACCGGCTGGCTCAACGACTACCCCGAGCTCTGGCACGACCACCTCGACCCCGCCAAGCACACCCAGACCACCGAGAACCCCGAGGTCGTCAACGTCGACGTACGCGGCTGGCCGACCAGCGGGTGACACAAGACGCCGCCGGCCTGCACTCTCCCCGTCACCTCGGGCCGCCCGCGCCCGAGGTGAACGGAGCCCCCACCCTCGTGACCGCGCTGCGCACCCGCCCCCGCAACACCGGCCCCACCCCGGCCGTCCGCACCCTGGTCTACGCCCGGGACGGCCACCAGTGTGTACGGTGCGGCACCGGCAACACCCTGACCATCCAGCACCGCACCAACCGGGCCATGGGCGGCAGCAGCGACCCCGCGATCAACCACCCGACGAACCTCGTCACGGCCTGCCAGGCGTGCAACATGTGGTTCGAGGCGAACCCCGCCGCCTCGTACGCCGCCGGCTGGAAGGTCCGCCGACCCACCGACCCCGCCCACGTCCCCGTGCGCTACCCCACCGGGGAACTGCGCACTCTGGAGACGGACGGCACCTCCCGCACCCTCGGCGTGCCGGTCGTCCTCACCGCCCGGGCCGCCCGGTGAGCGTCCTGCCGTGCATCCGCGCCGCCCACCCGGACGGCGAGTGCCCCCGCCACCAGCTTTGCCCCGGTTGCGGGGAACCGTACGCCGACTGCGCCTGCCCGCCCGCCCGGAACAGCGCCGCTACGCTCAGCACCGGCCGGCCAGCCCTCGGGCGCGGAACGTCCAACCAGGCACCAGGAAAGGTGAGTTGAGGTGGATGATGCAGCGGCCGCGATGACGGCCGTGTGGGGGATCGGCATCGTGCTGCTGACGCTGGCCGCGCCCGTGGCCGTCCGCCGGACGCCCTCCCTGGCGCTCGCCGTCGACTTCCGGCCGGTTCCGGCGCTGTTGCTGCTCGCGATCCTGATCGTGTTCTGGCCCGTCGCCGTGACGGCCCACCTCCTGCCCGGCGGCGCCGACCGTACGCGGCCGCCGCGCACGTAGAACCGTCCGCCACCGACCCGAGGAGCCCCCGCTGCCCGCCACCCGCCTTGCCGCCCGCGCCGCCGCCGCGCTCGCCATCACCGCCACCTGCGCCATCGCCTCCCCGCCGGCCGCGCCCCTCACCGACGACCAGCGACTCGTCGCCGCCCTCCCCGCCGCCGTCACCGCCCCCGCCCCCGGCTACGACCGTGACCTGTTCGGCACCTGGGAAGACCTCGACGGCGACGGCTGCAACGCCCGCCAAGCCGCCCTGCTGCGCACCCTCACCGAGCAGGTCACCGCCCCGCAGCGCCCCGCCGAGTGCACGATCGTCCTGTCCGGCCGCCTCACCGACCCCTACAGCGGCACCAGCGTCGTCACCGGCGTCGAGCACATCGACGTCGACCACCGAGTCGCCCTCCAGGACGCGTGGGCGTCCGGCGCGAACACCTGGACCGAGCAGTGGCGCCACCAGTTCAGCAACGACGACGACAACCTGGTCCCCACCCTGCCCGCCGTCAACCGGGGCAAGGGCAGCCGCGGCCCCGATCAGTGGAAGCCCTCGGGCGGCAAGGCCGCCGAGTGCGCCTACGCGGCCGGCTACGCCCGCACGAAGGCCCGCTGGGAGCTCGGGGTCACCGACGCGCAGCGCGCAGCGCTCATGAAGGCCCTCGCCGGCTGCCCGACCTGACCACCTGCCCGGCGGACCCGACCCCGACCGGGGGCATCATTGCGGGTGTTACAGTTAACGGGTCGGTGATGGGGATGCCCCAGCCGCACACTCCACCGTGACTGTGCAGGAGCTCCCACCACCATGACCAAGGCCCCGTTCGTCTACCCCGAGCGCCCCGACTTCGCGCAGGTCCGCCAGGACGCGGCCGACGCCGTCGCCGCCGACCTCGGCGCGATCGCCGACCCCCTGACGCGGGCCCGCCGCGCCGTCGCCATCATCGACCAGGCCGACACCGAACTCCCCAAGAACAAGAAGCGGCGGGACCGCGCCGCGCTGTCCCTGTGGGCGTACGAGGGGCACCGCACCCGGGGCCTGGAGCAGAGCATGGGCTGCACCCGCATGCAGTGGACCCGCATCCAGGCCGGAGCGTTCGGCTGGGCGATCACCGGCGCCGCCACCCCGCCGCCCACCCCCAAGGCCGGCCCCGACCGCGTCGAAGCCGCCCGGGCCGCTGGCATCGCCGAACTCCCCGTCGACAAGGCCCTCGACCAGGTCGCGAAGTACGGCGTGCTCACCGTGCAGGCCCAGGCCCGCCGCGACGAAGCCGTGAAGTTCCGCGACGCCGCGATCCTCGTGCTCAGCCGCCCCCCGTACTCGATGGGCCACGAGGCCATCGTCGCGGAAGTCGGGATGAGCGCCACCGGCACGGTCGGGGAACGAACGAAGCGAGCAGCCGACGAAGCCAAGCAGGCCGACGCCGAAGCCGCCCATCAGGAAGCCGTGCGCCTGGTCGCCGCCGAACTCGACGGCCTCGCCCCCGCCGACCGCGCCCGCCGCGCCGCCGAGATCGCCCGCACCGCCCAGCAGGAGATCACCGAGTACACCCAGCTGCGCCACCAGGCCGCGCTGTCACTGTGGGCGTACGGCGGCGGCCGCATCCGCTCGATGCCCCGCGCGCTCGGCTACACCCGCGAGCAGTGGGACGAGGTGTGGACCGCCGCCCTCGGCCAGCACCACCGTGCCGGCCAGGACACCCCGGAACCGCCCGTCAACGGCCCCACCCGCGCCCGCATCGCCCACGAACACGGCATCGCTCAGCTGCCCGTCGACAAGGCGCTCACCGACCTGCAGACCTACCGCGTGCTCATCGAGCAGGCCCGCGCCCGCCACGACGAAGCACAGCGCGCCGGGAAGACCGCCAAGCGCGCCGCCAAGACCACCGACCAGGTGTAACGCTTCCCGGTCCCCGCTCGTACACCACGATGTGAGGGTCACTCCACACCCCCACCCCGCTGCTTCCCGGGCCGCCGCACGCCGGCCCGGGGAGCAGCGCTACGAGGCCCTGCGCAGCGGCGGCGCCCCGAAGCCGTCGAAGAAGGCCCGCCGCCCACGGCCGCTGCCCAGAGCGAAGCGGGACGCAAGGCGTGCTCGGCGGCCACAGTGCCCGCCATGTCGACCACCGCCGCGCCGCTGCGCACCGCCACCGCCGACGTGCTCGCGGAAACCGCCCGCACCACCGGCCAGGGCGTGCGCTCCCGCGACGCCGCGAACGTCGCCGACCTCCTCCTGCGCGCACCCATCGCGGCCCGGCGCGCCACCGTCAAGACCCTCACCACCCGCGAACTCGGCTACGTCGTCCGCGAAGTCCGCCGCGAGCAGGGCACCCTGTACGGCCTGTGGCACGACAGCCCGTCCGCGTTCGTCGAAGACGTCCTCGGCGAGACGATCTGGTCCAAGCAACGCGACGTCCTCGACGCCGTCGCCCGCTACAAGCGCACCGCCGTCCCCGCCGGATTCGGCGTCGGCAAGACCTGGCTCGCCGGCCGCCTCGTCGCGTGGATGGGCTGCGTCAACCCGCCCGGCACCGCCGTCATCGTCACCACCGCCACCCGCTTCCGCCAGGTCAGGAACCAGCTCTGGCCGCACATCCGCAAGGTCGTCGCCCGCGGCGCCCTCCCCGGCTGGTGCGACACCACCCAGTGGAAGATCCCAGACACCTGGGGCAACGACGTCGTCGTCGCGTACGGCTTCACGGCGCCTGAGAACGACGAAGCCGCGATGCAGGGCATCCACGGCACCCCGAAGCTGCTCATCGTGGTGGACGAGGCCGGCGGCATCGCCCGCACCATCGGCAACGGCACCAACAACCTCCTCACCGGCGACGCCCGGATGCTCGCGATCGGCAACCCGCCCGCCGACGACCCCCGTTCCTGGTTCGAACTACTGTGCGACGAAGGCGACGACCCCGAAGAGCCGACGACCACCACGATCCCGATCCGGGTCCTCGACTCGCCAGCGATCACCCTGGAACGCGTCCCGTACTGCCAGGACTGCCCACCCGGCGGCGCCCGGCACTCTCTCGCTGAGCACCTGCCGAACATGGACTGGGTCGACCGGACCCTCCGCGAGTACGGCGAGGAGCACCCGTACGTCCAGGCGAAGGTGTACGCGCGCTTCCCCAAGGGCGGCAGCTCCAAAGCAATCCCGCTCGCTTGGATCGAAGCAGCTCAGGACACTGACGACCCGGAAGGACGGGACTGGGTCCGCCTTGATCAGCTCGGCCTGGTCGGCGAGACCGCCACCCACACGGTGCGCCGCGGATCGTGGGTCCGACTCGGCGTCGACGTCGCCGCAGACGGCGGCGACGAGGTGACGATCTACCGGGTCGTCGGCGACGCCCTGGAGCAGCGGCACGCCTCCAGCGGCCAGATCAACCTGAACCAGGTCGACGTCGCCGAGAGGGTGGAACAGGAGATCCTCCGGGCGCAGCGCCTGGCGGCCGCGCTCGGCAGCCGGGCCCCGGTCCGGGTCAAGGTCGACCGCAACGGCCTCGGGCACGGCGTCACCAGCATGCTCGAACGCTGGGGTGAGGATGGCCGACACCAGGCCGAGGTCGTGGGCGTGATGGTGTCGGAGAACATCGACCCCGAACGCGACGATCCGGCCCAGCTGATGCGCCCCTACCGGAAGCGGGACGAGATGTGGCTCGCCGGCCGGGCGCTACTCCAACCCGATCCCGCCACCGGCCAGGCCCGGCTGCGCCTGCGCGTCGACCACGCCTGTGCAGTCCAGCTCTCCTCACCGAACCTGTCGACCAACAGCACCGGCGCGTCGGTGGTCGAGTCGAAGAAGGCGATGCGGGCCCGTGGTGTCTCCAGCCCCGACCGCGCGGATGGCGCCCTCATGGCCCTGTACGAGCCCGAGGACCTGTTCAGCCACCGCCGCATGGGCCTCATCGCGTAGGGGCCGGTCAGGCGTCAGTTGACGATGACGGTGGGCTAGCCAGAATTGTTGCGAGGCTACTTGCGTTCATTGTCGCAGCCAGGTGGTATGGAAGAGGTGGGTGGACCCCGGCGGCTCTTTCGCCAGGGTCCACCCACCTCTCATCACCCGTTACAGCTGAACCGGGAACTCGCCCGCCTTGACGGCGTCGACGAAAGTCTGGAACGCCGCGGGGGAGAACGCCAGGACGGGGCCGCGCCGGTCCTGCTTGGTGTCACGCACCGGGATGGTGCCGGCCGGGGTCCGGCCGACCTCGACGCAGTTGCCGTTCTCACCGGCCGAGTAGCTGGACTTCGCCCAGCCGTAGCCGCCCTGGTCGAGGGTGGTGCCGTCGTGCATGGTCATCCTCTCAGTTGCCCCCAACCCGTCTTGTTCGTCAGGGTTGCCTGCAAGTATGACCGGGTCGCCGCCGGGTCGAGCGCCTGGGACATAAGGACCTCAAACTGGCGGTTGCGACGGTTGAGATTCGAAAGACGGTCCGCAAATGTCAGGTTCTGTTCGGTGTAGACGACACCATCGCCAGGCAGGTCGCTGAACAGGTAGGCGGCAAACGAACCGGCTGCCCCGACGTGGTAGCCGGCCTCCGCCGTAAGCACTTGGAGCGTGACGTTGTCCAGCTCGCACACCGCGATCAGATGCTCCAGCTGGCCGTTCATCACCTCGATGTCGCCGACGAGCATGCTCAGGGCGCCGGCGCCGATGATGAACCGGGCCTGCGGCGCCTTCTCCCTGAACAGCACCTGCTTGCGTAGCTCGGTGCGTTCGACGACCTTTTCGAGCGGCAGCGGGTTGTCGGCCTTCATCAGGAAGCGCTCGCGGGCGATGACGGCTTCGGTGTAGGCGGCGGTCTGCAACAACCCCGGCAGAATGTTGGGCTCCCAGTTCTTGATGAGCTTGGCCAGCCGTTCTGCCTCAACCAGGGCGCTGAACGAGGGATGCATGTCCTCGTCCGTCCACCAGCCGTGCTCCTTGCTCTGCTTGGCCATCTCCCGGAGCGAGTTGGCGGTGGCCTGGTCCAGGTTGAACTGTGTGACCCACGAGTTGACGTCGTGAACTTTGATGATGTTCCGGCCGGTCTCCAGACGGCGGACGATCGCGGCCGACAGGCCGAGGGCGTCCCCGAGCTGTTCGCGGGTGAGCTTGTTGCGCTCGCGGATTCTCCTCAGCCGGCCGCCGAGGAGATGTCGGAGGAACGGCACGCCGGCGGGCCGCTCGTCGTCCTGCTCTTCGTTCGCGACCTCATCATCCATGCCACACCCCTATCAGTCGTTACTGATGCCGCGTCAAGTCTGCCGCGCCCGTACGGGAAGCGCCAGGTGCCGCTACCGTCAATTGACGGTAGCGGCACCTGTTGCAAATCAGCCCTGAGTGCGAGACTGTAGCAGCGCACTCACCGTCAGTGGCCTGTGTCACAGCCTCGGTGATTCATCGCTACGCCGTGCTCACCGGGGGTTTCCCATGAATGAGTCACTGCGCCCTGCCCCACCGCTGGGCGCACCGTTAGCACCACGCCAGCCCCTTCGGCTGGTTCTGCACGTAGCCCCAACGCCGAAGGACGCCGCCGAGCAGCGCCGGGCCCTCCTCGACGGCATCCGCCGGTGGGGCCTCGACCTGCTGGACGAGCGGATCGAAGACGTCGAGTTGCTGGCCGGTGAGGTGATCGCCAACGCGGCCATCCACACCGGAAAGCCGTCCACCGTCACCGCGACCTGGACCGGCGCCGCAGTTCGCGTCGAAGTCGCCGACGAAAGCGACCAAGTGCCTTCCGTGCGAGAGCACTTCGGTGAAGCAGTGACCAGCGGTCAGGGCCTGAACTTGGTCAGGGCGCTGTCCGACGCCTGGGGCGTGAAGGTCGACGAGTGCGCCGGCACGAAGGTCGTCTGGTTCGAATGCGGCTCCACTGAGGCGGCCGCCGACCCCGGTGCCGCGCTGGTGGCCGCGGTTCTGCGCGCGGACACCACCGTACGGGCCATGCGACCCCAGCCGCAGGTCGGCACGCTGCCCGCCCGCCCCGTCCTGCGCCGCCGGATACCGGCGGCGTGAACACCACCTAGAACCTCCGGTGGCGGCCTGGGTTCCGCCGGACAGGCCGTCACCGGACACCAACCCCCTCTCCGAACCCGAGGGGAGGCGGAAGAGTAACGCCGCAGCTCCAACCGGCGTCCCGCTCACCGCCGCCGACCGCGCGCCCCCGCCGGGGCGCCGGTCCGTTCGGCCAGTCGTCCATGTCGGGTGGACGGCCGGCGAACCCCGGTGGCCCCGTTGGCGAGGGGGGCCACCGGCGCGAGGGTCGTCCCGCCCGTCCCCATTGGCCGGGACGACCCTCGCCTCAAGGACCGCCCGCTGCTGGAGGCGGGCGTGGCCCCGGGGCGGTGCGGCCCACCCCGTCGTCGCACCGCCCCGGGACCGAACCCGGGCGGCCGGGGTCGAGGGGCATGCTGCCCCGGCCCGCCCGTACCGGCACGAGCCACCCGGCCCGGGGCCGGCCCGGTCCGGGACAGGCCAATGGGGGCCTGCCCCGGACCACATCCCCTACGACTTCGCACCCCCGAGGACCCGCTGTGAGCTTTGGGCCGCGCACCGGCGCGTTAATCACCTTCACCCGCGACACCAAGATCCGAGCGGGCGTGCAAGCCGCCTACGCTGCCCTGACGCAGGCATGCCGGGACTCCGGGGACAACGCCGACCAGGCCGAGCTGGTTGGCGAGCATCCGCAGTACGCCTGGCTACTGCCCCATTCGGACGCCCTCGCCGTCATCCACGACTCCGAGCAGGAAGCGTGCGAGCTCCTGGCCTGCGCCGACCTGCTGCGCGAGTGCAGGGTCCCCGTCGTGCCGGTCCACTACGGCCGCCCCCTCGTAGTCGGCCAGGGCCGCGCGGTCACCTTCTGGCACAACCCCGGACGGTACCGCCCGGCCCCGGGCGCGGCCGCCCGGGTGACCGCCGCCGTGCACGGCATCAAGCCCGCCGGCGCGCTGTGGCTGCGCGAGCACCACCCCTTCAACGACCTCCTGGACGGCCTCGAACAGGCCCCGTTGAACGACAACACCCGCGACTTCTTGTACGAGCACACCGCCAAGGTGCGCGCCGACTGGCAGCACGTCAGGTGGCCCACCCCGCTCACGGTGATCCTCGCCACCACGGGGCCGGCACGCTGCCACGACGACGGGGACTACCGCCTCTTCCTGCACGCCCCGCTGCGCCTGGGCCACCGGGAGTGGGACCTCGTCGCGGCCCGCTGGCGCAGCGAGCTGCTGTACGGCCACCTGGAAAGCCAGCGGACCTACGCCGTCACCTACGCCAGCTGCTCGGGCTCCCCACTAGCACGGGAGCCGATCGGCTCGTGGCCCGACTACCAGGTGGTGCGCGACGCCGTGGTGCTCACAGCGGTGATGGAGACGGTGCGCGGCGCTCACCGGGACGACCGCACCCGCCAAGCCGCCGAGCATCAGGTGGCGTGCCTGCGCGGCGCCCACCCGGCCCCGTGGCGCTGGAGCACCCGGTGAGCGCCACCGTGCCGGCACTGCGCCCGGCGGCCGTGGCGCGGCAGCTGCCCGTCGTCCAGGAGCCGCGAGTCCTCCGGTGCCGCCACTACATCGACCTCACCGAGCGGGAGACGAAGGTACTGGCGATGCTCGCCGGTGACCTGGACGCCATCGAGATCGCCGACCGGATCGGCGGCCGGCCCGAGACCATCCGCGCCACGGTGTTCACGCTCCGGGAGAAGACCGGCGCCCGGACATGGACGCAGATCGTGGACACGGCCTGCCGCACCGGCCTGCTCATTCCACCGGCCGCCACGCTGAACAGGCCGTTCCCGGAGGAGGTACTGGAGGCCGTCCAGCTCCTCGCCCAGGGCCTCACCCATCAGCAGATCGCCAACTACCAGGGCATCCGCAGCCGTACCGCCTGCGCCCGCTTGTCAACGGCCCGCTCTCGCACCCGCGTGCGGCACAACCCGGCCGCCGTCTACCTCCTGCACGGCGTTCCCGGCCTGCTCGACAGCACTCGCCCCCCTTGCCCGACCTGTACTCGTGAGGGCGCATCGTGAGCGAGACCACCCGCCCCGGACCCACCCTGGCCCTGACCGCCCGCGATAACCCCCCGGTGCGGCCCGGCTACCCGGCCGCCAGGGTCCACCATCCCCGCGAGCACCACCGCCCCGCGGCTGAGGTGTTCAGCACGCCCACGGCCTGTACCGTCGGCTCGCTATGTGAGGCATGCCTCACTCCGGTCACCCTCGCCCCGTCCGAGGCGCAGCTGTTGACCTGGCTGGCCGCCGACCTGTCCACCCGGCAGATCGCCCGGCACACCGGGGTCGGCGTCTCCACCGTCCAACTGCACCTCAGGCGCCTGTCGAAGAAGCTCGGTGCCCGGACATGGGCGCAGGCCGTCGATCACGCCTGCCGCGCCGGCCTCCTCGCCCCGCGGCCGACCTGCCTGGCCCGCCCCCTGCCCGCCAGCGACCTGGACATCTTCCAGAGCCATGCCAACGGGCGCCTCACCGCCGAGATCGCCGCACAGCACTACCTGAGCGAATACAGCATCACCCGCTCCTTCGTCCGGACCCGCAGGCACCTGGGCACCTGTGGCAGCCCCGCGGCCGTCTACCGCCTTCACGCGGCCCAGCTGCTCACCGCGGACCCCATCTGCCCTCACTGCACAGCAGGAGGGCCTTCGTGATCATCTCGAAGCGCCGGGGGTGTCGATGACCTGGCCGTCGCTGTTCCTGATCGACCCGGCCCAGTACCCGCAGCGACACAGAACCCCGGCCAGGCGCGCCGTACGCCCTGGCCGTCTGCTGCCGCTTCTGATCGCCGGCGCCCCCTGCTCGGCCTGCGGTGCCCGGCTCCTGGCCACCCAGTCCGAAGCCCGGCTGCTCGCCCTCACCGCGCACGGGAACACCCCGTACATGATCGGCCGACGCCTGCGCACCGCCAAGGCCGCGGTCGAAGGCGATCTGGAGGCCCTGGCCGCCGGGCTCGACGCGGCCAACTTGGCGCACGCGGTCGACATCGCCTACCGGGCCGGCCTGCTGCGCCGGGAGCCGGGCTTCCGGCGGCTGGTCCACCCGCCCACGGACGGCGCTCTGACAGCCCTGCAAGGAATGGCCGCGGGCCTGAGCGACAGCGAGATCGGCAGGCAGACCGGGCGCACCGCCCGGGCGGTCGACGACGGCCTGCGCCGATTCCTGCGCACGCACAGCCTGCACACCCGGCCCGAGGCCGTCCGCCTGCTCCACGGCGTTCGCCTGCTGACCGACACCCACCCCTGCCCCTGCCAACCCGATTCCAAGGCCACCACACCATGACCCTCACCCAACCCGGACAAGCTCTGCTCACGGGCCTGCCCTGCCCGGACTGCGCCAGCACCCTCACCCTCACCCACGGCCAACACCTGGTACTGACCGAGGTAGCCCAAGGCATTCCGACCGAGCGGATCACCCAGCGGCTGCGCGCAGGCCAGAAGACCGTCCGCACGAGCAAGGAGCCGGATCGCGCCGGCGCCGACGCGATCCGCGACGTCGTACAGGCGCTCGGAGCCACGGGGCGCCCCCACGCGGTCGACGTCGCCTGCCGCACCCAACTCCTGGTCCCGCCCCGGCTGCGCCCGCCGGAGGACGGCATCCCCGAACCGCTGCGACGTACGGCCGAGCTGCTCGCCGAGGGCCTGGAGGTCCGGCCCATCGCGCGCAAGCTCAACCTCGCCGAGGACACCGTCAAGGCCCGGCTGCGCCGTCTCCGCAAAGCTCTCGGTGCGGAGAACAGCCCCAACCTGATCTTCGGCCTGCACGCCATCGGCGAACTCCCGGGTCACCACCCCTGCCCCTGCCGTCCGCCCAAGGCCAGGAAGCGGTGACGGGCGGCCGCCCCAGCCACCCGCCGGGTGAGCTCAGCGGCGACCACCGTCACGCCCGCCGGCACCGCCGCCACCGGGACGGCCCGAAGCTCACGCACGCCGCGCCACGAGGACTCGAAGAACCGCCCCCACGCCCTCCGGCCCCATCACCGCAGGCGCCAACTACCCACCCCAGGAACCCACGTGACCCCACAAGCAAGAACAGCCGGACCGAACGACACTCGTGAAACGCTGCCACTCGACGTCGCCGTTGTTGACGCCGCAGTCCGCCGAGCCGACGACATCGCCCAGGCCCAGCAGAACCAGCCGCCCGACGATCAGGCCCTCACCCTTCTCTTCGAGGAACTGATCGGCCACCTCATGCTGCTCCTCGCCGTCGTCGAAGCTGAGTACGCGCTGCTGCCCCCGGGCGTGCGTCTGCAGCCCGTGGCCGAAGGCGCGGCGCGCGCCGCCGGCGGTCTGCTGGCCAGACCAGGCCCCACGACCGTCGACAACATGCTCGTGCTCGCCGGTGCGTGCCGGCTGATGCTGGCGCTCCACCAGGCACGCCAATCCGCCGCGGCTCCAGGGAACGCACCGTGATCGCCGAACTGTCCATGCGCGACGCCGTCCGCTGGCTGAGCAAGGAACTCGAAGGCGCTGGATTCCGCGCCTGGGACGCCACGGAGGACGGGGTCCACTACACCCGGACCACCGAGGGCACGGGCTGGTGCCAGCCGGCCGGCGCCGGCCCGGAGTCGTGGCCGCCCGGCGCGCTCGGCTGCCTGCGCGTCTTCTGGCACCCCGACCCGGCGTACCAGAGGGACCACCGCAAGAAGACCATCCCGGCCGGCGCCGCCAAGCACTGGCAGGCGAGCACCGAAGCACTGCTCGCCGTCCTGCACGGGCTCGGCCTCGGAGCGGCGATGACCGGGCCGCCCCGGACCCCGGACAGGCACAGCTCCGCGGACCTGCTGGTCTGGGAGCCGGGGCCCGACACCCCCGCCGAGTGGCCGCCGCCCGGCGCTTGGGCAGGCGTGCCGCCGATCCGCCCGAACTTCGTCGACGGCTGGCACCGGTGGAATGACCCCAGCCCCGAGGACGAGGTCGGCCGGGCCCTTCGAGACCTCACCCGGCAGCGGGAGAGCGAAGGCGGGACGGAGATCGGCCGGGTGGTGGTCGGGGAGCAGGACGGCGTTCTGTGGCCGCCCGGCGCGCACGCCTGCGCCCGCGTGCACTGGCACCCGGATAAGGAGCACGCGCGAGCCGCGGACGGCTCGCTGGCGGCTGCCGCCTTCGAGCACTGGCACGAGGGCGTCGGCCGGCTCCAGGAGGACCTGGCCGTGCTCGGCTACCAGAGCTGCACAGCCTGGACGCACCCCGTGGCTGGGAAGGACTTCGCCGTCGTCCTGGCCTGGCGTGTCGAGCGTCCCTCCTCCTGAACCCGAGCGGTCCTGCTCCTCCTGGCCCATGCGGGTCCCGGGGCGAGCAGGACCGCTCGAAATCGTGTCGGCGGACGCCGCAGGGCGAGCCGGGCGGTTCGACGAGCACCCGAAAGCGACGACTTCGGCACGCTCCGTACGGGCCGTCGCGGGGGCGCGGGTGCGCGCCACGCCGTGTGGCGAGGTCGTGAGCTGCTCGGCTCGGAGGATGGGGGTCGACGCCGGTAGGGTCGAGTACTCGATCGCCGCCGTCTGTACCGTCGAGGAGTCCTCCCCGTGGCTGACCAGTTCGCCCACCTGCATGTTCACACCGAGTTCTCGATGCTCGACGGTGCGGCGAAGAACAAGAAGATGCTCGCGGAGGTCGAGCGGCTGGGGATGCCGGCCATCGCGATGTCGGACCACGGCAACATGTTCGGCGCCTACGAGTTCTTCCACGTCTTCAAGGACAGCCCGGTTAAGCCGATCATCGGCATCGAGGCGTACGTCGCGCCGGACACCCGCTTCGGCCGCAAGCCGGTCTTCTGGTCGCCCGGCGGGCGCCGGCCCACGGAGGACGGCGAGGGCGGCAAGGACGTCTCCGGCGGCGGCCGCTTCACTCACATGACCATGTGGGCCGAGAACACCGAGGGCCTGCACAACCTGTTCAAGCTGTCCACCAAGGCGTGGAAGGAAGGCCAGTACCCGGCCGGCAAGCCCCGCATGGACCAGGAGCTGATCTCCGAACTCTCCAAGGGCATCATCGCCACCACCGGCTGCCCGTCCGGCGCCGTACAGACCCGCCTGCGCCTTGGCCAGCCAGAGGAGGCGCTGCGGGTCGCCTCCGAGTACCAGGACATCTTCGGGAAGGACAACTACTTCCTGGAGCTGATGGACCACGGCCTGGACATCGAGCGGGAGGTCCGCCAGGGCTTGCTCGACATCGCGAAGAAGCTCGGCATCCCGCCGCTGGTGACCAACGACTCCCACTACGTCACCGAGGACCAGGCCGACGCGCACGACAACCTGCTGTGCATCGGCGTCGGCAAGGACAAGGCCGACCCCAACCGCTTCCGCTTCAACGGCTCCGGCTACTACATCAAGTCCGCGGCCGAGATGTACGGCCTCGACGCCTCCGATTCCTGGCAGGAGGGCTGCGCCAACACCCTGCTGATCGCCGAACGCGTCCAGCCCTACGATGAGGTCTTCAAGTACGTCGACCGGATGCCCCAGTTCGACGTCCCCGAGGGCGAAGACCAGGAGTCGTGGCTGCGCAAGGAGGTCGAGCAGGGCCTGGTGATGCGCTACGGGTCGCCGCTACCGCCCGAGGTCACGGAGCGGTACGAGACCGAGATGAAGGTCATCGGCCCGATGGGGTTCAGCAGCTACTTCCTCGTCGTCGCCGACATCTGCAAGTACGCCCGCGACAACAACATCCCGGTCGGCCCGGGCCGTGGTTCCGCGACCGGCTCCATCGTCGCCTACGCGACCCGCATCACAGAGCTCGACCCGCTGGAGCACGGCCTGCTGTTCGAGCGGTTCCTCAACCCCGAGCGCATCAACCCCCCGGATGTCGACCTCGACTTCGACGACCGCAAGCGCGACCAGATGGTGCGCTACGTCACCGAGAAGTACGGCGCCGATTACACCGCCCAGGTGAACACCTTCGGCACCATCAAGGCCAAGGCCGCCGTGAAGGACTCCGGCCGTATCCTCGGCTACCCCTTCGCTATGGGCGACCGGATCAGCAAGGCCATGCCGCCGGACGTCATGGGCAAGGGCGTCCCCCTCAAGGACCTCTTCAACCCCGAGCACGCCCGTTACAGCGAGGGCACCGAGATCCGGTCCCTGTACGAGAACGAGCCGGACGTCAAGCGGATCATCGACACCGGCATGGGCATCGAGGGCCTGATCCGCGGCACCGGCGTCCACGCCGCCGCCGTCATCCTCTCCTCCACCCCGCTGGAAGACCTCATCCCGCTCCACATGCGGGCCAAGGACGAGGTGATCATCACCGGCTTCGACTACCCATCGTGTGAAAACATGGGTCTGATCAAGATGGACTTCCTGGGCCTGCGGAACCTGGGCATCATCCAGCACGCCATCGAGACCGTCGAAGCCAACCGCGGCATCAAGCTCCAGACCGAGACCATCCCGCTCGACGACGTCCCCACCTACGAACTGCTGGCCAAGGGCGACACCCTCGGCGTGTTCCAGCTCGACGGCGGACCCATGCGCCAGCTCCTGCGCCTGATGGAGCCCACCCGATTCGAAGACATCGCCGCTGTCCTCGCCCTGTACCGCCCGGGCCCGATGGCCGCGAACGCGCACACCAACTACGCGCACCGCAAGAACGGCCGCCAGGAGATCACCCCGATCCACCCGGAGCTGGAAGCGGCTCTGGAACCGATCCTCGGGACGACGTTCCACCTGCTCGTCTACCAAGAGCAGATCATGGCCATTGCCCGGGAGCTGGCTGGCTACTCCCTCGGCGGCGCCGACCTGCTGCGCCGAGCCATGGGTAAGAAGAAGCCGGAGATTCTGGCCAAGGAGTTCGCGAACTTCCAGGCCGGCATGCGGGCCAACAAGTACTCGGACGAGGCGATCCAGGCGCTCTGGGACGTCATGCTGCCGTTCTCCGGCTACGCCTTCAACAAGTCCCACACCGCCGGCTACGGGCTCGTCTCCTACTGGACGGCCTACCTCAAGGCGAACTACCCGGCCGAGTACATGGCCGCCCTCCTGACCTCTGTCGACGACGACAAGGACAAGATGGCGGTCTACCTCGCCGACGCGAGGGCGGCCGGCATCAACGTGATGAGCCCGGACGTGAACGAGTCCGTCGCGGACTTCACCGCGATCGGCGAGGACGTGCGTTTCGGCCTCAAGGCAATCCGCAACGTCGGCCTGCCGGTCATCGACTCCCTGGTAGCCACCCGCCGGGAGAAGGGCAAGTTCACCTCGTTCGCGGACTTCCTCGACAAGGTCGAACTCCCGGTGTGCAACAAGCGCGCAGTCGACTCACTGATCAAGGCCGGCGCGTTCGACTCCCTCGGCCACACCCGCATGTCGCTCACGATGGTCGCCGAGAACGCGATCGACGCGGTGACCGGCGTGAAGAAGGCCCAGGCCCACGGCCAAGACGACCTGTTCGGCAGCCTCGACGCAGGCGATGCCATGCCGACGATCGGCCTGGACTTCGAGCTCACCGACAAGGAGTGGGGCCGCAAGCAGCTCCTCTCCCAGGAAAGGGAGATGCTCGGCCTGTACGTCTCCAGCCACCCCCTCGACGGCGCCGAGCACATCCTCGCCCGCAACCGCGAGGTCTCGATCGCCGAACTCCTCGGCTCCGGCCGCACCGAAGGCGAGGTCAAGCTGTCCGGCCTGATCTCCGGCGTCCAAAGGCGGATCAACAAGGCCGGCAACGCCTGGGCCAGCATCGTCCTCGCGGACCGCGACGCCCAGATCGAAGCCCTGTTCTTCCCCAAGACCTACCAGCTGATCGGCGAACTTCTCGCCGACGACACCGTGATCAGCCTCAAGGGCCGCATCAACGAACGCGACGGCGCCCTGTCCATCTTCGGCTCGGAGGTCTCCATCTTGGACGTGTCGTCAGCCGAGCACGGCACCAAGCCGCCGGTGCTTCTCACCGTCCCGGCCGCCCGGATCAACTCCAAGATGATCGCCGAACTCAAGCGCTCCCTCCAGGCCCACCCCGGCGACGTGCCGGTGCAGCTGCGCACCACCAGCTGGGACAAGGACGTGGTCTACGCGCTCGGGTTCCTGGTGAACTCGGACAACGCGTTCGCCTCCGAGATCAAGACCCTGCTCGGACCGTCCGCGTGGAGCACCCTGTGAGCCTGATCGACGTCGACCTTGGCGATGAGCCGCCGCAGTGCATGCGCTGCCTGGGTGACGGCCTGCTGAGAGTGAAGTTCCCGCCCCGGCCCGGCAGCCTCGGCGCGCACACCGGCGGCAGCGTCAGTCACGTGCTCTGCCCGGTCTGCGACCGTGACGTGCCCCAGGCCGCCGAGCTTCTCGCCCTGTTCGCGGTCGACGACCGGGTCACCGGGGCGAACAGCCGGCTGTTCACGGAACTCCTCTTGAAGTGGACCGAGCACCTCAACACGCTCACCGTCGACGAGGACCAGCTCGACCGCGAGATCGAGCTGTGGCGGAACGGCGAGCTGTAACGCGTCGGGCTGGTGCCCGCCGGATGACTCCGGCGGGCACCAGCCCTTAGACGGCGACCCGGTGTACGGGTCAGGCCGCGGCCGACCCCAGGCTCACCCGGGTCTCCGGGCGCAGCGCGAAGTTGTCCTGGACCGCGTTGCAGCCGTTGGCGTCGCCGCCGAGCAGGCCCGCCGAGGCCGCCGCGAGGAACGCGTTGGCGCCCTCGGGGTCGACGCCCAGCGCCGGCGCCTCCACGGTCAGGCTCTTCGGCTCGACGACCGGCGCGTCGATCACGGTGGTGCCGGTGACGATGGTGTCGCTCATCTCGGTTCCCTTCTCGAACAGGATGGGTGGTTGGCAGTCACGGTGCCGAGGTGGCAACCACGACGGTGATGCTCTGGCCCTCCTCCACCGGCTGGACCGCGTTGGTCAGCCAGCCGGGGAGGATGGTCAGGTTGCCCGGGGACGGCCGTACGGTGAGCTGCCGCCCCCAGGGCAGACCGGGCATGGCGGTCATCGCGGACCCCGCACGAGGGTCGTAGACCGCCACGGTCCCGGAGTCGATGTGGTTGGGTTCGGTGGCCTCCAGGAACAGCCAGCCGATGTAGTCGCCCGGGGCGCTGCTCTGCGGCAGCTCGTAGCCGGCGTTCCAGACCTCCAGCGACAGGTTGATGCCGCCCGGGCGGCGCCCGCTGAACCCCCCGCCGGGGCCGGCGCCGGACAAGACGCCCATACCGGTGCGGAACAGCTCGTACAGGCCGGCCTCGTCGGCGATCAGGTCGGTGAGCGGCAGCTGCGCCCACGGGCCGCCGCCGTGGTGCAGGGCGCTCGCGCCCGGCCGGACGAGGCTGGCAAGGTCGAGCTGGTGGGAGAGCACGGTGCAGCCCCAGTGCCGGGTCACCGTGGGCGTCTCGACGATGGCGGTCACCGCGGGTCCCCTTCCTTGTTGTAGGCGGCGTTGAAGGCGATGCAGATGCGCAGGGCATCGCCGTGCAGGGTGGAGCGGACGCTGTGGGGCGCCCAGGACGGGAACGCAACGAGCAGGCCCGGGGTGGGCTTGATCATCTCGATGCCGGGCGAGACCCCGCGGGCGATCGCGCCCGGTCGCGGGTCGAGGAGCTGCAGGCAGCCCGCGTCCTCGCCGGCCGCCCCGACGCCGCCGGTCTCGATGTAGTACACGCCGGACCACACGGAATCGTGATGGGTGTGCTGGCGGTGGCTGCCGCCGGAGCGATAGACCACCGCCCAGCCTTCGGCCAGGACCTCGTAGCCCTTCACCGCGTCGGCCGCTTCGTCCCCGAGGTTGGCGCGCACCTGGTCGGTGATGGCCTCCCCGATCCGGCGCCGCAGCCAGTCGATCGCCGGGTGCTCCCACTGCAGGATGTTCAGCGACGACTTCTTCGCGCCGATGACCGCGAACTCGTGCGCGGCGTTGTCGCGCTGTTCGGCGGCGAGGATGATCTCCCGCAGCTCGGCGTTCCTGCGGGCCACGACCTCGGGCCCGTACTCGTCGCCCGCGCGCTGGGTCAGGTCGCTCCGGTAGATCGTGGTCTGCCAGGTGCCGAACGTCGATGCCGCCAGGGCCTCGGCGGTCACGCTGCTCACAGTGCCTCCCGTAGTCGGTTGGTGATGGTGCGGCCGGTGCCGGTCAGGTCGCTGCTCTGGTCGAGGAGCACGAGGCAGCCGCGGCCGTAGTCGCGCAGCGGCCCGATCTGCTGGTGCTCGCCGGTGGCGGCGTAGAGGCGGATGGTGGCGGCCGCGACGTGGGCGGCGCCGATCACCTCACGCGGGGCTCGGTTCGCGGTGCCGGACGGCAGGACGTGCCGGGCCGCGTCGGGTTCCTCGAGGTCCCACAGCTCTTCGATCAGGTAGAGCCACTGGTGGCACATCTCGTGCACCACGAACTCGCGCAGCGCGGCGGTGCTCTCGAAGGCGGCCGGGGCGAGGAAGACGTGCTGCGGCCACAGGAAGGAGGACGCCGACAGGGCGCCGTTGCCCGTGGACAGCAGCAGGAATCGGGTCGGCAGGGCCCTGAGCAGCACGGACCAGGCCGGCATCTCGGTGACGATCCCGTCGACCGTGACGCGGACCGCATCCACCTGCCCGGCGGTCAGCGGGTCCGAGGGCACCGGGGTGGCGTTGCGGCGGACCCGTACGGCTTCCTGCGGGTCCAGCCACTGGCCGGCAGTCGGACCGGGGGCCTTCGCCAGGCCGCGGCGGGCGGCGTCCCCGGCCCGCCAGGCGGCGACGCCCGCCAGCAGCAGTTCGGCCTGGAAACCGTCGTCGACGAACGGCACGCCCGCCAAGACGTCGATGCTGGGCGCGGTCACCGGCGACCACCCACGAGGAACGACTCCGCGATCGGCCAGGACGGCATGAGCACCTCGGGCGAGAGCGGCAGCAGGCGGAACATGTCGGACGCCGCCAGCAAGGTGGCCGGCAAGTCGGCGGCGATGTAGCCGACTCCGCGCCGGCGGCCGACCTGGAGGCACGGCAGCGGGTAGGAGCCGTACGGGTCGGAGACGTACATCTCGCTCACGTCCCGGCGCGCGGCCCGGACCAGGGCGGGGCCGCAGTCCACCCCGTCGTAGGTGTCGTAGCCGAACCGCGGGTGGCCGATGTTGAAGTCGTCGACGGCGATCACGCCGCGCTGGACGGCGCGCAGCTCCGCGACGAGGGGCCAGTTCTTGCCCCAGTGCGCGTCCAGGTAGACCAGGGGCCGGCTGAACCCGATCATCATCTGGGGCAGCAGCTCGGCGGAGTCGCCGACCAGGACCCGGACGTTGGCGTTCGTGCGGCAGCGTTCAGCGGTCAGCGCGGCACGGTCGGGGTCGACGTCGCAGGTGATGACCGGCAGGTCCGGGTACATGCGGGCCAAGTAGACGGTGGTGTCGCCCAGGCAGCACCCGGTCTCGACGATGCCGTCGACCTGGTACCCGCGGATCAGGTAGTCCAGCTGAAGGGCGACCTGGATGTCGAAGCCCAGCGGGCCGCCGCCGTCCGAGAGCAGCTCAGAGCCCGCCCGTTCGACGGTGTAGAAGGTGCGCAGCAGCATGTTGGTGTCCATCTCGCCTCATTTCCCGCCGAGTTGACGTGGGAGCCAGTGGTCGAGGCCGGCCGGGACGAGCGGGCCGGGGGACCGAGTACAGGGCAAATCGCTTGCTGCGGCAAGTAGTTATCTGTCACCTCGCTGTCACCGTCTGCGGGGGCTTGTGTCCCCCGCCTCCCAGTGGTGTGATTGCGCGATGACACGCGGTAGCGAACATCCGCTGGTGTCGGCCCGAAAGCTCCGCGGCTGGTCGCAGGACGACCTCGCCCGCGAGATCCGAAAGCGCAAGCAGGAACACGGACTTGCCTCGAACATGGGGCGCCAGCGTGTCTACTGCTGGGAGAACGGGCACGACCCCACCGACGAATCGCAGCTCTACCTGTCCGAAGTCTTCGACGTCCCCTGGAGCGACGTGAAACGCTACGGCTGGCCCCACTGGCTCCCCGGACAGCACCAGCCCGTCGACCTGGGCTCCGTTCCCGCTGCGACCGTCCTGCGCGACGCCATCGGCAATCTCTCCCGCCGCTCGGCGATCGCCGCCAGCTCGGGCGCCCTCATCGCCCTGTGCACCCAGTGGTCCCAAGACGCCCAAGCCCACCAACTCGACCAGGCGCTCACCGGCGATACTCCCTGCGGTACGGGCCTCGTCGACTGGCTGGAGGAAGCCTCCCGCACCCTCACCGCCCTGCCCACGGCCGACCGCCAGCACACCGTCGACCTGATCGACGCCCACCTGTCCACCGCCACCACGCTGATCGAAACCGGCGTCCACGACGAGCCGACCACGCTGCGCCTGCACGCCCTGGCGGCTCGGCTCGGCCAGACCGCCGGCTGGACCCGCTTCGACGTCGGGGAGCACGGCTCCGCCGGACGGCTGTGGGAAGGCGCCCTCCACGCCGCCCACGCCGCGGGCGCCACCGACCTCGGCACCAGCGTCCTCGCGGACTTCGCCTACCAGGCGATCTGGCTGCGCGACCCCAGCACCGCGATCGGGCTCCTCGACCGCACCCTGGACTGCACGACCCACCCCCGCGCACGGGCGCTGCTGCACGTCCGCAAGGCCCGCGCCCACGCCATCAGCAGCGACGAACGCCTCTGCTACCGCTCCCTCCACGCCTGCGAGGAACTCCTCGACGCCTCCAGCCCCGACCCGGTCCCGGCCTGGTGCTCCTGGATGTCGCCGGCCGACTACCTCATCGACGCCGGCCGCTGCTTCCTCGACTTCGGCGACCTTCGCGCCGGCGTGAGCTACATCGACAACGGCCTCGCCGAACTCCAGACGCCCCGCGCGAAGACCAGCGCCATCTTCCAGACCTACCAGGCCGAAGCCCTCGCCCGCGCCGGCCAGCCCGAGCACGCGGCCGCCGTCCTCACCGCCTCCCTCGACACCGCCAAGCGCATCGGTGCCACCCGCTGCGTCGAACTCGCCCGCCAGGCCGCCCCCGCCTTCAACGCCTACCGGGATCTCAAGCCGGTCAGCACCGTCCTGGCCCGTCTCCAGAACCAGTAGGACCCCGGCCCCGGCGCGCTCACCGCCCGGACAACAACTCGCACAACGTCGACTTCGCGACACCCAGCTCCGCGCGCGCACGGGCCTGCGAACCGTGATGGTCAACCAGCAGCTGCGCGGCGATGCCGCGCTGGGCCCGCACATCCCCGGCAACGGTGCCGCGCAGCAACTCGGTCACCGTCGCGGCCGCCCGCGCCCCGGCAAGGGCCTGATCGGGGACCGCGCCGCCAGGGACGGCGAGGGCCGCGACCAGACGGCGGGCGTGCCGAGCGGCGAGCAGCACCGGCGGCAGCCCGTCCTCACGGACATGAGGGAGCCGGTAGACGAGCCGGGCACCAGCGAGTTCGCTGATCTCCTCCAGCTCCCCGCCCCCGTCGACGCTGAGGTAGCGCCCGCAGCGGGTCACGAACAGCTCGACGCCCGGGCCAGCGACCCGTACGGCGCCGTCGAGGTCGACGACCCGGGCCTGCCGCCAGGAGTACTGAGGGCCGGCGACGACCTGGAGGCCGCGCCCGGCGGCCGCACCGTCCACCCGCCAGGAACCGGCGGCATCGAGCAGCGTGGTGAAGGTGTCGCCGGCGGCGAGCCGCTCGTGCAGAGCTTCGGCATCGATCGCGACCAGGCCGTCCAGCCGCCGGTCCGGCACACGGCGGCCCAGAGCCCAGCCACGGCGGCCAAGCCGCAGGCAGGTGGCGGCCGCTCGCTCGACTGGGGTACGGGCGAGCAACTCAAGGTCGGAGGCGGTGAGAGCGAGGCGCACGGGTCGGTCCTGGTTCGTCGGCGGGTTCGGGGCGGCCCGAACGTAGCTACACCAAGGCCGTACGGTCGCGGGGATTGGGCGTTGAGGAACAACGACGTCAGATCGTGCGGCTGTGCGCTCCGTGATCGCTGCGGTGCCGGTGTGGCGCGGGCCACTGACGGCCAGGCCGGGCGACCATGGCGCCATGACCGACGAGACGACAGAGCAAGTCCTGATTCCCCCGGAGAAGCCGAGCGGTTGGCCCCGGCTTTCCGTCCGGGCCTGGACGCGTTGGAAGTGGCTTTCCTTCTCGACCTGGCGGCCGACGACGATGCGCAGGCGGCCAGGTCGAGGGCCACTGCGCTGGCTGACCGAGCCCGCGCCGAAGTCGCAGCCCTTGGCGTCGATTTCTGACCGTCCCGGAACCACGGAGCGCACGGCCGCACGATCTGACGTCGTTGTTCCTCAACCCCCGGATCTTGGCCGAATCCGACTGCAGACGTCGGCTCGCGCGGCATAGTGCGGGGGTGACCACGACACCGGACCGCACCGACCTGCCCGCCCGCCGACGCCGCCACGCGCGGCTGATCGCCGCCCTGAACACGCTGATCGGCGCCTGTGTCGAGGCCGCAGGCGCGGTGTACGGGCCGATCGCTGGCGCGCCGCCCGAGCAGGAGGCCGTGGAGGTGTCCCGCCTGCCGTGCATTCAGGTCAGCCTCGCCGCCGCCACCCTGCTGGAGATCGCCAGCGGCGAGGACGACGCCCGGTGGCCGGCCTCCGTCGCCCGGGAGCGGGAGGAAGCCCGGCGGACGTTCGCCGCGCGGTGCGTCGTGGCACAGGCCCAGGAGCACATCGAGCAGGACGAGCCGCCCGGTGAGCACGGCGTGCAGCTGGCGTTCGCGGAGCAGTTTGCCGTGATGGAGCTGGTGAACGCCGGCGACGAGGTCGCCGCATCCTGGCGGCGCGATCCGGCGGAGGCGGTCGCCCTGGTGCGCGAGCTGGTCGCCGGCGGCGAGCTCACCGTGGAGGAGATCCTTGACCAAGCGGTCGACTCCACCGTCGCGGCCGGGCTGCTGGCGCTGCAGGAGGCCGCCGCGACGTCTGACCCGAGTACGGCGGCGGAGCTGTGCCTGAGCGCCATCCCCTACATCGTGCTCGCGGTCACCCTGGCCTCCGCCGACCTGGACTGACCAAGGCCCCCGCCTACCCGAGGAACGGGTTGGGGGAATTGGCGAGACCATCCGCGGTCAGGGTCTCAGCGAGGTGGGCGAGCTGGGGGTGGGTGGAGGCGATGGCGCGCAGGAGGTCCCGGGGGCTGTTGTAGCTGTCGAGGCGGCGGCCGCGACCGCTGGTGAGCAGGGGACCGGCGTCGGGACGGCTGTACGGAGCTGCCGTACGGCGGTGGAGGAGGTAGTCCTCGACGGCGTGGGCGACGGCGGGCGGAACTTCGCGGGGGTCGCCGAGACCGCCGCCCTTGAGGGTGGCGCGCAGGGTCGTGCGGTGCTGCTCCCTGATCCAGTGGCCGTCGAGGTCGAGAGCGACGACCTGGTGGGCCCGCAGGCCCATGCCGAGGACGAGGTAGCCGAGCGCGCGGGCGCGATGGGGCAACAGCGCGTCGGGGTGGTGGACGTAGGCGTCGAGGGCGGCGACGAAGTAGGTGGACTCGGCGCGGGTGAGCGCGGGGCGGCCGCGGGGCAGGCCATCGACGGCCGGGCGCAGCCCTCGGGGGACCGGGTTGCCGATGGTGGGCTCGATCGTGCGGGCGTGCCGGTAGAAGCCGCGCAGGACGCTGATGCGCCAGGCTTCCGTGCGGGGGCGGTCGGGCGTCTTGGTCCAGGTGCGGATGTCGTCGGAGGTGAGATCCCAGACCTTGGTGGGGCCGAACGCGTTGATCAGGTCGGTGACTTCGCGCTCGTAGTCTTCGCGGGTGGTGTCGCCGTACGGCTTGCTGAGCAGCCAGTCGGCGAGGACGGCGTAGGGATCGAGGGCGCGGGCCATGTGCCTCAGGGTGCCACACGCTGGATCGCGGTGGTCCGGGCTGGGAGTTACGGCGTGCTCTGGGCTTCGGCATGCGGCTGCTGCAGGCCGGGGCCGGCGACGTGCACGCCGTCCTTCTCCACTAGCAGCTTCGGGCAGGCGGGGCAGGAGTAGAGGTTCAGGGAACCGAGCCAGCGCCAGCCGGCGGCCCACTTGGACTTGTGCCAGGTGCAGGCGGCCTTGTAGGTGGCGCGCTCGTCGTCGGGGTCGACGAGTTCGGGCGGCAGCACTTCGACGGCTCCGCAGGAACTGCAGCTGAGGACGACGTCGCGCGAAGTGGTGAAGGCCATGGCCTCATCTTCTCAGGTTCGACCGGGCCCTTGAGCCGCGTACCTACTCCCAAAAATGACTTGTGATAACAGCCCTACCTTCACCAATCTCCCTGGCGAGCCTTCCGAACCGCCGTTCCCACGTGCACGTGAGGGGCGCGCGCGGCGCCAGCTGAGTGGGTGGCTGAGGTCCTGGGCTGTTATCACAAGTCATCTGTGGTGCCCTGGAAGCCGTGGTGGGTGTCCGGCGGGCAGCTCCCACGTCGCCCGCCGGACACCCACACCCTCCTGTACGACGGCGTGCTCCAAAGCGTTACACCTGCCCGCTGTCCCGAACAGAACCGCCACGTCCTCGGGCGAGCCGGTGACCGAGGACGGACCAGCTCGTTTCCCAGACCCGGGCCCCGGCGGACTCACCGCTTGGGCAGCAAGGCGATCCGGCGGACCTTGGCCTGGTCAGCCGTCCAGGCCCCACCTCTCGAAGTCGATCAGCGGCGGGTACAGCGAGGCGCCGCTGTTGTCGTGGAAGCCGAACCACGTCTTGTGGAGCGGGTCGCTCGCGGCCTGGGCCTGGTGCTCCTCGCTGGCGCCCCGCCCGGCCAAGACGTCCTCGAACACGGCGACGAGGTCGGTGGCCGCGACCTGGAGCGGGCCGTTGGTGTAGTCGGCGGTGACGTGCCGCTGGCTGATGGTGCGGTAGTCGGCGAGGCCGAGGCCGGCGCTCCGGGCGTGCTGGTCGATCTGCTGGGCGAGGTCGCGGCCGCCGGTGCTGTAGGTGATCCACTGCACGCTGTCGCCGGTGGGAAGGGAGAGGACCATCACGAGGTGGTGGTAGGGGGCGAAGCTCTCGCCCCAGGCGTTCCAGAGGGCAAGGTGGGCGGGCTCAGCGGCCGCGCGAGCCTCGCGCACCGCCTCCTGGTACCGGTCCTGCCGGTCCATCCCGCTGTAGTGCTCGGGAGTTGCGGGCCTCGTCCGCTGGGCCCTGATGGCGGCGGCCGCCGTGGTGTAGTTCTCGCCGGTTTGCTGCATGCGGGCCCGGACCTCGGTCTTGCGGGCGTGGCGGGGGTCGCTCATGGGGTGCCGTCCGTTCGGCGCGCGGTCCGTGGCCCCGGCACGCACGGTTGGCACGGTTCGGGAGTGACCGCTCGCCGCGTCGCGGGTCCGGCCGGGTGTGCCGTCTCTCCCACGGGCCGGACGGCGGGCCTTGGGCTGCGGGGCCCGGCGGGGATTCTAGCGCCCGGCGGGTGCCGGCTGTTCACCGGGCGTTTCGTCCCGGAACCGGGCAACCTCCATCCTCGCCGCCCAGCAGGTGGCCCGGTTGGCCGGCGTCACCGAACCCGTGGTTCAGCGGCCCCGGTGGATCACCCAGTCGTCCCGCACAATCGTCAGGCTGCCGGGGCCGACTTCCATCCATGCCTCGAAGAACGGTTCGTCGGGCAGGCCCGGGGCGAACGAGCCAGCGGAGCTCGCAAGCCCTTCCGGGAACGTATGGGACCTCAAGCTGAGGATCAGACTGCCGAACTCATCCGGGACGACTTCGTACGTCTCCTCGTGCGCCGGCACCGATCCGCCGACCCCGTACCGGACGCTCAGCATGTCACCAGCCCGCGCCGGAAACCACGTGGCGTCCTGTAACGACTTCCCGCCGTCGACCAGCGCCGACATCTCACCATCGAAATCACGGCGCGACTTGGCCGCGTCGGCCTGAGCCAGAGGCGATTCATCCATGCCCGGCTCAACGACTCCCGCTGTCCGCCGTTGCGGGCGAGCGGTCGGCGCCTTACGGGATAACAAACGTTTCGACCGAAACGTTTGGACGCCACCGTGCTGTTCGCGAAGACGCTGACCGTGCCGACCTCAGCGGGACGAGCCGGTTCCCGAGCACCGGCGTCAACGCCGCGTGACCCGCATCCGCGCCTCCTCCCGCGCCGTTCACCACGAGCCCGGCAAGATGGCCGGCGTGACCGAGACGCACTCCCCCGTCCGCAGACCCAGCACCGGCTACCAGATCGCGCGCGGCACCCTCGCGGTCGTCTCCATCGGCTGGTGGATCATCACCATTCCCCACTTCGCTGACGGCCTTCGCCCTGAATACGGCACCGTCATGTGCTGGCCGGCCGCGCTCGCTTTCCCCCTCGTCGCGTTCGTCCTCGCCGCTTACGCCCACCAGCTGCG
Organism: Kitasatospora sp. NPDC094028; assembly: GCF_049543595.1. Classification (NCBI taxonomy): domain Bacteria; kingdom Bacillati; phylum Actinomycetota; class Actinomycetes; order Kitasatosporales; family Streptomycetaceae; genus Kitasatospora; species Kitasatospora sp. NPDC094028. Next base: position 10,254 of record NZ_JBMVFA010000027.1, on the reverse strand, counting down.
CCACCACGGCCTCGGTCTGCGCGTCCGTCACGCCCTGGTCGTCGCCCTGTACGGCCTCTACGCCCTCGCGCTGAGCGCGATGACCTACCCCCTCGGCGATCCGGGCCACGCTCCCTGGTCCGTCATCGCGTCGATGGCCGGGATGAACATGATGGTCGCCTACGTCGGCCCGTTGATGATCACCGACCCCCAGCAGGACAGCAAAGACTGGTCCTCCTCCGCCGCCTGACCCATCCCGACAGGTTCACCGGGCCCGGGCTGACGGCTCAGGCCGCCAGCTTGCGCCCACGCGCCTTCGCGAAGCGCTCCGCCTCCACACGGTGCACCAGGATGCGCCCGCCCTTGGGGCCCAGTCGCACCGGGCTCGGGCCGTCCGGCCGGCCGACCAGCCCGTAGACGGTGTTCGCCGGCATCCCCGTGGAGTCTGCCAGCTGCTGCACGCTGAACCACTCCACCCCATCCGCCTGCGGCACACCTACCTCCCGCTGCGGTTCCGGCACCGGGGCCAGGGCCGGAACCGGGACCTCGGTGCGGGCGAGCTCCACCAGCTCGGTCAGGAAGTCGCTCACCGACACGCCTCGCTCCAGCGCCGTGCTCAGCAGCCACTCCGCGAGCGAGGCCGGCAGCTCGTGCGTCATCTGCACCAGCACGCCGGAGGCCGCGCCGTCGTCCAACCCGTACTGGCGCAGCAGGGCGTTCTTGCTGTCGAGGAGCTGGCGGAGCACCTCCAAGTGCTCGTCGGTGACGGAGTTCGCCGAGAGGGTGGTGAGAGCCATGTCGTCGTGTCCTTCGCAGGTCGTGGGCGCTTACCTGGAAGTACGACAAGTACCGATGATGCGTTACACCGCGCCGTCGCCCGGGGTTGCAGGCGGTTCGGAGGGGCCGGGAGGCTGTTGGCGGCCCCGGCTCGCTCGGGGGTTCGGGCCCGGGCCGCTGACTTCTACGGTGCGGGCAGCGGCCGCCGGTGGCGCGCTGGCCTCGGCCGTGGCGACATCGGCCGCGCGGCACCGAGGTGGAGTTCCCGAAGCCCGATGAGCGCCCCCGAGCATCTGGCATGATCGGCGCCCCGAAGACCGGCACCGGGGAGGCATTGTTGCGCGAGACGCTGATCACGATGGGGACCGCGGTGGTCACCGCGGTCGTCACGACGCTGGTGATTTCGAGGGTGACGCCCCGAACCGAGCGGTTCGGTGTGCGGTACAAGGCCGCTGCCGCCTCCCGGGATGCCTTCCGGGAGGCACTGGAGACGGTGTTGTTCACCGTGCCACGTCTCCAGGTGGCGCCGCGCGCGGACGGGTCCGGCTACGCGCAGCGCCTCCAGGCGGAGTGGGAGCGCTGGCGCGGTCTCGTCGACGAGGCGACCCGCACGATGCTGGACGACTGCTCGCCGTTCGTCCTCACCTACACCCACCGGTTCGGTGTGCACCGGCAGTTGGCCGGCTACGTCGTTCTGGCGCGCTCCGTGTGGCTGAGCGATCTGCCCGAGGAGGACCGGCTGCGTCTGCTGCTCGGGCTGACCGAGAGCGCGCGATCCGTGTTCTTCCCCTGCCCCCGCTGGCGGGTGCTGCAGTTCGCTGCCGCCCGGCAGCGGCTGGATGCGCTGCTGGAGGAGGTGAACGGCCTTCTGGCTGTGCCCGGCGAGGCCGGGACGCCCGAGGTGGCGGCGGCCGGGAGCCTCGGGGGCGCGTAACGGTTGGGACGCGCCGGGGGTTGTGCTTCGCGCGCGGGCTGCCCGGTCCCGGGGGCGTGGCGCATGCTGATGAAGTCCCGGTTCGCCCGCCGCCGCGCCTGGGGAAGGACTACGGTGGAGGACGTGACCACCACCACGTCCGCTGCTTCCGTGCTCGCCCGCGAGGCGTGTCTGGGCGCCCTGCGCGAGGCCGCCGGTGGGGCCGTCCCCACGAGCGGGCTGGACGGCATGCTGGCCGCCGCGTGGTGGGCGGGCACCCGGTGCGTGCGTGACCTCGCCGCGGCCGCTGGCCTTACCGTCGACGAGGTGCGCGAGGCGCTGCGCCGCGTCGGCGCCGACCTCGCCGACGAGACCTTCGAGGCTCCCCACCAGCCCCGGTACGTGCCGCTGCACGCCGCGGAGGTGCGGGCGCTGGCCGGCTTGGTTGACCACGTCTGCGGGTCGGCGATGCTGCGCGAGAGCGACCTGCTGCAGCCCGAGGCCCTGGCGGCGTGGCACGCGGGCCTGGTGCTGCGGCGCCTGGCCGCCGCGATGGACCACGAGGACCGGGCCGAGCGGGCCAAGATGGCCGAGGACGCGGTTGCGCACGCCCGCACCGTGCTGGAGCAGGTGCAGCGGGTCCAGGCCGCCCTGTGCGGCCGTGAGGACCTGGCCCAGGCCGCTGGGCGGGACGACTTGGACGCGATAGACGTGGAGGGCCAGGCCGTCACCGAGGGCGCTGTCGTGACGCTGGGGCTGCCGATCGGGCACTCGATCACGGTCACGGTCTCCCAGCAACCGTACGGGCGGCCGGACGCCGGGTACGGCACGATCGCCTCCCAGGACCTGCTGCTGGACACGACCACGCCCCTCACCGGCGCCGAGCACCTGCGGCTACGCCACGCGCTCGACACGGTCGCCCAGGTGCTGACCGGACGCCTCGACGCCACCGCCCGGGGCTTCGAGGACTGATCCGCGAGGCGCCCCGAGCCGGACGTGGCCGAAGCCAGAGGCCCCGCTGCACCGCTGAACGCCGGGGGCAGGGCTGGCGTTCAGCGGTGGTTCTAGCAGCGGGTGGCCTGGTCAGCGGGCGAAGATGTCAAGGTGGTCGGAGCTGGCCAGCAGCCAGCTGGCGATCAGGAACAGCGTGTCGGGGTCGATCAGCTCGCTGCCCGGGCGGAGCCAGGGCTCGGTGACCGTGTTCCAGCCGCCGGTGCGGTCGACGTGCTGGCCGAAGTGCTGGGCGAGTGTTTCGGCGACCTCGGTGTAGTACTCGGGGCGCCGGGCCCAGCCTTCGAGGACGTCGGCGATGGCGGTTGCGGCGTGGCCGTCGTAGCGGGTGGGCATCTGGCCGTCGATGTCGGAGCCGATTCCCCAGGCGAGGTCGATCAGGCGCAGGGTCTCCCAGCTGCCTTCGCGGCCGGACATGACCGGGTGGGGTCGCTGGCCGGCGGGGAAACGCAGGACCAGGCGGTGGAGTGCGGCCAGGGTGGTGGCGAGGGCCTGGTGGCCGGCCTGCGCCCACAGGGCGGTCAGGCGGTCGGTGTCCTCGGCGGGCGGGGGCAGGACGGGGCGTACGGGTCCGCGGCTGGTGGTGATCTGGGCGTGGGTCCACGGTTGGTCGAGGCCGCGGCCGGTGCCGCTGGTGGCCTGGTAGTGGCCGTCTTCGGTGTGCAGCCAGCCCTGCCAGTGGGCGTCGACCAGGCGGTGGGGCCAGCCGGCTTCGGGCTTCGGGTTGTCGGTGACGTGGGTGGGGCGGGTGCCGGGGGCGGTGGCGTTGAGGTGGTCGAGGTCGTCCTGCCAGCCGTTGCGCAGGACGAGCGGGTCGGCGTCGCGGGTGGCGACGGCCCACACGCGCCGGTCGTGGAACCTCTTCGCGGCGTCGGTGTCGGTCGGGTAGGCGACGGCGTCCCAGGGCGCGGGGTACAGGGCCCGGACGCCGGCCTCGATGGCGCGGGCCATGTCCTGCTCGGTGTTCTCGATCTCGTCGTCCGGGTCCCAGTCGCGGACGCTCTCGCACTCCACCAGCAGGTAGGCGTACTGGCGGTCCTCGGGCAGCCAATCGTCGACAGGGCCCTGCTGCCACGGCACGGCGGCGTGGTGGACCACGGCGCGGGCCGGGTAGGTCTCGCCGGTGGCCTCGCGGGTGACGGTGCGCACCGTGTCGGCGACGTACTGGGCGAAGGCCCGCTCGTCGATGCCCTTGGGCACCATCGCGTTCAGCATGAACACCCCGGCCCCGTCCAGGTCCCGCTGGCGGTGGCGCAGGCCGTCGCACCGGTCGTTGTAGCAGTAGCAGCCCGGGCACTTCGGGCATGCCTGGCTGACGCGGCACGCACAGCGCAGGCACAGGGTGCGCATCCAGCCGTCGAGCTCGGCGGGGTCGTCGATGTGGGCGGCGAAGACCGTACGGTCGGGGCGAAAGGGGGCGGTGAGGTCGGCTGACTCCGGCCACAGCGGCGCCGGGTACAGGCGGGTGCTGTCGGCGGGGTGGCGAAGGTCGGCGGGGGCGCCAGCGGTGTGGACGCGGTGCTCGACGTACTGCGTCCGGTGGGCGGGGGCGTCGGCGGGGATGGCCTTCTCCGAGCCGGTCGGCCACGCCGCCTTCTCGCGCTCGGGGGCGGTCGGCCAGACGTCGGGCCGGGCGGCGACCAGCGCCTGGACGTCCTGAGCCACGGCCTGCCAGTCCTGCTCCCACGGGCGGCGGGCGGTCAGGGCGAGGACGCCGTACAGCTCCTCGTCGTCACGGAGCGGGGTGATCAGGGTGACCTCGGCGCACGCCTCGTAGCGTTCGCCGGTGCCGGCGCGGGTGAGGGCGGCAAGCAGGTCGGCCAGGTCCTGGGCGCGGCGCGCCCGTACGGTGGCGTCGCCGTTGGGGGCGCCGGCCACGGCCATGATCAGGGTGCCGACTCGTGCGCCGCCGGTGTCGGAGGCGAAGGTGCGCAGCAGTTCGCGGTGTGGGCCGGTCACGCCGTCGCGGCGTGCCTGACGGGCGAGGGTGGCGGCGGTGGAGCGGTTCTTCTTGGTCACGGTGCGCTTCTCCTGGCGGGTCTGCCCACGCTCTGCCCGCCCGGTGAAAGGGCACGGCGACAACTTCACGGGCACCCTCGGGTCCCTGGGCCGACGACGCCCGCGGTCCCGGCGTGGGCGGGGATGCGGGCAGCGACGATCGGCGTGCGTGTCCAGCCGCCTCCACCCTACCCGGGCAGCACAGTTTCAGGCGTCGGAATCGAAGTGCGGCGAGGGAGTGCGCGCCCCCTCCGAAACACCTGCCCGCCGGTCACGCGAAGACGCTCACCCCTGCGCCGGGGTGTCGGCGGGGACCGCCACGGCGGTCAGCCGCTGCTCTGCGGTGTCGAGTTCGGCGCGCATGGCGGGGATCAGGGCGAGGGCGGCGCGGGCGATCTCGGGGGTGGGTTCGGGGTCGGCGGTCACGGCGGCGAACGCCTCGCCGGCCGACATCGTGGCGCCGCGCCGGCGCCAGTCGACGGCCTGGACACCCTGCGCGTAGCGCTCGGTGAGGCGCTCCAGCGGGGTGAGGGTGACCGGCGGCTGCTCGACGGCGGCATCGGGGGTGAGGAGGAAGCCGACGCCGCGGCGCTCGGCAAGCAGTTCCAGCGCGTAGTCGGCATCGCGGCTGATGCCCCAGGACAGGGTGCGGGCGGTGATGGTCAGGAGGTGGTCGACGAGGTGGCGCTCGCGCTCGTCGGCGGCCGACAACGGGTCGGCAACGTCTTTCAGGAGGCCGCGGCCGACATCGCGCAGCGTCCACGTCTTCACCTGGGCCAGGCCCGTGTACTGCTCGATCGCGCCGGTGGTGAAGGCGCGCAGCGCACCGAGGACGGTGGCCTCGTCGCTGTACTCGCGGCTCAGCCCAATGAGTTCGGCGTACTCCTTGAGGTTGCGGTCGACGCTGCGCCGCACCTTCCCCGCGGTCGGGCCGTCCTGCCAGGTCACGCACCAGCGCTTGTCGCGGTCCTCGTAGACGGGGTCGAAGGTGCAGCCCAGCGTCTTGCCGAGGGTGGTGAAGAAGCGGCGGATCTCGGTGCTGCGCGAAGGCGCCATCGTCAGGGGGTCCTCACCGTCTGGGCCGGCCGGGTCTAGCCCCTCATCGTAGGGCGAGACGAGCCTGTTCAGGTGGCCCCCTCCGCGGGGCCGGGCATGCCCGTGGCGGACGCGGGGTTCAGCGGGGGCTGGCTTGTGGATCGATCGGGGTTACGACGGCGCCGTCCAGGCGCTCGGCCGCGTCCCGGGCGTGCGCCTGGCACAGGAGGATCGTCTCGCCGGGGCTGTTGGGGGTGGAAACCTCGTGGGTGGCGACGTCGATGCACGCGGTGCCCAGGCGGTCGTAGTCCCAGGTGCGCGGGCAGCTCCGGCACCAGGCGCGGCCGCCGCTGCTGGCCAGGGTGTTGCCGCAGTCCGGGCAAGCGCCCCAGTGTGCCTTGCACAGCCGCGGGTCCCGGGCGGTGCGGGCCCGGGCCAGTTCGTCGGCGCCCTCCCCGAGTTCCGCCGCCGCCTCCCGCAGCCGTTCCTGTGCCCGGCCGAGCGGGTAGCTGGTGGAGCGGGCCGGCTCGTCCAGGGCGGCCAGGCGGGCCTGGACGGCGGCGATCTCCCTGGCCAGAGCCTCCGTGCGGGCGCGGAGCTCGCGCAGCTGCGCCGGGGTCGGTTCCGCCTGCTCCTCGTCGTTCACCTGTCCGACCCTACCGGCCCTGGGGACGGCGGAACTCCGTCCCCCGAACAGCGAGAAGCGGATGCGCACTCGGTGCGCATCCGCCTTCGGATGGTGCCGCCCCCGAGGGGGCGGAGATGGTGCTGAGGTTGGCTTCCCAACCTGGCCCACGCTGCTCTGCGATGGTGCCGCCCCCGTGGGGGCGGAGGATGTTGCACATGGGGCCGTGGTCGACGCCGCTCCATGTCACACTGCGATGGTGCCGTCCCCAAGGGGCGGAGGTTGGGCTTGGACTGCTCTTGATCCGGATCTGCCCGTGTTGTCCTGCGATGGTGCTGTCCAGGCGTTGTCGACGAACGGTGCTGGACGGAGGTTGTTCAGCGGGGCGAGAACCACTATGGCATCGCTCACCGACAGCCGGGCCCGGGTTCCCGAACTGTCCACCCGTTCGGATGAACCTGGCCACGATGCCGCTGCCCGGCGCCCGGGTTGTGCACGGGCCGTCAGAGCGGGCCGGTGGCCACCCTGCCGTTCTCGGCGAGCAGCATCAGCCAGACGACCCGGCCGATCTCGTGCAGCCCACTGTGGAGCTCCAGGCGGTCCCGGCCGGAGAGCCGGAGCGTGCGCGTCTCCTGCCCCTCCTCCTCCAGCTGGATGCCCTGGTAGGCGTCGGCCTCGGTGAGGCGGACCGTGATCCGCCGGCCCGCCATCATCAGTTCGGCCGTGAGCGAGGCGACGACCGTCAGCCCCTCCCGCAGGCAGCTGTCGATCATCCCCCGGTGCCGGGCCTCCCGCTGCTCCTCGGGCACGGTCGCCACCAGGTGCTCGTGCAGGTGACCGGCCGCCCGGTGCAGGTGGTCCAGCGTCCGCTCGCCCTCGGCGAGGTGGTCCCGGCCGGTGTCGGCCGCCATCAGGCCGTTGAACCCGCTGAGGGCGATGGAGACGTGCACGCCCGCCTCGGCCAGCGGCTCCGCGGGCTTCATCCGCGCGGCTGGCCACATCACGTCGTTGGCGTGCCGGGCGAGGTCGCGCACCGCTGTGTGATCCAGCGGCGCGGGGTCCGGGAACCGCCTCTGCGCGGCGTTGGTCTGGTAGGTGGTCATATCGGTGTCCGCTCGTGGTTGAAGGGCGGCCAGCGCCACCGGCGGCACCTCGTCGGCCCGGTAGAGGGAGCGGCCCCGACCTCGGCCGATGATCTCCACCCTCGTCCCGTCCTTGCACACCGTGGCGGGCTCGAAGTGAACGCCGGCGAGCCAGACCTCGATCGGGCCGGACCACAGGGGGTCCTGTGCCCACAGGTGCACGTCGTACCCGTGGCCGGGGTCGGTGGGCGGAAGGTCCAGGCATGCGGTGGCCAGGTGCAGCACATAGTGCTCGCCGGCGCCGCCCTCGTCCAGGACAAAGCGCACGATCCCGTGGACGCTCAGCACCAGCGCCGAACCGGCCAGCGGTTCATGGGTGCCGGCCAGGGGGGTGAAGCGGGCGGCGGCGAACGTGAACTGGTCAGCCATCATGGGTCTCCCGGATCGGCGGGCGGGTGTCGGCTTCGAGGTAGGCGCGGCCACCGGGGTAGCGGGCGGCACCGGTGACGACGAAGCGGTCGGCAAGGTGCTGGAGGACGGCGGCGACGGCCTGGTCGTCGCCGGTGACGCGGATTCGGGCGATGCCGGGCAGCGGGGCCGGGTGCTCGCGGCGGGGGCGGCGCTCAGACATGGCGGGTTACCGTTACGGTGGAGCCGAGGGTGTCCAGTCGCTCGTCCACGCGGAGCGTTGCCCTGTTCAGGCGGCCCTTGTGCGGCTGCTCGGTCAGCCGGCCGGTGCTGGTGCGGCACGGCTGTCCCTCGCCCTGGGCGCACGTTACGGTGTCGCACTCGACGAGCAGCACTTCGGCTTGGATCTCTGCCAGCCGTTCGACTGCCCGGCGCTCGGCTGCAACCTTCGACTCCACGAAGTGCACGCCGTCCATCGCCTCCGGGAAGGTGGTGGTCTCGGTGCGCAGCCAGCGGGCCATCGGGTGGTCGTCGGGGATCGGGCGGCCGCGGCGGGCGAGCAGCAGCAGCTGCTTATAGGTGGGCACGACGGCGGGCGGGTAGCTGCCCGGGGCCGTGCTGGGCTCCTCGTCGCGGGCGGCGGCGCCCCAGGTCCGCTTGTCCTCGAAGGTGGTGGCGAGGGGAAGTTCGCCGGCCGTGATGGCGGCCAGGTGCTGCGCGGTGTCGGCGTTCTTGGCCAGGGCGTCGGCGGTGCGGCGCAGCTCCTCGATGAAGTCGGCCAGTTCGACCGGGACGTCGGGGGTCTCGGCGGCGTAGGCGACCTGCCGCAGCAGAACGGCGGCGGACGAGACGTGGCCGGTGATCTCCTCCAGGGTGATGCGGCGGCCGGCACGCAGGTGTGCGGTGTCGGCGGGGTCAGTGCTGGTCTGTACGGAGGGGGTGGTGGTCATGCCGGGCTCCGTCTCGTCGGCCGGGAGGGTGTGGTGGGGGCGGGTCACATGAACCTCGCCCGGGCCACGACGGCGATGGCCTGCGCGTCGAGGCTGCCGTCGTCCGGGCTTCCGGGGCCTGCGACCAGGACGTGCTCCGTACGGTCGATCAGGTCCCACCAGCTGTCGGGCAGGCTCACCTGCTCGGCGGCCAGCCACAGGTTCTCCTCGTCGAAGCCCTCGTCGTCGACGAGCACCAGTTCCTCCAGCGAGCGGCTGGCGATGTTCAGGCGCAGGCGCCAGCTGGTGTTCACCATCGGAAGGCGGGAGCCGTCCCAGGTGCTCCAGCTGGTGCGTCGGCGCAGATCCTCCAGGCCGGCGGCCGGGGATTCCGGGTAGAGGGTGAGCATCGGCAGTGGGGGCTGCCCGGGCAGGGTGATGTGGCCGAGCATCACGCCGTAGGTGCCGGAGGCGGGTTCGTCGTCGGCCAGGCCGAGGTCTTCCAGCGTGACGATCTGGATGCCCGACTCGCCGCCCGGCGCGGTGGCGGGATCGGCGCCGGCCGCCCAGTGGTCGAGGGCGTCATCCAGGACGGCGGTGGCCTCGCTGGTGGTCATCTTCTCCAGGAGGTCCAGAGCCGCCCGGGCCTTCTCCTGCCCGGCCTGGTCGGCGCCGACTCCGCGCGCTGCGGCCCACCAGGCCCGGGTGGGCTCGGAGGCGAACATCCCGGGGCCGCCTGCGAGGCGAGTGAGGGGATTGTCGTACGCGGCCGCGGCGAGCACCGCGACGGTGGGCCGGTCCGCGACGAGCTTGGGGATCACGGACGCCTGGCAGGGCTGGCAGGCGGCACGGCACGCACCGACGAGGGCCGTCGCGAGCCGGGTGTTGACCTGCCGGCCGGCCGCGTGCGGCAGCGCGTTGAGGTCGGTCAGGTCGGGGCCAGGGTGCTTGTGGCCGGTGCCGTTGGCGGCGGCCGACAACGACATGCCGGTGGTGGCCTTGCGGCGGCGCGCGGCCTGCTTCCGGGAACGGTTGTGCTTGGGCATCGCGGTCTACTTCCAGCGCGCACAGCAAGAGGGGGCTTCGGTCCCGCGACCCGGGCCCCGGCGCGCGAAGGACTCAGCGAGCAGGGCGGGTGGACCAGGTTGAGCTGACGATGTGTGCGGTGCGGGAGTACCAGTCCGTGGACTGCGCTCCTACCACCTTGGCCGCTGTGCCGCCCGTTCGCGGGCCGTACGGCGGGACTCCGGCCCTCACACGCAGCCGTCACGGCACCATGGCCGCGCCGACCACGGTAGCAGTCCCACCGGGCTTGTCCGCAAGTACCTTCTCCTCCAGCGGTTCGCGAGTCCCGCGCCTGCTGAGAGGTCGGGGGGGGGGGGGGGGGGGGGCGCCCCCCCCCCCCCCCCCCCCCCCCCCGGCCCCGCCCCCCCCCCCCCCCCCCCCCCCCCCCCCCCCCCCCCCCCCCCCCCCCCCCCCCCCCCCCGCCCCGCCCCC
>NZ_JBMVFA010000026.1:0-123049 GCF_049543595.1 Kitasatospora sp. NPDC094028 | reverse complement strand
CTCCCCGCCAGCATCGGTGCCACCACCCCGGCCCACCCCAGGCCCTAACCACACCTCCCACTCCTACGCCGAAGCGGGGGGGGGGCCCCCCCCCCCCCCCCCCCCCAAAACCCCCCCCCCCCCCCCCCCCCCCCCCCCCCCCCCCCCCCGCGCCCCCCCGCCCCCCCCCCCCCGCGGGGGGGGCCCCCCCCCCGGGGGCCCCCCCCCGCTCCGGTTCGGACGGTCTCCGCCGCGACGGCATCTGTTCGGTATCAATTCGCCCAGGGCGTAGGGCAGACCCGGCGAAGAGGACGGAATCCCCGGCCCGGCAGAGTACCTTCGGATAGCGAGACCGATCGCCGTCGGGCGTCGACGGTCCACAGCACCAGGCCCCGGAACCCCTGCGGGGCCCCTGGCGAAGGGGAAGCACCTCGTGGCACGCATCGGAGACGGTGGCGACCTGCTCAAGTGCTCGTTCTGCGGCAAGTCGCAGAAGCAGGTGAAGAAGCTGATCGCCGGCCCAGGCGTGTACATCTGCGACGAGTGCATCGACCTGTGCAACGAGATCATCGAGGAGGAGCTCGCCGAGACCTCCGAGGTGCGCTTCGAGGAACTGCCGAAGCCGCGCGAGATCTACGAGTTCCTGGACCAGTACGTGGTCGGCCAGGACCTCGCCAAGAAGGCGCTGTCGGTGGCGGTCTACAACCACTACAAGCGCGTGCAGGCGGGCGAGGCGGGCCGCAGCGGCGGCAACGGCCGTGAGGACGCCATCGAGCTGGCGAAGTCCAACATCCTGCTGCTGGGCCCGACCGGCTCCGGCAAGACGCTGCTGGCGCAGACCCTGGCCCGGATGCTGAACGTGCCGTTCGCGATCGCGGACGCCACGGCGCTGACCGAGGCCGGGTACGTCGGCGAGGACGTCGAGAACATCCTGCTCAAGCTGATCCAGGCGGCCGACTACGACGTCAAGAAGGCCGAGACCGGGATCATCTACATCGACGAGATCGACAAGGTCGCGCGCAAGAGCGAGAACCCGTCGATCACCCGGGACGTCTCCGGCGAGGGCGTGCAGCAGGCGCTGCTGAAGATCCTGGAGGGCACCACCGCCTCGGTGCCGCCGCAGGGGGGCCGCAAGCACCCGCACCAGGAGTTCATCCAGATCGACACCACCAACGTGCTGTTCATCGTCGGCGGCGCGTTCGCCGGCCTGGAGCGGATCATCGAGGGCCGCGCGGGTGCCAAGGGCATCGGCTTCGGCGCCAACATCCGCTCGAAGCGGGAGTCGGACGCCAGCGACCACTTCCGCCAGGTGATGCCCGAGGACCTGGTGAAGTTCGGCATGATCCCGGAGTTCATCGGCCGGCTGCCGGTGATCACCAGCGTGCACAACCTGGACCGCGAGGCGCTGCTGCAGATCCTCACCGAGCCGCGCAACGCGCTGGTGAAGCAGTACCGCAAGCTGTTCGAACTGGACGGCGTGGAGCTGGAGTTCTCGCGGGACGCGCTGGAGGCGATCGCCGACCAGGCGATCCTGCGCGGCACCGGCGCGCGCGGGCTGCGGGCCATCATGGAGGAGGTGCTGATGTCCGTGATGTACGAGGTCCCCTCGCGTCAGGACGTCGCCCGCGTGGTGGTCACCGGGGACGTGGTCTCCAAGCACGCGATCCCGACCCTCGTCCCGCGCGACATGATCAAGCGCGAGCGCCGCGAGAAGAGCGCCTGACGCTCCCGGCCGAACGCGAGAGGGCCCCGCACCGATCCGGTGCGGGGCCCTCTCGCGTTCGGCGTCCGCCGCGCGGCGCCGGTTACTTCGGCACCTCGGAGACCGCGCGCAGGTCGCGGGTGTCGGCGGCGAGCTTGTCCAGGTCGGGCTGGCTGTTCTCGTCCTGGGGGACCTTCATCACCATGACGAGGCTGCTGCTGTCGGCCCAGGCGCAGATGCCCATCTTGGGGGTGTCGGTCTGGGTGATGTTGGCGCACTCCATGTTGCCGCCCTTGGGGCCGGCGTCCACGGTGTGGCGGTCGGTGACCGTCGAGCCCTTGGAGGAGACGCCGTCGAACGCCGCGTCCAGCTCCTTCTTCGGCATCAGGACCTTGCCGTAGGCGCCGGCCACGATCAGGTCCGGCTCGGAGGAGGAGTTCTGGTAGACGCCGGCGACGCCGGTGGGCTTCCAGTTGCCGTCGCCCTTGCCGAGGCTGTCCGTCATCGCCTTCTCCATGGCGGCGCTGACGGGGTTGTTGTCGTTGCGGGTGGTGTCCTTGAAGTTCGCCGGCAGGACGATCTTCTGGGTGCCCGCGTTGCTGGTGGCGTCGTAGACGAAGAACGCCAGCGCGCCGCCGCCGACCACGACGACCGCGGCGATGGTGCCGAGCGTGATCCACAGGCCCTTGCGGGACTTGCGCGGCGGCGGGACCGGCGCGTACGCGCCGCCGTAGCCGGGGTAGGCCTCCTGGCCGGGGGCGGGGTAGCCGGGCTGGGCCGGAACGCCGCCGTAACCGGGCGCGGCCGGCGGCGGGGTCGCCGGGTACCCCGGCTGCTGGGGCGCACCGTAGGGGTTCTGCTCGGACACGGGTGTCCCTTTCTGGGTGACGGGGTTACTTCGCGACCTTCATGGCATCGCGGATGGCCCGGGTCTTGTCCGCGGCCTGGGCGGCGGTGAGGCCCTGGCCGCCGGCGCTCTTGGAGAAGCTGACCCGGCCGTAGGTGGAGTTGTCGGCCCAGACACAGATCGTCGGGCCGGGCTTGCCGATCACGCTGGTGACGCCGCAGGCGAGCCGCCCGGAGGAGCTCTTGTCGTCGTTCGCCGGGAAGTCGGTGAGCGGGGTGGACCAGGTGACCGCGCTGGAGGAGTCCTTGCGCGACTGGTCGATCAGCTGGCCCGGGTCGTTGAGCTCGCCGTAGATGCCGGCCACCGAGATGAAGTCGAGCGCGTCGGAGCCCTTGTTGTAGCTGGCGCCGAGGGCGTGCAGGTCCTTGCCGAACTTCGCCGCCTCGGGCTTGCTCTGGTCGACCGGCTTCTCCTCGAAGGACTTCTGGGTGTACCCGTCCGGCAGCGACTGCGGGGCGGTGAGCTTGTACGCGCCGGCCTTGTCCCCGCCGAGGAGCTTCCAGGCGGCGAACCCGCCGCCGCCGAGCACCAGCGCGCCGATCACCAGGCCGGCGACCAGCCCGCCCCTGCCCTTGCGGGGCGGCTCGGGGTAGCCCGGGTAGCCGCCGTACGGGGGCTGCTGCGGCGGGGCGCCGTACGGCTGCTGGGGCGCGCCGTAGGGCTGCTGCGGATACCCGTACTGGGGCTGGGGCGCGCCGTAGGGCGGCTGCTGTGGCTGCTGCGGCTGCGGCGGGCCGTACGGGGGCTGTCCCCCGTACGGCGGCTGTCCCTGCGGGTACTGCTGGCCCTGGCCGTACATGTCTGTGCTCCCCCGCCGCCCCCGCGGCCTGTACCGGTGTGGTGCTGTGCCGGTGTGGTGATTGGCTCCGTACACTTCCCGACAATCGGACGAGTGCCGTGGAACGGTACCGCACGGTGCCGACCTCGGACCCCGTCGTACCAGCGTGGGAACCGTTCCGAAAGCGGTTCGTAACCCGCCCCCCCGGTTACGTAAACTGTGCGTCGTGACCGACACGACGAACCAGCGCCCCGAGAGCACCTCCGCCGGGGACGACGCGGCAACCCTTCCGACGACCTACACCCCCGCGGACGTAGAGGGCGAGCTGTACGAGCGCTGGGTAGAGCGTGGCTACTTCACCGCCGACGCCAGGAGTGACAAGCCGCCGTTCACCATCGTCATCCCGCCGCCGAACGTCACCGGCAGCCTGCACCTGGGCCACGCCTTCGAGCACACGCTGATCGACGCGCTGGTCCGCCGCAAGCGCATGCAGGGCTTCGAGGCCCTGTGGCAGCCCGGCATGGACCACGCCGGCATCGCCACCCAGAACGTGGTCGAGCGTGAGCTCGCCAAGGAGGGCAAGTCCCGCCACGACCTGGGTCGGGAGGCCTTCGTCGAGCGTGTCTGGAAGTGGAAGGCGGAGTCCGGCGGCCAGATCTCCGGCCAGATGCGTCGCCTGGGCGACGGCGTCGACTGGTCCCGCGAGCGCTTCACGATGGACGAGGGCCTGTCCCAGGCCGTCCAGACCATCTTCAAGAAGCTCTTCGACGACGAGCTGATCTATCGCGCCGAGCGCATCATCAACTGGTGCCCGCGCTGCCTGACCGCCATCTCGGACATCGAGGTGGAGTACCAGGACGACGACGGCGAGCTGGTCTCGATCCGCTACGGCGAGGGCGATGACTCGATCGTCGTCGCCACCACCCGGGCCGAGACGATGCTGGGCGACACCGCCGTGGCCGTCCACCCGGAGGACGAGCGGTACAAGCACCTGGTCGGCAAGACCATCAAGCTGCCGCTGACCGACCGCGAGATCCCGGTCGTCGCGGACGAGCACGTCGACCCGGAGTTCGGCACCGGCGCCGTCAAGGTGACGCCCGCGCACGACCCGAACGACTTCGAGATCGGCCAGCGCCACAACCTGCCGAACATCGCCGTCATGGACGAGCACGCCGTCATCACCGTGCACGGCCCCTTCCTCGGCCTGGACCGCCTGGAGGCCCGCTCGGCGATCGTCGCCGCGCTGCGCGCCGAGGGCCGGATCGTCGCCGAGAAGCGCCCGTACGTCCACTCGGTGGGCCACTGCTCGCGCTGCAAGACCACCATCGAGCCGCGGCTGTCCATGCAGTGGTGGGTCAAGGTCGGCCCGCTCGCCAAGGCCGCCGGTGACGCGGTCCGCGACGGCAAGGTCAAGATCCACCCGCAGGAGATGGAAAAGCGGTACTTCGACTGGGTCGACAACCTGCACGACTGGTGCATCTCGCGCCAGCTCTGGTGGGGCCACCGCATCCCGGTCTGGTACGGCCCGAACGGCGAGGTCGTCTGCGTCGGACCGGACGAGCAGCCGCCCACCGGCGAGGGCTGGCATCAGGACAGCGACGTCCTGGACACCTGGTTCTCCTCCGGCCTGTGGCCGTTCTCCACGCTCGGCTGGCCGGAACAGACCGAGAGCCTGGCGAAGTTCTACCCGAACTCCGTCCTGGTCACCGGCTACGACATCCTGTTCTTCTGGGTCGCCCGGATGATGATGTTCGGCCTCTACGCGATGGACGGCACCCCGCCGTTCCACACCATCGCGCTGCACGGCATGGTCCGTGACCAGAACGGCAAGAAGATGTCGAAGTCCTTCGGCAACGTGGTCAACCCGCTGGACTGGATGGACAAGTACGGCTCCGACGCGCTCCGCTTCACGCTGGCGCGCGGTGCCAACCCGGGCGTCGACGTCCCGATCGGCGAGGACTGGGTCCAGGCGGCCCGCAACTTCGCGAACAAGATCTGGAACGCCACCCGTTTCGCGCTGATGAACGGCGCCACCGTCGAGGGCCCGCTGCCCGCGCCGGAGGAGCTGACGGCGAGCGATCGCTGGATCCTGTCGCGCCTCAACAGCACCGTTGCCGAAGTGGACGCGCTGTACGAGGACTTCCAGTTCTCCAAGCTCTCCGAGGCGCTGTACCACTTCGCCTGGGACGAGGTGTTCGACTGGTACGTCGAGCTCTCCAAGACCACCTTGGGCAAGGGCGGCCCGCAGGCCGACGCCGCGCGCCGGGTGCTCGGCGAGGTCCTGGACGTCACCCTGCGCCTGCTGCACCCGATCGTGCCCTTCGTCACCGAGACGCTGTGGACCACGCTGACCGGTGCCGAGTCGCTGGTCATCGCCGACTGGCCGAAGGACAGCGGCTACCGCGACGGCGCGGCCGAGGCGGAGATCGCCACCCTGCAGCAGGTGGTCACCGAGGTCCGCCGGTTCCGCACGGACCAGGGCCTCAAGCCGGGCCAGCGCGTCCCCGCCGCCCTGGAGCTGGGCGGCACCGCGCTGGTCGCCCACGAGGACGCCATCCGCTCGCTGCTGCGGCTGACCGCCCCCGAGGAGGGCTTCACAGCCACCGCCTCCCTGCCGGTGGCCGGCGCCACCGTCTCGCTGGACCTCTCCGGCACCATCGACGTCCCGGCGGAGCGCAAGCGCCTCACCAAGGACCTCGCGGCCGCCGAGAAGGAGAAGGCCCAGACCGCCGCCAAGCTCGGCAACGAGGCCTTCCTGGCCAAGGCACCGGACGAGGTCGTCGCCAAGATCCGGGGCCGTCAGGAGGCCGCCGAGGCCGACATCGCCCGGATCACCGCCCAGCTCGCGGCGCTGCCGCAGGGCTGAGCCTTTCCGATCGCCCCCGAGGGGCCGTACTCCGCCGCGCGCGGGGTGCGGCCCCTCGGGCGTTTTTCGCGGGCGGTGTCCCGGTCGGCGGGCCGGCGCGGTTTCCGTGCGCCCAATTAGCTCAGAAACTTTGCTCCCTTCCGGCGAATATTCATCCTGGACCGGGTGAGGTCTTATTCCGAGCGAATTGATTCCGGTCTTGCCCGCGCGCGTTCGCGGAAGTTTGCAGGTCGGCTGTGTACGGTGTGCTCGGAGTTTCCGTGGAGGGATTTTCCGCGGAGCGATCTGCTGGGTGACGGACGGGAGGGCACGGCGTGGTGGTGACCGAGGAGTTGGTCGACGAACTGCCTGCCGAGGCGGTCGAGGAGGCCAAGGCCAGGGCGGCGACGCTGCTGCTCGCCTTCCGGCACGGGAACCAGCTCGCGTTCGACCACGAGCTGGACCTGCTGATCGCCGAGCACGCCGCGCGCGAGGTGACCACGCTGCTCACCTGGATCGCCGCGGAGGCCGTCCGCAAGGCGTACGCCCCCGAGGTCGGCGACCGGGTGCTGCGGGCGATGGCGCGGCGGGCCCCGGCCGACACCGGCGCGGTGGCGGTGGACGAGGAGACCGCCGACGCCGCCCGGCTGATCGAGGCGGTGGCGGCCGGCGAGGTGGCCGAGGTGCGCGGGCTGGTCGCGGCCACCGCCGACACCACCTTCCTGCTCGGCGGCCTGCTGCAGGGCGTCGCGATGATGCTCCCGCTGCTGCCGGAGGGCGAACTGGCCGAGATCACCGCGGAGTTGCGCCGCCGCGGCGGTGTCGTCGCGCAGGTGCCGGAGGCCCGGGCCGGGGTCTGACGGCGGCCCGGGCCCCGGTCGCCGTCACGGCATGGCGTGCAGGTGGCCGCCGATGGTGCCGGCGATCGGATTGCCGGCACCGGCGTCCCAGTTGGTGGACCAGGTCATCGCGCCGCCGATGCCCGGCCAGGTGGCGTCCGGCTTGTAGCTGCCGCAGTTGGTGCCGTTCGCCAGGCAGTCCAGCGCGTTGTTCACCACGCTCGGGCTGACGTACCCGCCGCCGGCCGCGCTGGTGGAGGCCGGCACCCCGAGGCCCACCTGGTCGGGCCGCAGCCCGCCCTTGAGCTGGATGCAGGCCAGCGCGGTGAGGAAGTTCTCGGTGCCCTGTGCGTAGACGTTGCCGTCGCAGCCGTTCATCGCGCCGGAGTTGTAGTACTGCATGTTGACGATGGTGAGGACGTCCTTCACGTTCAGCGCCAGCTTGAAGTACTCCATGCCGGTCGACTGCATGTCGATCGTCTGCGGCGCCATGGTGAGCACGAAGCCGCTGCCCGCCCGCGCCGCCAGCGCGTGCAGGGCCTGGGCCATGGAGGTGGAGCTGATCCCGTTCTCCAGGTCGATGTCGATCCCGTCGAAGCCGTAGGTCTGGATCAGTGACCAGGCGCTGTCGGTGAAGGCGGCGGCGGAGGCGGAGTCGCCCACCCACACCGTGCCGTTCTGCCCGCCGATGGAGAGCACGACCTTCTTCCCGGCGGCCTTCTTGGCCGCGATGTCGGCCTTGAACCGGGCGTCGGTGTATCCGCCGAGCCGGGCGGCGAGCTTCGGGTCGAGGGTGAAGCTCAGGCCGCCCCGGGTGGCGGTGGCGTCGGCGAAGGCGACCGCGATGATGTCGTACGCGGCGGGGACGTCGCTGATCCGCTGGACGGCGGCGCCGTTGTCGAAGTTCTGCCAGTAGCCGGTGAGCAGGTGCCTGGGCAGGCCGGGCGGTTTGGTCGGTGTCGAGGTGGCCGTCGCGGTCGGGCCGGGCGAGCCGGTGCCGGTGGCGGTCGGGGACGGGCTCGCCGAGGTGGCGGTCGGGCCGGGGGAGGGCGGGGTGCCGCCGGGGCCGAGCAGCGAGACGTCGTCGGCGAGGAAGGCCGGCTGCCCGTACCAGCCGTGCAGGTAGACGGTGATGCTGGTGGTGCTCGGGCCGGTGGTGAAGCCGGTGGTCAGCTGGGTCCAGCCGCCGGAGGGCGTCCAGGTGCTCGGGTCGCCGCCGCCGGTGCCGCGGGCGCCGAGGTAGACGTACGAGCCCTGCACCCAGGCGCTCAGGCGGTAGCTGGAGGAGGGCTGCACGGCGACGGTCTGGGTGCACTCGCCGGTGTCGCTGCCGCCCGGGGTGGACTGCAGGGCGTACGTGCCGGTGTGCGCGGTGGCGTTCTGGACGGTGCCGTTGGTGCAGGTCCAGTTGCTCAGGTCGCCGGTCTCGAAGCCGCCGTTGACGATCAGTTCGCCGTCTGCGGCGTGCGCGCCGGTGCCGGCGAGGGTGAGCCCGGCCAGGCCGATGGCGAGCGCGCTCGCCCCGGCCAGCAGGGAGCGGACGGCGCGCGGGCGCCGGTGTCGGGCAGGTGGCATGACTCCATCTCCAGTGGGGGAGGCCCGGCGGCGTCCGTGTGGGGGTGGAGCGCCGTCCGGGGTGTCGATGGTGCGCGTGCGGGAGCTACCGACAACACAAGTCCCTGTCGGGGAAGGGGACTTGCCTCACAAGGTGGAGTAGACCAATTCTGCTGTCAAGAGGGCGCCGGTGTCCGGCGGTCAGGCCGCCTGCGGCAACGCTCGGGCGGGCTCCGCGAGTTCGGCGGTCAGCGCGGCGATCCGGGCGGATGCCAGGCCGTCGCCGTACGGGCTCGGGGTGGCCGCGAGGCGGGCCAGCCGCTCGGGGGCGTCGGCCAGCCACGCGCGGGCGAGCGTGCCCAGCTCCTCGCCGGGCGGCACCAGCGCGGCGAAGCCGGCCGCCATCGCCTCGGGGCGCTCGGTGGAGCGGCGCACCACCAGCAGCGGGCGGCCGAGCACGGTGCACTCCTCCTGGACGCCGCCGGAGTCGGAGACCAGCAGGGCGGCGTGGCTCGCCAGGCCGAGGAAGTCGCCGTAGCCGACCGGCCCGGTGACGGCCAGGTGCGCCAACAGGCCGTCCAGGCCGAAGCGTTCGACGGCGGCCCGGGTGCGCGGGTGCATCGGGAACAGCACCGGGGTGCCGGCGCGGGCGATCCGGTCCAGCTCGGCGAGGACGGCGCCGAGCGCCTCGGCGGTGTCGGTGTTCTCCGGGCGGTGCACGGTGGCCAGCACGTACGCGTCGGGGCTCAGCCCGTGCGCGGCGAGCAGGGCGGCGCGGACGGCCGCGTCCGGCAGCCGGCGCCGGACCACCTCGACGACGGTGTTCCCGGTGAGGGCGATCCGCTCCTCCGCGAGCGCCTCGGCGCGCAGGTTGTCGACGTTGTCCCCGGTGGCGGCGCAGAGCAGGTCGGAGACGTGGTCGACCATGACGCGGTTGTGCTCCTCGGGCATCGCCCGGTCGTGGCTGCGCAGCCCGGCCTCGACGTGCACCAGCGGGATCTCCCGGGCGTTGGCGGCGAGCGCGCCGGCCAGGGTGGCGTTGGTGTCGCCCTGGACGACGACGGCGGCGGGGCGGTCCTCGGCGAAGGCGGCGTCGAGCTGGGCGAGGGACTGGGCGATCTGGCCGGCCCGGGGGCGGCCGCCGACGCCGGTGAGCAGTTCGGGCTCGGGCAGGTCGAGGTCGCGCAGGAAGGCGCCGGACATCGCCTCGTCCCAGTGCTGGCCGGTGTGCACCAGGCGGGTGGCGTCGCCGAGTTCGTGGATCAGCGGGGCGAGCTTGACCAGCTCGGGGCGGGTGCCGAGGACGACGGCGACGCTGGACGGGGGCAGGCACGTGCTCATGGGGAACTCCGGAGAGGCTCGTGGGGGAGGAAGCTCGGGGGAGGGGCTCAGGATTCGAGGGCGGTGGGGGCGCCCACGGCGACCTTCTCGGCGTTGCGCCGGGTCTTGGCCCAGCCGTTGCGGCCGAGCAGCATCCGGGCGGCGGCGCGGGTCGCGACCACGAAGAGGTGGTAGGCGTACAGCCAGACCAGGACGCCCCAGAGCAGCCCGGTGAGCCGGCTGCGGTCGGGGTGGACGAGCGTGCGGTAGGCGAAGCCCCAGAGCACCATCGGCAGCGCGGCCAGCACGAAGGCGAGCAGCATCCACGGCCCGTACCGGAGCTGGAAGTCGGCGGTCTCGGCGGGGAAGAGCACCAGCCCGGCGGTGGTGATGGCGAGCGAGAGCGGGACGAGCAGGACGAGCAGCACGCAGACCACCGGCTGCAGGAAGGTGTACATCACCTCGGCCTTGCCGGCCGGGGTGTAGTGCGGGGAGCGCAGCACCCGGCCGGTGTAGCGCAGGCACTGCATGTTGCCCTGGGCCCAGCGGGTGCGCTGGGTGAGGAAGCGGCGCACCGAGATCAGGCCCTCCTGGGAGACGTTGGTCTCGGTGACGTGGGTGAGCCGCCAGCCGGCCAGGCGCAGGTCGAGGCCGGACTCGTAGTCCTCCAGCAGGGCGCGCTCGGGCCAGGGGCGGCCGGCCCGGCCCTCCTCGGCGGTGAGCGAGTCGAGGGCGGTGAGCCGGACGAACTGGCCGTTGCCGCCGAGGCCGACGCTGCCGGTGCGGCGGCGCAGCAGCTGCATGCCGGCGTTGTTGGCCTGGAACTCGACGTCCTGCATCCGGACGAGGGCGCGGGCGAGGGCGTTGGCGGCGCGGCCGCGGCCGGGCAGCGGGAGCTCGTCGTCGGCGTTGCGCATCCGGACGCCGATCTGGACGGCGCCGGTGTCCTCGCGGCCGAGGGCCTTGGGGTTGCAGACCTGGCCGAGGGTGCCGGGTTCGAGCTGCCCGTCGGCGTCGACGACGCCGATCACCACGCGGGAGCGGTCGGTGCCCTCGGGCAGCCGGGCGGAGATCTCGCGGTAGGCGGCGTTGAGGGCGGCGCCCTTGCCGATCCGGGCGTGCGGGCGGCGGCGCTGGACGAGGTGGACGCGCGGGTCGCGCCCGGCGGCGGCGAGGACGAGGTCGCGGGTGGCGTCCTCGCTGTCGTCGTCGATGACCCACAGGTGGGCCTCGGGGGCGGCGGCGCGCAGGCCGTCGAGGGTCTGGGTGACCACGGCCTCCTCGTCGCGGCAGGGGATGACCAGGTGCCACTGGAAGGCGGCGGGGTCGCCGGGCTCGGCGGGCGCGTTGTGCCGGTACGCGTGCCGGGAGCCGGCCCAGTAGACGAGGAATCGGCCGAAGACGAAGGCCATGTAGCCGACGAGGGCGACGGAGATCAGTGAGGCGAACCGGACCACCATGTCCTGGCGGAGCACGATCCAGTCGTGCAGGGCGTCGGGCATGGCGCAGTTCTCCTCATGATCAAAGGTTTGCGGCTCCTTGTGGTTGCGAATCGATGCTTCGTTGCGGTTCAAACTCGCAGGATCGATAGTAGAGGGAGAAATGTCCGAACATCGGGCAAAGTGCGGGCAAAGTGGTCGGTCTCACCCCGGCCCCACCCCGGCCTCACCCCGTGAGGACAAGCCGCCGACCCTCCGTAGACTGTGGTCGTGAGCGACAAGGCCGACCCGAACCCGTACACCCTTCGCCCCGCGGACGGCTCCGCCGGCGACGCCCTGCGCGACGTCGAGGTGGAACTCTCCAAGCGCTGGCCGGAGAACAAGCTGGAGCCCTCGCTCGACCGGATCGAGGCGCTGATGGACATCCTGGGCCAGCCCCAGCGGTCCTTCCCGTCCATCCACATCACCGGCACCAACGGCAAGACCTCCACCGCCCGGATGATCGAGCAGCTGCTCAACACCTTCGAGCTGCGCACCGGCCGCTACACCAGCCCGCACGTGGAGTCCGTCACCGAGCGGATCAGCCTGGACGGCGCGCCGATCGCCCCGGAGCGCTTCGTCGAGGTCTACCGCGACATCGAGCCGTACGTGCAGATGGTCGACGCGGCGCAGCCGGTGCCGATGTCCTTCTTCGAGGTGCTCACCGGCATGGCCTACGCCGCCTTCGCCGACGCGCCGGTGGACGTCGCCGTGGTCGAGGTCGGCATGGGCGGCTCCTGGGACGCCACCAACGTCATCGACGCCGCCGTCTCGGTGATCACCCCGATCGGCCTGGACCACACCGACAAGCTCGGCGACACCACCGGCGAGATCGCGGTCGAGAAGTCCGGGATCATCAAGTCCGGTGCGGTCGCCGTCGTCGCCCAGCAGCAGCTGGACGCCGCCCAGGTCATCCTGCGCCGGGCCGTCGAGGTCGACGCCACCGTCGCCCGCGAGGGCATGGAGTTCGGCGTGATCCGCCGCGAGCTCGCGGTCGGCGGCCAGCTGGTGACGCTGCGCGGGCTCGGCGGCGAGGAGTACGAGGACGTCTTCATCCCGCTGCACGGTGAGTACCAGGCACACAACGCGGCCCTCGCGCTCGCCGCCGTCGAGGCCTTCTTCGGCGTCGGCGGCGCCCGCGGCGGGCAGCTCGACGTCGACAAGATCCGCCAGGGCTTCTCCGGCGTCTCCTCGCCGGGCCGCCTGGAGGTCGTCCGCCGCAGCCCCACCATCGTCCTGGACGCCGCGCACAACCCGCACGGCGCCCGCGCCACCGTCGCCGCGCTCGGCGAGTCCTTCGGCTTCACCCGGCTGGTCGGCGTGATCGGCACCTCCGGCGACAAGGACGTGGCCGGCGTGCTGGAGGCCTTCGAGCCGATCCTGGCCGAGGTCGTCATCACCCAGAACTCCACCCACCGCGCGATGGACGTCGACGCGCTCGCCGCGCTGGCCGTCGACATCTTCGGCGAGGACCGGGTGCAGGTCGAGCCGCGGCTCGACGACGCCATCGCGGCCGCCGTCACCCTGGCCGAGGAGGAGGGCGACCTCGGCGGTGCCGGGGTGCTGGTCACCGGTTCGGTCATCACGGTGGGCGAGGCCCGCCTGCTGCTCGGGAGGAAGTGACATGAGGACGCTCTGCTCCTCGACGCTGATCGGCGAAGCGCTGCTGATCATGTTCGCGGCGCTGGTCGCGATGCGGCTCTCCGACGTGTCCACCGGCACGATCTGGCTGGTCAGCGGCATCGCGATGGCCCTGTGCATCGCGCTGTGCGGCATGATCAACCGCCCCGGCGCGGTGCCGCTCGGCTGGGCGCTGCAGATCGGCCTGATCGCGAGCGGCTTCGTCCTGCCGACCATGTTCGCGCTCGGCGTGGTCTTCGCCGGCCTGTGGTGGTGCTCGGTGCACTACGGCCGCAAGGTCGACGAGTTCAAGGCGGCCCGCGCCGCCGCCGAGGCCGCGTACGCCGCCGCGCGCGCGTAGAGGTCCAGACCGGCAAGCCGACACGCCGTGCACGCAAGGTAACCTCTGCCGTGTCGGCTGCCGCCCGCCGGCCCGACCGCCCGCATGACCCGATCCCCAGGAGACGCACCGTGTCCCAGCGCACTCTCGTCCTGCTCAAGCCCGACGCCGTCCGCCGCGGTCTGGCCGGCGAGATCATCAGCCGCATCGAGCGCAAGGCCGGCTGGCAGCTGGCCGCCGTCGAGCTGCGCACCTTCGACCGGGAGATCCTGGAGCAGCACTACGCCGAGCACGTCGGCCGCCCGTTCTACGAGCCGCTGCTGGAGTTCATGACCTCCGGCCCGTCGATCGCGCTGATCGTCGAGGGCGAGGAGGTCGTGAAGGGCGTCCGCATGCTCGCCGGGGCCACCAACCCGCTGGAGGCCGGCGCCGGCACCATCCGCGGCGACTACGCGACGATCACCCGCGAGAACCTGATCCACGCCTCCGACTCCCCGGAGTCCGCCGAGCGCGAGATCAAGATCTTCTTCCCGGCGCACGCCTGAGCCGCGGCCCCGGGCGACACGCCCGGGTGCCCTTCGGCATGCCCCGGTCGGGACCATTGGCCCGGCCGGGGCATTCTTATCGTGAAATAAGCAACCGCGGGCGCCGACACGGCGTCCCAATGCTCGGAGAAGCGATCACGCTCCGGACAATGGACGGTATGCCCCACCTCGCCGTCCGTACCGCACGGCGTGACTACGATGGACGCGACTCGAGGGCCCGGTACCGCAGCTCAACTGGTCTCCGGCCAAGCGTGGGCGCACGCATTCGTCCACCCTCCAAGAACTCCGAGCCCGGGAAGGCACCCACACCCCATGGCGAGCAACCTGTCGTTCATCGGCCGCGACTTGGCGATCGACCTCGGAACTGCCAACACGCTGGTGTACGTCAGGGGCAAGGGGATCGTCCTCAACGAGCCGTCGGTCGTCGCGGTCAACACCAACACCGGCGGCATCCTCGCGGTCGGCGCCGAGGCCAAGAAGATGATCGGCCGCACCCCCGGCAACATCGTCGCCATCCGCCCGCTCAAGGACGGCGTGATCGCCGACTTCGAGATCACCGAGCGGATGCTGCGCTACTTCATCCTCAAGATCCACCGCCGCCGCTACCTCGCCCGCCCGCGCGTCGTGGTCTGCGTGCCCTCCGGCATCACCGGCGTCGAGCGCCGCGCCGTCATCGAGGCCTCCTCGCAGGCCGGCGCCCGCCAGGTGCACATCATCGAGGAGCCGATGGCCGCCGCCATCGGCGCCGGCCTGCCCGTCCACGAGGCCACCGGCAACATGGTCGTCGACATCGGCGGCGGCACCACCGAGGTCGCCGTCATCTCCCTCGGCGGCATCGTCACCGCCCAGTCCATCCGGGTGGCCGGCGACGAGCTGGACAACGCCATCGTCCAGCACATCAAGAAGGAGTACTCGCTCCTCCTGGGCGAGCGCAGCGCCGAGCAGATCAAGATGAGCATCGGCAGCGCCTACGGCCTGGAGGGCGAGAAGGACGAGCACGCCGAGATCCGCGGCCGCGACCTCGTCAGCGGCCTGCCCAAGACCGTCGTCATCTCCGCCGCCGAGGTCCGCGAGGCCATCGACGAGCCGGTCAACTCGATCATCGACGCGGTCAAGACCACCCTCGACCAGTGCCCGCCCGAGCTCGCCGGCGACGTCATGGACCGCGGCATCGTCCTCACCGGCGGCGGCGCCCTGCTGCGCGGCCTGGACGAGCGGCTGCGGCGCGAGACCGGCATGCCGATCCACATCGCCGAGAACCCGCTCGACTCCGTCGCGCTCGGCTCCGGCAAGTGCGTCGAGGAGTTCGAGGCGCTCCAGCAGGTACTCGACGCCTCGCCGCGGCGTTAGCACCACGACGACACCCGACACCGACTCAACTGAACGGGCCGCCGCCCGGGTCCCACAGCCCCGGGCGGCCGCCAGGTACGAAGGGGCAGCACCAGCACCGTGAGGGACACACGAGAGAGCCGGCTGCTGCTGATCCTGCTGGTGGCCGTCGCCTTCGCGCTCATCACCGTGGACATCAAGGGCGGTGAGGACTCCCCGCTCGGCGGCGCCCGGCGCACCGCCGCGAGCCTCCTCGGCCCCGTCGAGCGCGGCGCCGCCACCGTCGTCGACCCGGTCGCGAACACCGTCCGGGCCTTCCGCGACGCCGCCACCGACAGCGGCCGCAGCGACCAGCTCGCCCGCGAGAACACCGAGCTGCGGCAGAAACTCGCCTCCTCCGACATGGCCGCCGGCCGCACCAAGCAGCTCGACGACCTGCTGCGCACCGCGGGCGCCGGCGGCTACACCATCAAGGCCGCCCAGGTCATCGCGATCGGCCCGGCCCAGGGCTTCTCCTGGACCATCACCATCGACGCCGGCAGCGACGACGGCCTCACCCGCGACATGACGGTCATCAACGGCCAGGGCCTGGTCGGCCGGATCACCACCGTCGCCCCGACCACCGCCACCGTGCTGCTCGCCTCCGACCCCGGCTTCTCGGCCGGCACCCGGCTGGAGGGCAGCGGCGAGATCGGCTTCGCCTCCGGCGGCGGCGACAGCCCGATGAAGGTCTCCCTGCTCAACGGCAAGGCCCAGGTCAAGGCCGGCGACCGGCTGGTCACCTTCGGCTCGCAGAGCGGTCGCCCGTTCGTGCCCGGCGTCCCGGTCGGCAAGGTCGTCGAGGTCCAGGCCAACGCCGGACAGCTCACCAAGACCGTCCTGGTCGAGCCCTTCGTCCAGTTCACCCGGCTCGACCTGGTCGGCGTCGTGGTCGTGCCGCCGCGCGCCGACCCGCGCGACGCCGTCCTGCCGCCCGCCCCCGGGCAGCCGCAGGCCCCGGCCGCGCCCGCCCAGCCGCAGGCCACCGCGCCCGCCGCCCCGCCCGCCAAGCCCACTGGGGGGAACTGAGCCATGCGCCTCGCCCGCATCCCCGTCTCCGCCGTGCTGATCCTGCTCGGCCTGATCCTCCAGGTCAGCGTCTTCGGCCGGCTCCAGCTCCCGGGAGCCACCCCGGACATACTGCTGCTCGTCGTGGTCGGCCTGGCCATGGTCTACGGGCCGACCGGCGGCTGCCTGGTCGGCTTCGCCGCCGGCCTGCTCGCCGACCTCGCCCCGCCCTCCGACCACGCGATCGGCCGCTACGCCCTGGTGCTCTGCCTGATGGGCTACGCGGCCGGACTGCTGCGCCCCGAGCACGGCCGCCAGCGCTCCGTCTCCAGCGCGCTGCTGGTCGTCGGCGCCGCCGCGATCGCCTCCACCCTGCTGTACGCGATGGTCGGCGCCCTGGTCGGCGACACCGCCGCCCGGCACGTCGGCCTCGGCGGCCTGGTGATCAGCGCCCTGCTGTACGACCTGCTGCTGGCCCCGTTCGTGGTGCCGCTGGTGATGCTGCTCGGCCGCCGCTTCGGCCGCGACCCGGTGGCCGCCGCCAGCGGCGACGACGACGCCGGCGGCCCGGGCCTGGGCTCGCTGGCCCGCTACCGCACCACCCGTGACGTGTCGACCGGCCCGACGTACAAGAAGCGGCGCGTGCCCGGTTTCGCCCGCCGCCCGTGACCCGCCGGGCCCCCGACCTGACGACCTCCCCGCACCCAGGAGCGCACGAGACGTGAGCAACATCCCCGAGACCGGCCGTACCCGGCGGGTGACGATCCGTCTGGTGGTGCTGCAGATCCTCGTGCTGTCGCTGCTCGCCACCCTCGGCGGACGGCTGTGGTACCTGCAGATCCGCAACGCCAGCGTCTACACCGCCAAGGCGACCGGCAACCACATCCGCGAGGTGGTCGAACCGGCCGTCCGCGGCGAGATCCTGGACGCCTCCGGGCGCATCCTGGCCGGCAACGAGACCCGGCTGGTGGTGTCCGTCAGCCGCACCTCGCTGATGCAGCAGAAGGACGGCGGCAAGGCGGTGCTCGGCCGGCTGGCCGGCGTGCTCGGGATTCCCGCCAAGGACGTGCAGGAGAAGGTCCGGCTCTGCGACGCCAAGACCCAACAGCCCTGCTGGAACGGTTCGCCGTACCAGCCGATCCCGGTCACCAAGGAGGCGACCACCCAGCAGGCGATGCAGATAATGGAGCGCCGCGAGGACTTCCCCGGAGTCACCGCGCAGCCCACCGCCGTGCGCCGCTACACCGGCGCCGAGGGCGCCAACCTCGCCCAGGTGCTCGGCTACCTCTCGCCCGTCACCGACGAGGAGGTCAGCAAGACCGCCGACAAGAAGGGCCTCGACCGCTACCTGCCGGCCGACCAGATCGGCCGGGCCGGCCTGGAGTCGGTGTACGACCGCGACCTGCGCGGCACCGCCGGCATCACCCAGCTGGAGGTCGACAACCTCGGCCGGGTGATCGGCACCGCCGGCACCGTCGCCCCGCAGACCGGCGACAACCTGGTCACCAGCATCGACGCCCGGGTGCAGAAGGTCGTCGAGGACAATCTGGCGCAGGCCATGAACGACGCCCGGAACACCTTCGACAAGGTCACCAACCGCAACTACGAGGCCGACTCCGGCGCCGCCGTCGTGATGGACGTGCACACCGGCCGGATCGTCGCGATGGCCAGCGCGCCGACCTACGACCCCAACCTCTGGGTCGGCGGCATCAGCGGCAAGGACTACCAGTCGCTGACCAGCAAGGACTCCAACTTCCCGCTGCTGAACCGCGCCATACAGGGTCAGTCCGCCCCCGGCTCGACCTTCAAGGTCATCTCCACCACCGCCGCCGTGCAGGCCGGCTACTCGCTGGACGGCCACTACGACTGCCCGAAGAGCATGACCATCGGCGGCCGCGAGTTCAAGAACTTCGAGAGCGAGAACTTCGGCGCGATCTCCCTGGAGAAGGCGCTGGAGGTCTCCTGCGACACCGTCTTCTACGGCCTGGCGTACGACCAGTGGATGAAGGACGGCGGCATCAAGCCGAAGAAGGACCCGGGCGACTGGTTCTTCAAGACCGCCCACCAGTTCGGCCTCGGCGCCAAGACCGGCATCGACCTGCCGGCCGAGGTCCCGGGCCGGGTGCCCGACCGGCAGTGGAAGCAGTCCTTCTACGACAACAACAAGGACGCCTGGTGCGCGCAGGCACAGAAGGGTGGCACCAGCTTCTCCGACCAGATCGCCCGCGAGAACTGCGTCGACGGCTACCAGATGCGCGCCGGTGACGCCGTCAACTTCGCGATCGGCCAGGGCGACACGCTCGTCACCCCGGTCCAGATGGCCCGGATCTACTCGGCGCTCGCCAACGGCGGCACCTTCTACCGGCCGACCATCGCCAAGGCCGTGATAAGCCCGAGCGGCCAGCTCGTGCGCGACATCGCCCCGCACGAGGACGCCAAGTTCCCCGGCGACCAGAAGCTGCTCAGCTACATCGACCAGGCCACCGCCGGCGTCATCACCAGCGGCACCGCCGCCTGGAAGTTCGCCGGGGCGGGCTGGCCGCAGGGCAAGATCGAGCTGCACGCCAAGACCGGCACCGCCGAGGTCGAGGGCAAGCAGACCACCTCCTGGCTGACCACGTACAGCAAGGACTACGCCGTCGTCATGACGATCAGCCAGGGCGGCACCGGCTCCGGCGGCTCCGGCGACGCCATCCGGCGGATCTACCAGTCGCTGTACGGCGTGGACGACAAGGGCAACGTCGACAACGGCAAGGCGCTGCTGCCCGCGCCGCAGACCGAGCTGCCCAAGTTCAACCCGGACGGCACCGCGATCATCAAGCCGGTCTCCTACCCCGGCACCGCGCCTGCCGCCGGTGCCGAGCAGGCGCCCGGCACCCTGCTGGCGCCGGTGACCGCGGGCGCCCAGCCGCTGACGTTCCTCGACCCGGCGCAGCCCACCGGCACCCCGGTGCCGTACGCCGCCGCCGACACCGCGCTGGAACCGACCCGAAGCACCGGAAGGGGGCGGGCATGACCTCCTACGGCTCCTACCGGCAGCTGCGGCTGACCCCGCAGCGCACCGGCGTCTCCAAGGCCCTGGCCAAGGACTCCCCGCTGTGGCGGCTCGACTGGATACTGCTGCTGGCCGGGCTCGCGCTCTCGCTGTGCGGCTCGCTGCTGGTCTGGTCGGCCACCCGCGGGCGCGACAACCTCACCCACGGGGACCCGCAGTACTTCCTGTACCGGCACCTGACCAACTTCGTCATCGGCCTGGTGCTGTGCGCCGTGGTGATAGCGATAGGGGCCCGGCGCACCCGCACCCTGGTGCCCTTCGTCTACGTCGCCGTGATCCTCATGCTGCTCGCGACGCTCAGCCCGCTCGGCTCGACCGTCAACGGCGCGCACTCGTGGATCCAGCTCGGCGGCGGCTTCTCGATCCAGCCCGCCGAGTTCGCCAAGCTCGGGATCCTGCTGGCGATGGCGGTCGTACTGTCCGACCAGGTGGACGCGGGGGAGCGGGAGTTCCCCTCGCACCGGGCCGTGTTCCGGGGCCTGTTCTGGGCCTGCCTGCCGATGGGCCTGGTCCTGCTGATGCCCGACGCCGGCTCGACCATGGTGATGTCGGCGATCGTGCTGGGCATCCTGCTCGGCTCCGGCGCGGCCAACCGCTGGGTGCTCGGCCTGCTCGCGGTCGGCGTCGGCGGCAGCATCGCGGTGTGGAAGCTCGGGCTGCTGAGCAAGTACCAGATCGACCGCTTCGCGGCCTTCGCCAACCCGCAGCTCGACCCCAACGGCGTCGGCTACAACACGGCGCAGGCCCGGATCGCGATCGGCTCGGGCGGGCTGACCGGCAAGGGGCTGTTCCACGGCACCCAGACCATAGGGCAGTTCGTGCCGGAGCAGCAGACCGACTTCGTGTTCACCGTGGCGGGCGAGGAGCTGGGCTTCGTCGGGGCGCTGGCGATCATCGCGCTGGTCGGCGTGATCCTCTGGCGGGCCTGCCGGATCGCCCGGCAGGCGACCGACCTGTACGGCACGATCGTGGCGGCCGGGATCATCGCCTGGTTCTCCTTCCAGGCGTTCGAGAACATCGGGATGTGCCTGGGCATCATGCCGGTGGCGGGCATCCCGCTGCCGTTCGTCTCGTACGGCGGGTCGTCGATGTTCGCGGTGTGGATCGCGATCGGATTGTTGCAGGCGGTGCGCAGCCAGCGGCCGATAGCGGCCTGAGCGGTCTCCGTGGCCTGAGCGAGGGCCGGTCCGGGGTGTCCCGGGCCGGCCCTCGCCGTCGCTCCCGGGCCCTCAGAGCAGCAGGTCGGCCGTGCTCAGCACCGCGCGGGTCTGGTGGGCCAGTTGCTCCTGCACGGGCACCCAGCGGGCGCCGAAGCGGTGGCGCAGCTGGTCCAGGCTGTCCGCGACCACGGCGCGGGCGCGCTCCCGGGCGGCCTGGGCGCCCGGGCCGCGGGCGCCCGCGAGCAGGCGCAGCAGCAGCGAGGCCACCCGCAGCGGGAGCCGGGCCGCGACCAGCCCGGCGGTGGTGACCCGGGCCACGGTGAGCGGCTGCACGTGCCAGCGCTCCAGCCACTCGTCGGCCATCCCGGGGCCCACCGCGAGGTTGAACTCGGCGGTGCGCAGCAGCGGCGCGTGCTCGTCCCGGGCCCGGGACGGGATGTACGGGAGCAGCGCGGCCAGTTCCTCGGCGCGGGCCTTGAGGGCCCGGGCGGCGGCACCGACCGCCTGGTCGGCGGCCGGGTGGGGGCGGGCGTCGCCGACCGCGTCGACGGCCCACATCGGGACCTCCAGTACGGCGGTGACCGCGCCGTACCGGGCGGCGTAGGACCAGGTGGACAGCTCGGGCTCGTCCGGCAGCGCCTGCGGGCCGCTGCCGGGGGCGGGCATCAGGTAGGTGCCGGGGGCGGGGCTGGGCCAGCCGATCGCGTCGTAGCAGTCCAGGTCCAGCGGCAGGCCGGCCCGCTCGGCGGAGCGGGCGAGGCGTTCGGACAGGCCGGGGACGGGGCCGGTGAGCTGGACGAAGGCGCCGCCGAAGTCGACCCCGTGCAGCGAGCACTGCAGGAACGGGCGCAGCTCGTCGATCAGGTCGGTCAGCGCCCGGCTCTCCGGCATCGGCGGGCGGCCGGAATCGGGGGCGGGCAGGAGTTCGGGCTGCTCCTCGAAGGAGGGGCGGAAGAAGTGCTCGTAGTGGCGGCCCATGGTGAGCGGGCCGTCGAGCCAGCCGGCGCCGAGCGCGGCGCCGTCCGGGTCCAGGCAGAGCAGCAGGTGCCAGGACAGGCCGGGGCGGGCGGGCCGTTCGAGCAGTACCTCGGCCAGCCGCAGGGCGCCGGCGGTGCCGATCGGCTCGTTGGGGTGCGGGCCGCCGACCACCAGCGCGGCGCGCGGGCCGCGGTCGACGGAGAGCAGCAGCAGCGGACGGCCGGCCCGGGAGCGGCCCACCTCGCGCAGCCGGCAGCGGTCCGGGTGGCGCAGGGCGAGCCGCCGGGCGGCGGCCTCGGCCTGCGCCTGCGTGGGGTAGCGGGCCGGCCGGGTGTCGAGGGTCCGCAGCGGGCGGATCCGCCGACCGGTGTCGGTCATGGTTCTCCTTGCGCGGGGCGCACGGCCGCCGGGTGGCGGTGGGCACCGGGGGACGGGGGCACGGCCGGTGCGGGGGACGGGTCTGCACCGGGGACGGGCGGTACCGGGGACGGGGTGCGGGGAGACGGCCGGCACCGGGGGACGGGTGGTACCGGGGTTGCGGGGACGGCGTGCCGGGACTACCGGCGCGGGCCCGAGCGTACGACTCAACTCGGGTGTCCGGAAGGGGCGCAGAGTTGTCTGACGGGGCCCTGCCAGGACGGTGGCGGCGCTCCCGGCGCGCCGGCGGCGGTCGGCGGCCCGCCCGGTGGGGTCGCACGGCGGGCACACCCCGGGCGCAGCGCGGGCACGCCCCGGGCGCCCGGGCCCGACGGGCCGTTCCCCGGATTGGGCTACCCTTGAGGGTCACCCCTCCCGTGCCGACTCGCGGCACCGAATCACGTCGTAAGGGTTCCTAGTACATGACTGTCGAATCGGTCTTCCCACGCCTGGAGGCCCTCCTCCCGCACGTCCAGAAGCCGATCCAGTACGTCGGCGGCGAGCTCAACTCGACCGTCAAGGACTGGGACGCCTGCGACGTCCGCTGGGCGTTGATGTACCCCGACGCCTACGAGGTCGGCCTGCCCAACCAGGGCGTCATGATCCTCTACGAGGTGCTGAACGAGCGCGAGGGCGTGCTGGCCGAGCGCACCTACAGCGTCTGGCCGGACCTCGAGGCGCTGATGCGCGAGCACGGCGTCCCGCAGTTCACCGTCGACGCCCACCGCCCGGTGAAGGCCTTCGACGTGTTCGGCCTGTCGTTCTCCACCGAGCTCGGCTACACCAACATGCTCACCGCGCTCGACCTGGCCGGCATCCCGCTGGAGGCCAAGGACCGCACCGACGAGGACCCGATCGTCCTCGCCGGCGGCCACGCCGCCTTCAACCCGGAGCCGATCGCGGACTTCATCGACTGCGCGGTGATCGGCGACGGCGAGCAGGCCGTCCTCGACATCACGGAGATCATCCGGGCCTGGAAGGCCGAGGGCCGCGCGGGCGGGCGCGACGAGCTGCTGCTGCGCCTGGCCCGGACCGGCGGGGTGTACGTCCCGAAGTTCTACGACGTCGAGTACCTGGCCGACGGCCGGATCGGCCGCGTCGTGCCGAACGCCCCCGGCGTGCCGTGGCGGGTGTCCAAGCACACCGTCATGGACCTCGACGAGTGGCCGTACCCGAAGCAGCCGCTCGTCCCGCTCGCCGAGACCGTGCACGAGCGGATGTCCGTCGAGATCTTCCGCGGCTGCACCCGCGGCTGCCGCTTCTGCCAGGCCGGCATGATCACGCGCCCCGTGCGGGAGCGAAGCATCACCGGCATCGGCGAGATGGTCGAGCGCGGGCTCAAGGCGACCGGCTTCGAGGAGGTCGGCCTGCTGTCGCTGTCCAGCGCCGACCACACCGAGATCGGCGACATCGCCAAGGGTCTGGCCGACCGCTACACCGAGGACAAGATCGGCCTGTCGCTGCCGTCGACCCGCGTCGACGCGTTCAACATCGACCTCGCCAACGAGCTGTCCCGCAACGGGCGCCGCTCGGGCCTCACCTTCGCCCCCGAGGGCGGCAGCGAGCGCATGCGCAAGGTGATCAACAAGATGGTGTCGGAGGAGGACCTGATCCGCACCGTCGCCACCGCCTACGGCAACGGCTGGCGCCAGGTGAAGCTGTACTTCATGTGTGGCCTGCCCACCGAGACCGACGAGGACGTGCTCCAGATCGGCGAGATGGCGAAGAACGTCATCCAGAAGGGCCGCGAGGTCACGGGCCAGAACGACATCCGCTGCACCGTCTCCATCGGCGGGTTCGTGCCCAAGCCGCACACCCCGTTCCAGTGGGCCCCGCAGCTGTCCGCCGAGGCCACCGACGCCCGCCTCGCCAAGCTGCGCGACTCCATCCGCGGCGACCGCAAGTACGGCAAGAACATCGGCTACCGCTACCACGACGGCAAGCCCGGCATCATCGAGGGCCTGCTCTCCCGCGGTGACCGCCGCGTCGGCGCGATCATCCGCGCCGTCTACGACGACGGCGGCCGCTTCGACGGCTGGCGCGAGCACTTCTCCTACGACCGCTGGATGGCCTGCGCCGAGAAGGGCCTGGCCGGCACCGGCGTCGACGTCGACTGGTACACCACCCGCGAGCGCGGCTACGAGGAGGTGCTGCCCTGGGACCACCTGGACAGCGGCCTCGACAAGGACTGGCTGTGGGAGGACTGGCAGGACGCCCTGGAGGAGGTCGAGGTCGACGACTGCCGCTGGACGCCGTGCTTCGACTGCGGCGTGTGCCCCCAGATGCAGACGTCCATCCAGATCGGGCCCACGGGCAAGAAGATGCTGCCGTTGACGGTCGTCAACAAGTAGCGAGCGTCACATCCTTCGGCCCCCGTCCGGTGCGTTCCGGGCGGGGGCCGTTGTCGGGTGGGGGCGAGGGGGCGGGCGGGGCGCGTACCCTTGCAGGTGACAGAGTCCGGGCAGTGGCGGGAATGGGCCACGCCGGACGGGGACCACTGATTAAGGACTGAGCGACCCTGGCACGCCGTACGCCCGACGGTCCGCCGCCCGCGCCGACGGTGCAGCGGATTCGCCTCCGCTACACCAAGCGCGGTCGGCTGCGCTTCACCAGCCACCGCGACTTCCAGCGCGCCTTCGAGCGCGCCCTGCGCCGGTCCGCCGTTCCGATGGCCTATTCGGCCGGGTTCACGCCGCACCCGAAGGTCTCGTACGCCAACGCCGCCCCGACCGGGGTGGCGAGTGAGGCGGAGTACCTGGAGATCGGCCTGGCCGCGCACCGTGACCCGGAGGCGCTGCGGGCGCAGCTGGACGAGTCGCTGCCGAAGGGCCTGGACGTCATCGACGCGGTCGAGGTCCGGACGCCGAACTTCGTGGAGCGCCTGGAGGCCTCCGAGTGGCTGGTCCGGCTTGACGGGGTCGAGGAGGACGAGGCGGCCCGCGCGGTCGCGGTGTTCCTGGCCGAGGAGCGGGTCGAGGTCGAACGCCTCACCAAGAACGGCCTGCGGGTCTTCGACGCGCGCGGTGCCGTGGCGGCGCTGCAGGTCGTCCCGCCGCAGGTCGGCGACGGTGCGCAGGCGGGTGCCGGGACGGGGCGCGATGTTCGGACCGGCCGTCCCTGTGCGATACTGCGCCTGGTAGTACGACACGCCACACCCGCCGTACGACCCGACGACGTATTGTCCGGTCTCCGTGCGACGGCCGACCTGGCGCCGCCGGTCCCCGCAGAGGTGACCAGGCTGGCGCAGGGGCCGCTCGACGAGGGGGCCGGCACGGTGACCGACCCGCTGGCGCTCGACCGCGCCGCGGCCCCGACCGGCTCGGAGCCGGCTGCCGGGCCGCGCGCTACCGCGTCCGCCTAGCGGGCGGGGGCCGGGTCCAGTGACTCACTGGGCCCGAAGGTCCTCCAGGTTCCCGCGGCTCCCCAGGGGAGCGAGCGTCGTCGCAGCACAGGCCGGCCACTCGGGGCCGCCGACCAGGACGGTCGGCGAGCCCGGGCGCCCCGTCCGGGAGCCACCCGGGACCGGGGACGGCGCAGCTTGCGAAAACCTCAGAAGACTGGTCAGACCAGAAGACTTTCGACACCCCGCCTAAGCGCGGGGCGCCGAGCGAGACTACGAGCCCCTGTGCGGCTTCGTGTCCGCGCGGTGGCACCGTGAAAGGGTCCGGCCCGAGCATCCTCGCGATGCCGGCCGCCCACCGGTGCCGTGCCGTGCCCGGACCTGGAGCCCGGGGGCCTGACGGGAGATCCACCCGCATGCTCGAGAACACCGATCCGCAGCAGTCTGCGGCCACGGAACACAACGAGACCACCGCGACCGGCGAGGGCGCGGCCGCCGCGCCGCCGCGCCGCCGTCGCCGGGCGGTGTCCCGCCCGGCCGGTGCGCCGCAGGGCGCCGCCGCCGAGACGGCCGAGACGGTCGTCCCGGCCGAGGCGCCCGCTGAGCGGGCTCCGGAGGCGGAGCCGGCCCCGGCGGCCGAGAAGCCCGTCCGGGCGCGCCGGACCCGCAAGCGTGCCGAGGCCCCGGCCGGGGCGCCGGAGGCGACCGCGATCGTGGTCACCGCGCCGGACGCCGCCGAGCAGCCGGTCGAGGCGAAGGCCGAGAAGGCCGCCAAGGCCGAGGAGAAGAGCGAGGAGAAGGCGGAGAAGCCCGTGCGGGCCCGCCGGACCCGCAAGCGGGCCGAGGCGCCGGTCGTGGCGGCCGAGGAGCCCGCCGCGCCCGCCGTCGAGGAGCCCGCCGCGCCCGCCCCCGTCGCCGAGCCGGTGGCCGAGGAGGCCCCGGCCGCCCCGGCCCGCCGGGCCCGCCGCCGTCGCGTGGTCGAGGCCGCGCCGGTCGTGGAGCCGGTCGTCGAGGAGCCGGTGGCCGAGGAGCCCGCCGTCGAGGAGGAGCCCGAGGAGGAGGCCGCCGTCGAGCAGCCCGCCGCCGTCGAGCCCGCCCCGGCCGCCGCGGCCCCCGCCGTCGAGGCCGAGCCGCCGCACCGCTCGCGCCGCCGCGCCGTCCGCCCGGCCACCGCGGTCTTCCAGGCCCCGGTGTTCCAGGAGCCGGCCCCGTTCACCGCCGCCCCCGCCGCGGCTGCGCCGCAGCAGGCCGCCGCGCCGGCCCCGGTGTCGGCTCCGGCCGAGGTGGAGGCCCCGGTCGCCGTCGACCGCGAGGAGGAGGACGAGTTCGAGTACAGCGGTGTCGGCCGCCGCCGCCGGGTCCGCACCCGGGTGGAGCCGACCCGTCGCAAGCGGGCCGCCGCGGCCCCGGCCGAGGCCCCCGCCGCGAAGGCCGCCGCGACGAAGGCCCCCGCGAAGGCCGCCGCCGTGAAGGCGCCGGTGGCCGAGGTCCAGGCCGTCGAGGCCGTCGTCGAGGCGCCCGCCGCCGGTCCGGAGACCGAGGACGAGTGGGAGGACGGCCGTCCGTCCCGCCGTCGCCGCCGGGGCGGCCGCCGCCGTCGCCGTGGCGAGGCCGAGGAGTTCGAGGCCGCCGAGACCGTCGAGCAGCCCGCCGCCGAGGAGCCGGCCGAGGGCTTCGAGGAGGAGGGCGACGAGGACGACGACCTGGCCGCCGGCCTGTCCTCGTCGCGCCGTCGCCGCCGCCGTCGCCGCCGCAGCGGTGAGGCCGGCGCCGTCGAGACCGCCGAGACCACCGAGGACGGCGTCCGCACGGTGGTGAAGGTGCGCGAGCCGCGCCGCCGCTCCACCGAGCCGTCGTTCGACCCGGACGAGGTGCAGTCCATCAAGGGCTCGACCCGTCTGGAGGCGAAGAAGCAGCGCCGCCGCGAGGGCCGCGAGCTGGGCCGCCGCCGGGTGCCGATCATCACCGAGGCCGAGTTCCTGGCCCGCCGCGAGTCGGTCGAGCGCGTCATGGTGGTGCGCCAGAACGGCCAGCGCACCCAGATCGGCGTCCTGGAGGACGGCGTGCTCGTCGAGCACTACGTCAACAAGGAGCAGGCCACCTCGTACGTCGGCAACGTCTACCTGGGCAAGGTCCAGAACGTGCTGCCGTCGATGGAGGCCGCGTTCGTCGACATCGGCAAGGGTCGCAACGCCGTGCTGTACGCCGGCGAGGTCAACTTCGGTGCGCTGGGCCACGGCGGCCCGCGCCGGATCGAGTCGGTGCTGAAGTCCGGCCAGTCCGTGCTGGTGCAGGTCTCCAAGGACCCGATCGGCCACAAGGGCGCCCGCCTGACCAGCCAGATCTCGCTGCCCGGCCGCTACCTGGTGTACGTGCCCGAGGGCTCGATGACCGGCATCTCGCGCAAGCTGCCCGAGAACGAGCGGGCGCGCCTGAAGCAGATCCTCAAGAAGATCGTCCCGGACGACGCGGGCGTGATCGTGCGCACCGCCGCCGAGGGCGCCTCCGAGGAGGAGCTGACCCGCGACGTCCAGCGGCTGCAGCAGCAGTGGGAGGACATCCAGAAGAAGGCCGCGACCGGCAACGCCCCGGCGCTGCTGTACGGCGAGCCGGACATGACCGTCCGGGTCGTCCGCGACATCTTCAACGAGGACTTCACCAAGGTCATCGTCTCCGGCGACGAGGCGTGGTCGACCATCCACGAGTACGTCTCCAACGTGGCCCCGGACCTCGCCGAGCGGCTCCAGCGGTGGACCTCCGAGGTGGACGTGTTCGCCACCTACCGGATCGACGAGCAGCTGATGAAGGCGCTGGACCGCAAGGTCTGGCTGCCCAGCGGCGGTTCGCTGGTGATCGACCGCACCGAGGCGATGGTCGTCATCGACGTCAACACCGGGAAGTTCGTCGGCCAGGGCGGCAACCTGGAGGAGACGGTCACCCGGAACAACATCGAGGCGGCCGAGGAGATCGTGCGCCAGCTGCGGCTGCGCGACCTCGGCGGCATCATCGTGATCGACTTCATCGACATGGTGCTGGAGTCCAACCGGGACCTGGTGCTGCGCCGTCTGCTGGAGTGCCTGGGCCGGGACCGGACCAAGCACCAGGTGGCCGAGGTCACCTCGCTGGGCCTGGTCCAGATGACCCGCAAGCGGGTCGGCCAGGGCCTGCTGGAGTCCTTCTCCGAGGCCTGCGTGCACTGCAACGGGCGCGGCGTGATCGTGCACATGGAGCAGCCGAGCGCGCACGTCCACAACCACGCCCCGGCCGCGGTCGAGGCGGGCTCGGGCGGCGGCAAGCGCCGTCGCCGGGGCAAGGGCGGGGCGGGCCACGAGGAGCCGCAGGCCGTCGAGACCGTGCTGGTCGAGGCCGTCGAGGCCGAGGTCGAGGCCGCGGAGCCGGTGCGCGAGGAGATCGAGGGCCAGCTGGCCCTGGAGGTCCCGGGTGTCGAGGCGCCGGCCGCCGAGGCCGAGGTCGTCGAGGCGCCGGTGGTGGAGGCCGTCGTCGAGGCCGTGGTCGAGGCGCCCGCCGAGCCGGCGGCCGCTCCGGCGGCCCGGCCGCGCCGCCGCGCGGTGCGCAAGGCGACGGCTCCGGCCGGTTCGCCGCAGGGCGCCGAGATCGTGGTGCTGCAGGCGAAGGCCGACGCGGCGCTGGAGGCGGCCCTGCAGGCCGCCGAGAGCGCCGTCGAGACCGCCGAGGAGCCGGCCGAGCCGGTCGCCGTCGCGGAGGCCGTGGTCGTCGAGACCCCGGCCGAGGCTCCGGCGGAGGCGCCCGTCGAGGCCGCCGCCGAGGAGGCCCCGGCCGAGGAGGCGCCGGCCCCGAAGAAGCGGGCCGCCCGCAAGACCGCCGCGAAGAAGACCGCCGCCAAGAAGACCACCGCGGCGGCCAAGAAGACCACCGCCCGCAAGACCGCGACCAAGCGGACGAGCGCGGCGGCCAAGAAGGCCGCGGCCGCCGAGGGTGATACGGCGGCCGAGTAGTGCCCACGCCCGGGGCGGACGAGGTTCCGCCCCGGGCCGTACGGGCCGGTTTGCCCCTCGGGCGGCCGGTCCGTATTCTTGACCACTGGCGTGTCTACGCCACGCTCCCGAGCACATCACCTTCCCGGAGTGGCCGCGTCCGCGCGGTGCCGAGGGGAGAGGCTCCTGTGTCCGTACCCAGGTGGCTGGCGTCGGGGGTTCCGACCGAGCAAGGAAAGCAGGTACCGCATGTACGCGATCGTTCGCGCAGGCGGCCGCCAGCACAAGGTCGCCGTCGGCGACGTGCTGGAGATCGACCGTATCGAGGCCAAGCCGGGTGACTCGGTCGAGCTCTCGACCATCCTGGTCGTCGACGGCGAGGCCGTCACCTCCGACCCGTGGGTCCTGGCCGGCGTCAAGGCTCACGCCGAGGTCGTCGACCAGACCAAGGGTGACAAGATCGTCATCCTGCGCTACAAGAACAAG
Organism: Kitasatospora sp. NPDC094028; assembly: GCF_049543595.1. Classification (NCBI taxonomy): domain Bacteria; kingdom Bacillati; phylum Actinomycetota; class Actinomycetes; order Kitasatosporales; family Streptomycetaceae; genus Kitasatospora; species Kitasatospora sp. NPDC094028. The sequence continues at coordinate 93,374 of NZ_JBMVFA010000026.1, read as the reverse complement.
ACCGGCTACCGCCGTCGTCAGGGTCACCGTCAGCAGCACACCGCGGTGCGCATCACGAGCATCGACTCGGTCAGCAAGTAAGGGGATAGCGAAAAATGGCACACAAGAAGGGCGCAAGCTCTACTCGTAACGGCCGTGACTCGAACGCCCAGCGCCTCGGCGTGAAGCGCTTCGGCGGCCAGGTCGTCTCCGCCGGCGAGATCCTCGTCCGCCAGCGCGGCACCCACTTCCACCCGGGTGCCGGTGTCGGCCGTGGTGGCGACGACACCCTGTTCGCGCTGACCGCCGGTGCGGTGCAGTTCGGCAACCGTCGCGGCCGCAAGGTCGTCAACATCGTGGCCGTCGAGGCCTGAGTCCCCGCGGACTCCCGAGTCGTCTGACGACTCACACTGAAGGGTGGGCCGGAATTCTCCGGTCCACCCTTCGCGCTTTACGCAGGTAGCAAGCAGACTCTCGCGCACTGGAGGCACACCCATGACCACCTTCGTGGACCGCGTCGAACTTCACGTCGCCGCGGGTAACGGGGGCCACGGCTGCGCCTCCGTGCACCGCGAGAAGTTCAAGCCGCTCGGCGGCCCGGACGGCGGCAACGGCGGGGAGGGCGGCAGCGTCATCCTCACCGTGGACTCGCAGGTCACCACCCTGCTGGAGTACCACCACTCGCCCAAGCGCAAGGCCACCAACGGCAAGCCCGGCGCCGGCGGCAACCGCACCGGCGCGGACGGCGAGGACCTCGTCCTGCTGGTGCCGGACGGCACCGTCGTGCTGGACCGCAAGGGCAACGTGCTCGCCGACCTCGTCGGCCACGGCACCAGCTTCATCGCCGCCCAGGGCGGCCGCGGCGGCCTCGGCAACGCCGCGCTCGCCTCGGCCCGCCGCAAGGCCCCCGGCTTCGCCCTGCTCGGCGAGCCCGGCGAGGCCCGCGACATCGTGATGGAGCTCAAGTCCGTCGCCGACGTCGCGCTGGTCGGCTACCCGAGCGCCGGCAAGTCCTCGCTGATCTCGGTGCTCTCCGCCGCCAAGCCGAAGATCGCGGACTACCCGTTCACCACCCTGATCCCCAATCTCGGCGTGGTCACCGCCGGCGACACCGTCTACACCATCGCCGACGTGCCCGGCCTGATCCCGGGCGCCAGCCAGGGCCGCGGCCTCGGCCTGGAGTTCCTGCGGCACGTCGAGCGCTGTTCGGTGCTGGTGCACGTGCTGGACTGCGCCACCCTGGAGCCCGGCCGCGACCCGCTGACCGACCTGGAGACCATCGAGGCCGAGCTCTCCGAGTACGGCGGCCTGGACGACCGCCCGCGCCTGGTCGCGCTCAACAAGGTGGACGTGCCGGACGGCCAGGACATCGCCGACCTCACCCGCGCCTCGCTGGAGGAGCACGGCTACCGGGTCTTCGAGGTGTCCGCCGCCTCCCGCAAGGGCCTGCGCGAGCTGAGCTTCGCGCTGGCGGGGATCGTCGCCGAGGCGCGCGCCGCCAAGCCGGTCGAGGAGTCCACCCGGATCGTGCTGCGGCCCACCGCCGTCGACGACGCGGGCTTCACCATCGAGGAGGAGGACGGCGCCTACCGCATCCGCGGCGTCAAGCCGGAGCGCTGGGTCCGCCAGACCGACTTCTCCAACGACGAGGCGGTCGGCTACCTCGCCGACCGGCTGGCCCGCCTCGGTGTCGAGGAGAAGCTGTGGAAGGTCGGGGCGCACGAGGGTGACACCGTCATCATCGGCCCCGACGAGAACGCCGTCGTCTTCGACTGGGAGCCGACCATGGCCGCCGGCGCCGAGATGCTCGGCCGCCGTGGCGAGGACCACCGCATGGAGACCCAGCGCCCGGCGGTCGACCGCCGCCGCGAGAAGCAGAAGGGCCGGGACGCGGCCGAGGCCGAGTTCCTCGCCTTCGAGGCGCTCTCCAGCGGCCGGCAGGCCGCCGTCGAGGGCGACGACGAGGACCACTGAGCGGGCGAGTAGCGAACGGCCCCGCCACCTTCCGCAGGTGGCGGGGCCGTTCGCCGTTTCCGTGCTGACGCGGCGTCACTTCGTCCAGGCGGCCTGGACCTTGGTCGGGTCGCTGGAGTCGCCGAAGCCGACGAACGCCGGGGTGGCGCCCGCGGCGAAGGTGACGATGTCGCAGCCCTTGAAGGCGACGCCCTTGGTGGCGCCGGACCAGCTCGGGGTCGAGCACTTGGCGACCGGCGTCGAGCTGGTGGGGTTGTTGAACATGCCCAGGTTGCCGCCGGCGTCCATCACCTTGAACTTGGAGTCCGGGGCGCTGAAGGTCAGCTTGGAGTCCCCGAGGTTCTTGACGGTCCAGCTGACGTAGAAGATCGCGCGGCCGTCCAGGCCGGTGGTGGGGGCCTTGGCGTCCTGGAAGTCCTTGACCGAGCCGGGCTGGACGCCGGTGACGGTGATCTCCAGCTTCGCGGCGGAGTTGGAGGTCTTGTCCGCGAAGTCCACGGTGGCCGGCTGGCCGAACTTCACCGAGGTGCCGGCCTGCGGCAGCTTGCCGCCACCGGCACCGCCGCCCGCCGCGCCGGCCGTACCGGCGCCGCCCGCGGCGGCACCGCCGGTGGCCGCGCCCGAGGGGGCCGCGGTCGAGCCGCCGGCCGCACCGCCGGTGGCCGCACCCGGGGCCGCACTGGTCGGCGCCGGGGCCGCCCCGGTCGAGGCGCCGCCGGCCGGGGCGTCCGAGTTGTCCGGGCCGCAGGCCGCGAGCGAGAGGGCGGTGGCCGCCGCCAGGGCGGCGACGGTCAGCTTCGTGGTGTACGAACGCATGAGGCGCTTTTCTCCTGGGCGTGGCCGCGAACCGTTTCCGGCCTGCCCAGTGCGGCGCCGCCCGATGGCAGGAACGTCGAAGACGATGGGTCCAGCGGGCAAGAAGCCGTCCCCCGACATGGCTTTCGGTCAGGGACCATACCAGTCGGGCGGATCGGTGTTCGGATCCTTTCCCGGCCGGTCCAGCGGCTGGAACACCCCGGCGGCGACCTGCGCGGATCGCGTAGATTTCGGTGATGGCGGCCGGGCCGGGGCCGGCCGTACCCGCACCACACCGGAAGGGCGAGCAGCGAGATGAGCCAGGACGCACTGCGGCAGGAGGTGCTGACCGCACGGCGGATCGTCGTCAAGGTCGGCTCCTCCTCACTGACCACGGCCGCCGGCGGGTTGGACGCCGACCGGGTCGACGCCCTGGTCGACGCGCTCGCCAAGGTGCGCGCCCGCCCGGACGCGCCCGAGGTGGTGCTCGTGTCCTCCGGCGCCATCGCCGCCGGGCTCGCCCCGCTCGGCCTGGAGAAGCGGCCCAAGGACCTGGCCCGCCAGCAGGCCGCCGCCAGCGTCGGCCAGGGCCTGCTGGTCGCGCGCTACACCGCCTCCTTCGCCCGGTACGGCATCCGCGTCGGCCAGGTGCTGCTCACCGCCGAGGACGCCAGCCGGCGCGCCCACTACCGCAACGCCTACCGGACGCTGGACCAGTTGCTGGCGATGGGCGCGATGCCGATCGTCAACGAGAACGACACCGTCGCCACCGCCGAAATCAAGTTCGGGGACAACGACCGGCTGGCCGCGCTCGTCGCCCACCTCGTCCGGGCCGACCTGCTCGTCCTGCTCTCCGACGTGGACGGCCTCTACGACGGCGACCCGTCCCGCCCCGGCACCAGCCGGATCGAGCGGGTGAGCGGCCCGCACGACCTGGACGGCATCGAGATCGGCAGCGCCGGCAAGGCCGGCGTCGGCACCGGCGGCATGGTCACCAAGGTCGAGGCGGCCCGGATCGCCACCGGCGCGGGCATCCCGGTGGTGCTCACCGCCGCCAGCCAGGCCGCCGACGCGCTGGCCGGCCGGCCCACCGGCACGCTGTTCGAGCGCACCGGCAGCCGCGGCTCCGACCGGATGCTCTGGCTGGCCCACGCGAGCAGCCCGCGCGGCGCCCTGCACCTGGACGCGGGCGCCGTCGCGGCCGTCGTCTCCGGCGGCGCCTCGCTGCTGCCCGCCGGGGTCGTCAAGGTCGACGGGGACTTCGCCGCGGGTGATCCGGTGGACCTTCTTGCCGAAAACGGCCACATCGTGGCTCGCGGACTGGTCAACTTTGATGCGAGGGAGTTGCCCCGCCTGCTCGGCCGGTCCACCCACGACCTGGCCCAGGAGTTCGGCGCCGCGTACGAGCGCGAGGTCGTCCACCGCGACGACCTGGTCGTTCTGCGCGGCTGACCGGCCGGCGGGCCGGCGGCGCGGCCGATCGGTCCCGGCCGATCGGCGGAGTACGGCCGGCGGTCCGCCCCTGCGCGGGAGCGGCCCGGCCGCGGGCGAGGAGGGGCGCAGCCGTACCGGTCGGCCGGGTCCGGTCGGCGCGGGGACGACACGAGATCGCCGAACAGGAGGCCGCCGGTGGAACGCAGGCACGACGCAGCGCTGACCGCAGGGGCGGGCCGACGGCTGACCAGCATCGACGGCGGGCGCGGGGACGGGCCCGCCGAGCCGGCCGGTCCGCCGCAGGGCCCCGCCGGGGTGCGCAGGCTGCGGCCGCAGCAGGCGGAAGCGGTGCGGCCGCCCACCGTGCCCGAGCAGGCCCGGCTGTGGCACGTGGTGCTGAGCGTGGCCGGGCAGGCGACCCCGCTGCCGTCGCTGCGCGCCTCGCTGGAGCGGCTGGCGCACGACCACTCGTTCTTCCTGACCGCCCGCTACGCGGCCGACCACGCCGAGATCCGCTACTGGGAGCAGGCCCGGGACCTGCACGACGCGGCGGCGATCGCGCTGCGGCTGTGGGGCGAGCACAAGGTGACCGCGAGCCTGCCGCCGTGGGAGATCGTCGGGCTGGAGGTGGTCGACCGGGCGACGTACCACAAGCGGGTGGCGGAGGGCTTCGGCGATCCGCCGCCGCAGCCGGGCGGCGTGCACCCGTACTAGCGGCCCGCTGTTCGGATGGCGAAACGGCAGCTCGGCGGGCCCGGTGCAGTCGCTACCCTGGGTCGCATGACCAGCGACCTCGCCCCCGCCGACAGTCCCGTCCTCGCCGCCGCGCGCCGCGCCCGTACGGCGGCCGCCGTGCTCGCCCCGCTGCCGCGCCGGGTGAAGGACGCCGCGCTGCTGGCCGTCGCGGACGCCCTGGTGGCGCGCGCCGCGGAGATCGTCGCGGCGAACGCCGAGGACGTGGCCCGGGCCCGCGAGGCCGGCACGCCCGAGTCGGTGATCGACCGGCTGACGCTGACCGCCGAGCGGATCGCCGCGATCGCCTCCGACGTGCGCGACGTGGCCGGCCTGCCCGACCCGGTGGGCGAGGTGCTGCGCGGCTACACCCTGCCGAACGGCCTGGACGTGCGGCAGGTACGGGTGCCGCTCGGCGTGGTCGGCATCATCTACGAGGCCCGGCCGAACGTCACCGTGGACGCCGCCGCGCTCTGCCTGAAGTCCGGCAACGCGGTGCTGCTGCGCGGCTCCGCCTCCGCCTACCGCTCCAACACCGCGCTGGTCGCGGTGCTGCGGGACGCCGTGGCCGGGGCCGGGCTGCCGGCCGACGCCGTCCAGCTGGTGCCGGGGGAGAGCCGCGACTCCGTCCAGGAGCTGATGCGCGCCCGCGGCCTGGTCGACGTGCTGATCCCGCGCGGCGGCGCCTCGCTGATCCGCACCGTCGTCGAGGGCTCGACCGTGCCGGTGATCGAGACCGGCACCGGCAACTGCCACGTGTACGTGGACGCGCACACGGACCTGGCGATGGCGGTCGGCATCCTGCTGAACTCCAAGGCACAGCGGGTCAGCGTCTGCAACGCGGCCGAGACGCTGCTGGTCCACCAGGACGTCGCGGACGCCTTCCTGCCGCTCGCGCTGGCCGCGCTGGCCGAGGCCGGGGTGACGGTGCACGGCGACGAGGCGGTGCTCAAGGCCGCCGAGGGCGGCGCCGCCACCGTGGTGCCGGCCACCGACGAGGACTGGGGCGCCGAGTACCTCTCGCTGGACCTGGCCGCGGCCGTGGTGCCCTCGCTGGACGCCGCCGTCGAGCACATCCGCCGCTGGTCCTCCGGCCACACCGAGGCGATCGTGACCACCTCGCAGGCCGCCGCCCGGCGCTTCACCCAGCTGGTCGACTCGACCACGGTGGCCGTCAACGCCTCCACCCGGTTCACCGACGGCGGTGAGTTCGGCTTCGGCGCGGAGATCGGCATCTCCACCCAGAAGCTGCACGCCCGCGGCCCGATGGGCCTGCCGGAGCTGACCAGCACCAAGTACATCGTCACTGGTGACGGGCACGTGCGGGGCGAGGCGGCGCAGACCGTGGGCGGGGGCGCGGACGCCCGCTGAGCGGGGCCGCGGCGGCGGCCGTCACACGTGTGAAGGACCAACTGCGATGAGCCCCAGACAAATCGCCCGGCCGGTAATACGCTGAATCCGTGGCTGAGGATGTGGGGGGCTTGCCGTACCCCGACGGCGCCGACCACGGTGATGCGGACGACGAGTTCGCCACCGTGGTCTTCGATGAGGCCTTCGTCCGGTCCGCCGCCGTGCACGAGCCGACTGCCAAGGAGCGGCAACTCGCCGCCGCCGAGGCCCGGTTCGAGCCGGACACCGCGGGCCCGGGCTGGGGCTGTGACGTCACCGCAGCGGACGGGCTGCCGCTGGAGCTGCGCCCGTACCCGAGCGGACTCGACGAGGACCATCTCTACCCCGATCCGTGGTCGGGCCCGGGCCGGGCAGCCGGCGGACGGGCCCGGCGATGGGGGCGGCGCGGCTACGATCCGGCGCGCTCGCGGGGCCGGTACGTGGCCCAGCAGCGCTGGCACCGGCCGGTGGCCTGGGTGCTGGCCGTGATCATGGGCGTGAGTCTGGTCGCGGTCGCGGTCGCGGCGGTGTACCAGGGCGTGGGCGGCTCCTCCGGGACGCCCCGGCGCCCGGACTCCGGCAGCAGCAGCGCGGGGGTGGACCCGCGGCCCGCTCCGGCCGAGCCGACGCCGGTGGTCACCGCTCCGGCGGGTTGATCGGGCGCCGGGGCGTACGCCCGGGGCGGGTGGTCACGGAGCGTTCCGGGCAATCGCTCCGGGGCCCTGTGGCGGCGCCGGTGCACGGCCTACCCTGGTGGTATGGGTGACCCGCGCGAGCCTCCCGAGGGTGCGCCCGAGGGCGGTTCCGGAAACGAGGACGAGTACCGGTCCGTCGTGTTCGACGAATCGTTCGTCCGGGCTGCCCGGATCCAGGAGCTGTCGGCCCGCGAGCGGTTGTCGGGCGCGTTCGGCCGGGCCACCCGGCCACGGGTGCGGCTCGGCCCGCTGGGCACCGTGCCCCGGCAGGCGCTGGCCCTGCTGCTGATCGTGCTGCTGGCCTTCGGGGCCGCCGTGTACTTCGGCGTCAGCTCCCCGAAGGGTGTCCCGGCCCGGCCCGAGGGCAGTCAACTGACCGTCAGCCTGGTCGCGTTGAGCCCGGCTTCGGCGGTGCGGCCGGTGGCCGACCCGGCGAGGCCGTTCGCGGCGTTGCCGGCCGGGTACGGGGACGGGACGCTCGCGCTGAACACCCCGGCGGGGGCCGCCACCGAGCACTACAGCCGGGTCGAGGTGACCAAGGCGCTCGACACCGTCCAGCGCTACCTGGTCGCGTCCTCGCTGGCGCCGGCCGCGCTCGTCCAGGGCGCCACGGCGGACGTCCGGGCCTTCGTCACGCCCGGTGAGCAGGCCCAGTTCGACGCCAGCACGGCCCAGCCGGTGGACGACCGGCACCACGCGCTGACCGGCTGGGTGGTGCGCTTCGACCCGGCGCGGGTCGCGCTGGCCTCCGACACCGTGAAGGTGGCCGGGGCGATGCGGGTCGACGAGTCGGACGCCGGCACGCTGCAGATCACCACCGACCACACCTTCGTCTACGCGCTGAAGCCGGCCGGCGCCCCGGCCGGGGCGCCGGTCACCCTGGAGTCGGTGCGCCGGCAGCTGACCTTCGAGTTCGACCGGATCGACCTCTCACAGGCCCAGCTGCGGCTGGTGGACTCGGTGCTGCAGGCCGGGCCGCAGCCCTGCGCCGTCTCGATGGCGGGCTTCCTGCAGCCGGTGCTGGCCGGCCCGCAGGGCGGCGCGGCCGCGCCCGTCCCGCCGCCCTCGCCGGTCGACCCGGGCGACCACGGGCACCCGGCCTGGCAGGTGTGCGGGGTGCTGGCGGGGAGCTGAGGGGGTGCGGACACGGCGACGGCCGGCGCCCGGGCGGGCGCCGGCCGTTCCTCGCGGCGGTGAGGGGCTACTTGTCGTCGCGGTCGGACGGGCGGTCGGCGGAGCCGCTCCGGGAGCCGCCGCCGGTGAAGGTGTCGCGCAGCTTGCCGCCGACGTTCACGGCGCCGCCCGCGACGTCCCGCAGCAGGCCCATCAGCGGGTCCTTGCTCTCCTTCACCGAGGTCGTGTAGTGCTCGGCGGCGGCCTTCCACTGCTCGGAGACGGAGGCGTTCGGGTCGTCCGTGCGGCGCGGGTAGGCGCCGGCCAGGATCGAGCGGTACTCGTCGCTCTCCGCCCACTTCTTCAGCCGGGCGACCCGCACCACGGCGAACGGGTGCGTCTGCGGCAGCAGTTGGAGCAGCTTGAGGACGCCGTCGCGCAGGTCCCCGGCCCGCTCGTACTCCTCGGCCTGCTCCAGGAACGCGTCCACGTTCATCTCGCCCAGGTTGTGCCCGCCGGCCAGCTTCATCAGGGCCCGCATGGACGCGTGCAGGTCCTGCCCGGCGAGCAGGCCGGCCCGGTCGCTGGACAGCTCCGCCTTGCGGAACCACTCCTTGAGCGCGGTGATGATCGCGGTGATGGCCAGGTTGCCGAGCGGCACCCAGGCGATCCGGGTGGCGATGTTGGTGAGGATCAGCAGCATCGTCCGGTAGACGGCGTGGCCGGACATCGCGTGGCCGACCTCGTGGCCGATGACCGAGCGCAGCTCCTCCTCGTCGAGCAGCTCGACCAGGCCGCTGGTGACCACGATGATCGGGGTGTCGATGCCGATGCAGAACGCGTTGACGTTCGGGTCCTGGCTGACGTACAGGTCCGGGACCTGGTCGAGGTCGAGCACGTAGGCGGCGTCGCGGACCATCCCGTACAGCTCGGGGAACTGGCGCTCGGAGGTCTTCACGGCGGTCGCCAGGAACATCAGCCGGATCGCGCGCTCGGAGACCAGCCCGGCCAGCTTCTTCAGCACGTCGTCGAAGCCGGTCAGCCTGCGCAGCGCGACCAGGGCGGAGCGGTCGGCCGGGTGCTCCCAGGCGCGGGTGGAGATCTCGGGGAAGCGCTGGCGGCGCCGGCTCGGGGTCTTCTCGAAACTGTGGGTCATGGGTCTGAGTACCTCCTGGTCGACGGCGGCCCCGGCTCGACGGCCGGCCCCCGCTGCTCTTCGCCTGTGACGACTGACTGTGCAACGCTCGCGGTTGCGTACTCGTCCCCGGAGTCAGCGTACGCGCGGGGCGTCGGCCCGGACCGGGGCGGTCGGTGGGTGTGCGGAGCGCGCGCGGGAGGCGGCGGACGGGCCGGCGGGAGGCGGCGCGCAGGGGCCGGTGACAGGCGCGGGTGTGAGGCCGGTTTACCCTGATTGCCCTGGAGAACCGAGACCGGACCCGGCCGCGGTACCGAGAGTTCGAGGAGCCCCGCAGATGTCCACCGACGCGCTTGTCAGCCTGGCCGCGCCCATCTCCGACGACGCCGGACCGGGCCTGTTCCTGCGGATCATCGTGGTCGGGTCCTTCGTCGGGATCGGCCTGCTGGTCTGGATCATGGCCAAGGCCTTCCGCGGCAACTAGGACGCCCCTCCCGGCCCCGCCCCCTGCCACGTCGCTCACGTCCGGTCAGCGGCGGTGGGCCGCCGAGCGGTTGCCGTGTGACCCCCCGTACGATGACGGTGGGCCCTCACCGGCCCGGAGCAACCCCCAGGTCCGTTCCCCCGAGCCGAGAAGGTCCCGCCGACCATGAACACTGCCGCACTCCCCGTTCTGAACCTGCTCGCCGAGGGTGGCGAGGGGGGCAACCACGACAGCCTGAACCCGGCGCTGACGGGCGGCGCCGCGCTGTTCATCCTGCTGCTCCTGCTCTTCATCGTCACCCGCTTCAACAAGGACCGCTGAACCGGCCCCTGGAGCCCCTCGGGGAGCGCCCGGCCGGCGGCCGGCCGCTCCCTCGCGTGTGTCCGCGGGGCCCCCGACCCCGGCGCTCCCGCCCCGTAACGGGCGTCGCGTAAGGTGTGTCGGCATGGGAGAGCAGGCCGGGAATCCCGGCGGACCGGAACCGGTGAAGAAGCGCCTCGGCGTGATGGGCGGCACCTTCGACCCGATCCACCACGGCCACCTGGTCGCCGCCAGTGAGGTGGCGAGCGCGTTCCACCTGGACGAGGTGATCTTCGTCCCCACCGGGCAGCCCTGGCAGAAGAGCGACCGGCGGGTCACCCCGGCCGAGGACCGCTACCTGATGACGGTCATCGCCACCGCGGAGAACCCGCAGTTCTCGGTGAGCCGGATCGACATCGACCGCCAGGGCCCGACGTACACCGTCGACACCCTGCGCGACCTGCACGCCATGCACCCGGACGCCGACCTGTTCTTCATCACCGGCGCCGACGCGCTCGCCCAGATCCTCTCCTGGCGCGACTCCGACGAACTCTTCTCGCTGGCCCACTTCATCGGATGCACCCGCCCGGGGCACACTCTCTCGGACGCCGGGCTTCCGGTGGGCGGGGTCTCCCTGGTGGAGGTCCCGGCGCTGGCCATCTCCTCCACGGACTGCCGCAACCGGGTCGCCAAGGGCGAGCCGGTCTGGTACCTCGTCCCGGACGGCGTGGTCCGCTACATCGACAAGCGGGCGCTGTACGCCCCGCACGGGACCTGACCCAGGAGCGGGCGCATGAGTGATCGCAACGGCGGCCACCAGCCGGAGGACTGGTCCACCGGGCAGTACCGGCAGGCGTACGAGCAGCCGCACCAGCAGGGGTACCAGCAGCAGCCGTACGAGCAGCAGCCGTACGAGCAGTACGATCAGTACGGGCAGCCGGTCTACGGGCAGGGCACGTACACCGCCGGTTACCAGGAGCAGGGCTTCCAGGAGCAGCCGCACCAGCAGGGGTACCAGCAGCAGGCGTACGAGCAGCCGCACCAGCAGGGATACCAGCAGCAGCCGTACGAGCAGTACGACCCGTACGGGCAGCCGGTCCAGCAGGCCTACCAGCAGGGCGGGTACGGGTACCAGGAGCAGTCCTACGGCTACGAGGGCCACCAGCAGCCGTACCAGGCCGCGCCCCTCGCGCCCGTCGCCCCGGCCGCTCCGGTGGTCGCCCGGCCGGAACCGGAGCCGCAGGCCGCCCCGGTCGCTCCCGCTCCCGCTCCCGCCGCCGTGCCGCCGCCGCGCCGGGGCGCGTCCCGCCCGGCCGGCGAGGCGGCGCCGGCCAAGGCCGAGCCGCCGTCCGAGCAGGTCGCCGGGGCGCGCGGCGGCAAGGGCGCCGGGAGCAGGGCGCCCAAGGACTCGTACGCCACCGGCGAGTTCACCTTCGTCGACGAGGAGACGGAGGAGTCCGAGGACGTCATCGACTGGATGAAGTTCACCGAGTCCCGCGGCGAGGTGCGGGCCGAGCGGCGCCGCAAGCTGCGCACCCGGCTGATCGCCCTCGGCGTGGTGGTCGGGCTCGCGGCCGCCGGCACCGGCGGGTACCTGTGGTTCTCCGGCGACCAGCCGACCGCGGCCGCCGCGGCCGGGGGCCGCCAGGTCAACGTCGTGCACCTGCGCGACCTGCAGGGCAAGGTGTCCAGCGCGCTGCTGGTCGACGACACCGGCGGCAAGAAGGGCACCGTGCTGCTGCTGCCCGACAACCTGCGACTGCCCGGCCCCGGCGACCCGCCGGTGACCACGGTCGGCCAGGCCATGGACAGCATCGGCGCCTCGGCCACCCGCGACGGCCTGTCCACGGTGCTCGGCGCCCCGGTCGCCGGCACCTGGCGGCTGGACACCCCGTACCTGGAACTGCTGGTCTCCCAGCTCGGCGGCATCCGGGTGGACGCCAACGCCGAGACCAAGGACGCCGCCGGCAAGCAGCTGTCCCCGGCCGGCAAGAACGTGCTGCTCAACGGCAAGGCCGCGGTCGCGTACGCCACCCTGCAGGCGCAGGGCGAGAACCGGGACGCCCAGCTGGCCCGGTTCGGGCAGGTCATGGACGCGGTGGTGCGCACCATGCCGACCGAGTTCAAGGACGCCAAGGACGACGTGCACCGGATGAACGCGGTGCTCGACCCCTCGCTGCCCGAGGACGCCCTCGCCGGGGTGCTGGTCCAGCTCGCCCAGCAGGCCAAGGACGGCCACTTCGGGACCGCCGCGCTGACCGTCAAGCCGGACGGCGGGCTGGACGAGGCCACCGCGGGCAAGCAGGTCAAGGACGTGCTGGGCGGCACCGTGAAGTCCGCGGGCGCCGGCGACTCGGCCCCGGCCCGGGTCTCGATCCAGGACGCCACCGGCAACGACCAGGCGGCGGCCGCCGCCCAGGTCCAGGTCACCAACGCCGGTCTGACCTTCATCCCCGGCGGCTCGAAGACGGCGCCGCAGGCCACCAGTGAGATCCGCTACACCGACGACGCCCGGCAGGCCGCGGCGAAGTCGCTGGCGACCAGCCTGGGGCTGCCGGACACGGCGGCGAAGAAGGTCGGCGACGCGCAGAACGCGGACCTGGTGGTCGTGCTCGGCAGGGACTACCAGCCGCCGAAGAACCAGTAGGCCGGTTCCGGCCGGGCGGCCCTCGGTCCGCCTGGCCGCCCGGTCGGCGCCGGTGCCCGGCCGAAATGCGTTCCGGGGGCGCCCGGGCGGCGTGAGATCCTGGAAGGCGACCCCCGGCCAAGTGCCGGGGGCACTCCCAAGCCGCCGATCCGGAAGAACACCGTGACCGTCACCGACCACAGCCAGCAGCTCATCACCGTCGCCGCCCAGGCCGCGGCCGACAAGCTCGCGCACAACATCATCGCGTTCGACGTCAGCGAGGTGCTGTCGATCACCGACGCCTTCCTGATCGCCTCCGCGAACAACGACCGCCAGGTCCGCTCGATCGCCGAGGAGATCGAGGACCAGCTGCGCGAGCAGCTGGACATCAAGCCGGTGCGCCGCGAGGGCGAGCGCGAGGGCCGCTGGATCCTGCTCGACTACCTGGACATCGTCGTCCACGTCCAGCACTCCGAGGAGCGCTCCTTCTACTCGCTGGACCGGCTCTGGAAGGACTGCCCCGAGCTGCCCCTGCCCGCCGACGCCGTCGAGTCGCGCAACCGCCCCGACGCCCACACGGACGAGGCCGGCAACGCCGTCGCCCCGGCCGACGACTTCGGCAAGCCCGAGGACCTGCACTGAGCCGGGCCGCGCGGGGCCCGCGCATCGTCTTCTGGCGGCACGGTCAGACGTCCTGGAACCTCGAATCGCGGTTCCAGGGCACGACCGACATCGAGCTGACCGAGCAGGGCGTCGAGCAGGCCCGGCGGGCGGCCCGGCTGCTCTCCGGGCTCCGGCCCGACCTGCTGATCTCCTCGGACCTCCAGCGCGCCCGGCGCACGGCCGCGGAACTCGCGGCGGTCACCGGGCTGGACGTGCAGCACCACGAGGGCCTGCGCGAGACGTACGCGGGCTCCTGGCAGGGCCTGACCAACGCCGAGATCCGTGCTCGCTACCCCGAGGAGTACGCGGCCTGGGCGGCCGGCGAGCCGGTGCGGCGCGGCGGCGGCGAGCTGGCGACCGAGGTCGCCGACCGCTCGGTACCGGTGGTGCTGGAGGCCGTCGAGAAGCTGCCGGACGACGGCACGCTCGTCGTGGTCAGCCACGGTGGGACGATCCGCACCATGCTCGGGCGGCTGCTCGGCCTGGAGGCGCCCGTGTGGGAGCGCTTCGGCGGACTGTCGAACTGCTGCTGGTCCGTGCTCGGCCGGGGGGCGCGCGGCTGGCGACTGCTGGAGCACAACGCGGGCACGCTGCCGCAGCCGGTCATCGGCGACGACACCTGAGCGGTGCCGGCGGGGGCGCGGCAGGGGTGGAGCGGGGGCCCGGGGGAGCGGATTTCGCAGTTCCGGCCCTGACCAGCTAGAGTCTTCCTCGTTCGCAGGGAAGGAACGCGGCCCGGAAGGGAAGCGGGAGATCCGGTGAGTGCGGGGCTATAGCTCAGTTGGTAGAGCGCTTGCATGGCATGCAAGAGGTCTGGGGTTCAATTCCCCATAGCTCCACTCCGCATCGGCGGTCGTGGAAAGCATCCAGGGTCGCCCGCGTCGCGGGGCTATAGCTCAGTTGGTAGAGCGCTTGCATGGCATGCAAGAGGTCTGGGGTTCAATTCCCCATAGCTCCACAGCAGTTCGGAAGGCCGTCACCCGGTGGGTGGCGGCCTTCCGGCGTTCCGGACCGCCGGTGGCCCCGGTGGCCCCGGCGGTCCTACGGCGTGCAGGTGTGCGTCCAGCCGCCCGGCGCCAGGGAGTTGAGCCGCTCGACCAGCTCCCGGTCGGACGGGCCCTCCGGGACGTACACGACGATGTAGCACTCCGGGACGCCCGGCATCGTCAGGTAGGTCGCGTTCAGCCGCATCACCCCGAGCACCGGGTGGCGGAAGATCCGCAGCAGGGTGTGCGGCGGCGCCACCTCCTGGCGGGCCCACAGCTCCCGGAACACCTCGCTGCCCGCCGACAGCCGCTGCACGTGCGCCTCCCAGACCGGCTCGCCGACGTGCTTGCCGTACGCCGAGCGCAGCACCGCCACCATCCGGGGCAGCGTCTCATCCGGGTTCTCGCACGGGTTGCAGCACTCCGGCGAGGTCAGCATGCACCAGAGGCTGTTGAAGTAGGCCCCGTGGGCCGGGCGCATCCGCTCGGTGCCGAACAGCGAGCGGTAGGGCGGGTTGAAACCCAGCACGTCGAACCGGGTGTTGGAGACCGCCGCCGGAAGCGGGGCGAGCGAGTCCAGGATCACCTGGATCGACGGGTTCAGCTCCGGCGCGTCCGGCTGCGCGAGCGGTGAGGGCTCCATCCCGGCGAGCCGGAACAGGTGCTGCTGCTCGGTGCCGTCCAGCCGCAGCGCCCGGGCCACCGCCACCAGCACCTGCTCGCTCGCGTTGATCGGCCGCCCCTGCTCCAACCACGTGTACCAGGTCACCCCGACCCCGGCCAGCTGCGCGACCTCCTCGCGCCGCAGCCCCGGGGTGCGGCGGCGCAGCCCGGGCGGCAGGCCGACGTCCTCGGGGGTGACCCGCGCCCGGCAGGCCTTCAGGAAGCGGGCCAGCTCGGTGCGGCGGTGGCCGCGGCCGGCCGCCGCGGCGGGGAGTTCCTCCAGGACGGTCATGGACTCCATCGTGCCGCAGGGCGCGCGGGCGAGACAGGTGCCGGCAGTACCAGGATCAGCAGGCTCTAACCACTGGTACCGGCCCGCCCGCAGGCTGGCGGCCATGACCGACCTTCAGACCCGGCCCGGCGTGGCGGCGGGCCCCGGCGCGGCCCCGGCCGTCCGGCCCGGGCTGCTCCTCGCGCTCGTCCTGTGCGGGCAGTTCATGGCCGTGCTCGACGGCTCCATCGTCAACGTCGCGGTGCCCACCATCCGCACCGACCTGGGCGCCTCCGGCGCCGCCCTGCAACTCGTGATCGCCGGGTACTCCATCGCCTACGCGGTGCTGCTGATCACCGGTGCCCGGCTCGGCGCCCGGTACGGGTACAGCCGGCTGTTCCAGGCGGGCCTGGCCGGCTTCACCGCCACCTCGCTGGCCTGCGGCCTCGCCCCGAGCACCGGCTGGCTGATCGCCTTCCGGCTGCTCCAGGGCGCCGGGGCGGCGGTGATGGTGCCGCAGGTGATGAGCCTGCTGCAGCGCACCTTCACCGGTGCCGCCCGCACCCGCGCGATCGGCCTCTACTCGGCGGTGCTGGCCGTGGCCGTCGCGGCCGGGCAGGTGCTCGGCGGAGTGCTGGTCAGTGCCGACCTGTTCGGCACCGGGTGGCGGCCGGTGTTCCTGGTCAACGTGCCGATCGGGCTGGTGCTGCTGGCCGCCGGCGCCCGGCTGCTGCCGCGGCTGCCCGGCGACGCCTCGCGCGGCTTCGACCTCCCCGGCCTGGTGGCACTGGCCACCGCGCTCGGCCTGCTGGTGGTGCCGCTGGTGCTCGGCCGCGAACTCGGCTGGCCGGACTGGGGCTGGGCGGCGCTCGCGGGCAGCGTGCTGGTGTTCGGCCTCTTCGTGGCGGTCGAGCGCGGCGTCGCCCGGCGCGGGGGGCAGCCGCTGATCCCCGCGCGGGTGCTGCGGGCCCCCGGGCTGCGCCCGGCCGTGGCCGCGCTGTTCACGGTGATGGCCGCCTACGCGGGCTTCATGTTCACCTTCGCCCTGCACCAGCAGGCGGCCCTCGGCCACGGCGCGCTGGAGGCCGGGCTCTGCTCGGCGCCCGTCGCGATCGGCTTCGGCCTGGGCAGCCTGCGCTGGCACAGGCTGCCGGCCCGGCTGCACGGGGTGCTGCCGCTGCTCGCCGGGGCGCTGCTCGGGGGCGGCTACCTGGTGCTCGGGCTGCTGCTCGGCGGCGGCGCCGACACCGGGCCGCTGGTGCTCGCGGAGACGGGCGCGCTCGGCCTCGCCGCCGGCTGCACGTACGCGCCGCTGTTCGCCCGGGCGCTCGCGCACGTGGCGCCCGAGGACGCGGCCGACGCCAGCGGGGTGACGGTGACCGTCCTGCAGCTCGGGCAGGTGGTCGGGGTCGCGGCCCTCGGCTCGGTGTTCCTCGGGCAGGTGGACCTGCCGGCGCCGGCCGCCGACTCGGGGCACGCGGTGCTGGTCACCCTGGCGGTCAACGCCGTCATGGTGCTGGTGGGGGTCGGCTTCGCGTCGCGCAGCCGGCGGGCGGGCGCGGCGAAGGGCTGACGGGACGGCGCCCGGGCCGGGCCGCGCCCCGGTCCGGCCCGGCCGCGGGAAACGGATTTCAGGAGCACGCCCGGGACCGTGTAAAGTAGTCGATGTCGCCGAGGGAAACGGACGGAAACGAACCGGAACCACGGTGACATCGCAGGTCAAGGGGCTATAGCTCAGTTGGTAGAGCGCTTGCATGGCATGCAAGAGGTCTGGGGTTCAATTCCCCATAGCTCCACAGTGGTTGAAGGGCCGCCTCCCGATGTGGGAGGCGGCCCTTCGCCGTTGTGTCCAGGTGTGTGCATGCCACCGGCGCCCGGGCCGCGAATCCCGCTACCGTCGTCCCATGGCCGATCTGCAGCGAAGGCGGAACGAGGAGCTGGCCCGGATACTGCACCAGCTCGGCTGGAGCCCGGAACGGCTGGCCCGCGAGGTCAGCCTGGCCCTGCCGCCGGGCCTGGCGATCAGCTCCACCGCCCCGTACAAGTGGCGCGACCGCGGCATGGTGCCGCGCAGCCCGCACGACCAGGCGGTCTGCGAGGTGCTCAGCCGCACCCTCGGCATCGCCGTCACCTACGAGCAGCTGTGGGGCCGGATGGGCGGCCACCGAGGCGCCAAGATCCTCTCGCCCGGGCTGCTCAGCGACGCGTGGACCGCCGACACCGCGCAGACCGCGCTGCGCGAGGCCGCCACCGACGCCGGGCCCGTCCGGCTCACCGACCTGTTCCGCAGCGCCGACCTCGACCAGGCCGCCGAACGCCTCAGCACCTCGCCCCCGCCGGTCGGCGGCGGCGAGGGCGCGCTGCGCGTCGACCCCTCGCTGGTCGGCGACCTCGGACTCTCCTACCGCAGCAAGCAGCGCCTCGAACGCTCCTGCGGCGGCGGCCTCGTCCTCGGCCCCACCCGGGCCGAACTCGCCATGCTGGCCAAGCTGCTGGAACTCGGCGCGTACGACGAACGGCTCGGCCGCGAGCTGTACGGCACGGCCAGCAGGCTCGCCCGGCTGGCCGGCTGGGCCGCCTACGACCTCGGCCACGACGCCGCCGCCCAGCGGGCCTTCGTCGCCGCGCTGCGCGCCGCGCACGTCAGCGGCGACGTCCGGCTCGGCGTCGCCGTGCTCGGCGCGCTGGTCGTCCTCGCCACCCAGGGCGCCGGCGGGCGCGGCCTGGACGCCGTCTCCGCGCTCAGCGCCGCCCTCGACAGCCACGGCGAGGCACTCAGCCCCACCGGCCGGGCCCGCCAGCTCGGCCGGATCGCCCGCGCGCACGGCCGCCGCGGCGAGGCCGAGCAGGCCGAGGACGCCGCCGCCCGGGCCTTCGCCGAACTCGACGGGGTGCCCGGCGCCGAGGAGGCCCGGGCCTGCCTGGCCGGGATGGTGGGCGAGGGGCGGCTCGCGCTCGGCCGGCACCGGATGGCCAAGGCGCAGCTCGCCGAGGCCGTCGCCGGGCTCGGGCCGGGGCGAGCACGGACCAAGGCGCTGCTGATGGTGCGCCTCGCCGAGACCCACCGGCGGCTCGGCGACCGGCGGGAGGCGGCGCGCACGGCGGAGCTGGCGCGCGGGCTGGCGGCGGGCATGCAGTCCGAGCGGCTGGCCCGGGCGCTGCGGGACTTCGACGCGGCGGGGCGGGTGGGGGCGTAGGCCCCGGGGGCCTTGGCGGGGGCACGGCGGGGGGCTTGGTGTGGGCGCTGCCGGGGGGCCTTGGCAGGGGCGTTGACGGGGGTTTCGTACGGGGCCGGGGGAGTGCCGGGGAGGGGCCCTCGGGCGGGGACGGGGGAGTGCCGGGGAGGGGCCCTCGGGCGGGGGCGGGGTAATGCCAGGGAGGCCGTCGAGCCGCTTGCGGTACCCTGAGCCCATGCGAACCGTGCGCCTGCTCCTTAGCCGGCCGCGCTGACCAGGACCGGCTGAGCCCACGGGCGGTGCCGGAGTCGGCGTGGCGTCCCCTCCTGCGAGGGGCTTTTTTGTTTTTCCGCTTTGTTTCTCCGCCCCCATGCCCCGTGCCCGGCCCGTCCGCGGCCGCGCCGAGGGGCGGGCCCACGGGACGGCCGCGCCGCGCGGTTCGCCAACTGACATCGATGGAGCTTGAAGGACCATGAGCGAGACGACCCCTGCGTCCGGCGCGGCCGAGGCCGCCACCGAGCCGTTCCGGTACAGCGCCGCGCTGGCGGCGGAGATCGAGTCCCGCTGGCAGGACATCTGGGAGAAGGAGGGCACCTTCCACGTGCCCAACCCGGTCGGGCCGCTGGCCGACCCGTCCGCCGGTGACGTCGCCGCGAAGCCGCACAGCTTCATCATGGACATGTTCCCGTACCCCTCGGGCGCGGGCCTGCACGTCGGCCACCCGCTGGGCTACATCGCCACCGACGTCTTCGCCCGCTACCAGCGGATGACCGGCCACAACGTCCTGCACACCCTGGGCTACGACGCCTTCGGCCTGCCCGCCGAGCAGTACGCCGTCCAGACCGGCACCCACCCGCGGGTCTCCACCGAGGCCAACATCGCCAACATGCGCCGCCAGCTGCGCCGGCTGGGCCTGGGCCACGACCCGCGCCGCTCGTTCTCCACGATCGACCCGGAGTACTACCGCTGGACGCAGTGGATCTTCCTGCAGATCTTCAACTCCTGGTACGACGCCGACGCGGCCAAGGCCCGTCCGATCGCCGACCTGGTCGAGCAGTTCGCGGACGGCTCGCGCCGGCTGCCCGGCGACCGCGAGTGGGCCTCGCTGACCGGTGCCGAGCGCGACGAGGTGCTGGCCGAGTACCGGCTGGCCTACGCCAAGGAGGTGCCGGTCAACTGGTGCCCGGGCCTGGGCACCGTGCTGGCCAACGAGGAGGTCACCGCGGACGGCCGCTCCGAGCGCGGCAACTTCCCGGTGTTCAAGTCCAACCTGCGCCAGTGGATGATGCGCATCACCGCGTACTCGGACCGGCTGATCAACGACCTGGACATGCTGGACTGGCCCGAGGCCATCAAGCTGCAGCAGCGCAACTGGATCGGCCGCTCCGAAGGCGCCCGGGTGGACTTCGCCGTCGACGGTGAGAAGATCACCGTCTTCACCACCCGCCCCGACACCCTGTTCGGCGCCACCTACATGGTGCTGGCGCCCGAGCACGACCTGGTCGACGCCATCGTCCCCGCCGCCTGGCCGGAGGGCGTGCCCGCCGAGTGGACCGGCGGCGCCGCCACCCCCGCCGAGGCCGTCGCCGCCTACCGCGCCACGGCCGCCGCCAAGTCGGACGTCGAGCGGCAGGTCGAGGCCAAGGTCAAGACGGGCGTCTTCACCGGCGCCCACGCCGTCAACCCGGTCAGCGGCGAGTCCGTCCCGGTGTTCATCGCCGACTACGTGCTGATGGGCTACGGCACCGGCGCCATCATGGCCGTCCCCGCCCACGACCACCGCGACTTCGCCTTCGCCCGCGCCTTCGGCCTGCCGATGCGCTGCGTCGTCGAGCCGACCGACGGGCGCGGCTCCGACCCGGCCGAGTGGGACGACGCCTTCGACACCTACGACTCGGTCATCGTCAACTCCACGCGCGACGGCCTGACCCTGGACGGCCTGACCGTCGTCGACGCCAAGGCCCACGTCACCGCCTGGCTGGCCGAGCGCGGCATCGGCGAGGGCACCGTCAACTACCGCCTGCGCGACTGGCTGTTCAGTCGCCAGCGGTACTGGGGCGAGCCCTTCCCGATCGTCTACGACGAGGACGGCGTCATGCACGCGCTGCCCGAGTCGATGCTGCCCGTCGAGGTCCCCGAGGTCGACGACTACTCGCCGCGCACCTTCGACCCGTTCGACGCCTCCTCCTCGCCGGAGACCCCGCTGTCCCGCAACGAGGCCTGGGTCAACGTCGAACTGGACCTGGGCGACGGCGTGAAGAAGTACCGCCGCGAGACCAACACCATGCCCAACTGGGCCGGCTCCTGCTGGTACGAGCTGCGCTACGTCGACCCGTCGAACACCTCGGCCGTCGCCGACCCCGCCAACGAGCGCTACTGGCTGGGCCCGACCGACACCAAGCCGGCCGGCGGCGCCGACCTGTACGTCGGCGGTGCCGAGCACGCCGTGCTGCACCTGCTGTACGCCCGCTTCTGGCACAAGGTGCTGCACGACCTGGGCCACGTCTCGTCCGTCGAGCCGTTCCACAAGCTGTTCAACCAGGGCATGATCACCGCCGACGTCTACCGCGACGAGCGCGGCTTCCCGGTGCCCGCCGCCGAGGTCGAGGAGCGCGACGGCGCGTACTTCTGGGAGGGCGAGCCGGTCAAGCGCGAGGCCGGCAAGATGGGCAAGTCCCTGAAGAACGCCGTCGCCCCGGACGACATCTCCGACGAGTACGGCGCCGACACGCTGCGCCTGTACGAGATGTCCATGGGCCCGCTGGACGTCTCCCGCCCCTGGGACACCCGGGCCGTCGTCGGCCCGTACCGCTTCCTGCAGCGGCTGTGGCGCAACATCGTCTCCGAGTCGACGGGCGAACTGGTCGTCACCGAGGAGCAGGCCGACGAGGCCACGCTGCGCGTCCTGCACAAGGCGATCGACGGCATCCGCGGCGACATGGCCGCGCTGCGCTTCAACACGGCCGTCGCCAAGGCGATCGAGCTGAACAACTACCTGGTCAAGCGCGGCTCCACGCCGCGCGAGGTGGCCGAGCAGCTGGTGCTGATGGTCGCGCCGCTGGCCCCGCACGTCGCCGAGGAGCTGTGGCGCCGGCTGGGCCACACCGAGTCGCTGGCGCACACCGACTACCCGGTCGCGGACCCGGCGTACGTGGTGGACGAGTCCGTCACCTGCGTCGTGCAGATCAAGGGCAAGGTGAAGGCGCGGCTGGAGGTCGCGCCCGGCATCACCGACGCCGAGCTGGAGACGCTGGCGCTGGCCGAGCCGGTCGTCGTCGCGGCGATCGGGGACGCGGCGGTGCGCAAGGTGATCGTGCGGGCGCCGAAGCTGGTGAACATCGTCACGGGCTGAGCCGGGCCGGAACACCTTTCTCGGGCGGGCGTCCTTCGGGGCGCCCGCCCGGGGCGTTGTGGGGGCGTTGTCGGGGGGTGTCGTGGGGTTCGCCGGGAGTGTTCCGGGCCCTCGGGGGAGGGGCGTGCGGGCCCTCGGGGAGATCCCCGATCTGTCCCTGATCTCCGGCTGCCGGGCCCGTTCGGCCCGCCTCGGGAGGGGGCTCGGCGGCTACGGTGGAACCCACGGCGATGCGGCCCTCGTTGGGCCTGCGTGGGGGCCGATCTGGCAGCGGAAGGTGACGCTCGATGGACGTGTTCGGCGTGATGATCGGCCTGGTCCTGCTCTTCGGGATCGCGGTGCTGGTCCTGGCCGTGGTCGGTACGGTCAAGGCTGCCAAGGCCGTCGCCGCGAAGGTCGAGCGGCACGAGGCCAACGCCCGGCGCGCCGTCGAGAACGCCACGCTCAAGGCCAGGACGTACACCAAGGTCGGGCCGCCCGCGCAGATCGCCTCCGTCCGGCTCAAGCTCCGCACGGCGCTCGACGGCACCCGGCAGGTGCTGGAGGGCGGTGTCGAGCAGGACGGGCAGCTCGGCGAGGCGCTCGCCCTGCTCACCCGGCTCGATGCCCACGCGGCCGAACTCGACGGCGAGCTGCGGATGTTGGAGCGCGAGCCGGACACCGGGCGGATCGCCGCCAAGCTGCCGGAGCTGCGGGAGCGGGCCGAGCGGATCACGCACTCGGCGGAGACCATGCGGTGGGCGGCGCAGGACCGGATGCACCGGTTCGCGGACGACGAGCTGAGCCGGCTGAGCCAGGAGTGCGAGAGCGAGGCGGGGGCGCTGCGGCACTGGGACGGGGCCTCGTCGTCCCCGTCGTCCTCGTCGCCCTCGCGGTCCTCGTCGGCTTCGGCCTCGTCGGCTTCCGGGGCGGGTGCTGCGGGCTCCGGTGTGCGGCCCCGGGCCGGGCTCACGGACGGGAAGGGGCGGCCGAGCGCGGAGGACCTGCTCGGGCTCGCCGATCCGCTGGCCAAGCTGGCGCAGCGGCTGCGCAAGCCGTCCGCGGGGCCCTCGGCGGGGCCGTCCACGGGGCCCTCCGCGAGCTGATGAGCCGATCGTCGGGGCGGTGCCGCGGCGCCGCGCGTCGGGCGCTGTCCTCCCGAACGAACGGGGAGTAACCTCCGCCTCATGCCCTCCGACCTCGCACTTGTCACCGATTCCACGGCCTATCTGCCCCAGGAGTCCCTGGACCGGCACGGGATCACGGTGGTACCGCTGAGCGTCGCGGTCGGCGACTCGGTCCTCAGCGAGGGCGTCGAGATCTCCCCGAAGGACGTCGCGGAGGCGCTGCGGGCCAAGCGGCGGGTGACCACCTCCATGCCCAACCCGGACGCGTTCGCCGCCGCCTACCGGGCCGCCGCCGAGGCCGGGGCCGAGGGGATCGTCTCCGTGCACATCTCCGGCGAACTGTCCGGCACCGTCGAGGCGGCCCGGCTGGCCGCCGCCGAGGCGCCGGTGCCCGTCCGGGTGGTCGACAGCCGGCTGGTCG
This sequence comes from Kitasatospora sp. NPDC094028, assembly GCF_049543595.1. NCBI lineage: Bacteria > Bacillati > Actinomycetota > Actinomycetes > Kitasatosporales > Streptomycetaceae > Kitasatospora > Kitasatospora sp. NPDC094028. Next base: position 70,080 of record NZ_JBMVFA010000026.1, on the reverse strand, counting down.
CCATGGCCCTCGGGTACAGCGTGCTCGCGGCCGCCGAGGCGATCGCGGCCGGGCGGGGGCTGGCGGAGGCCGCCGAGGCGGCGGGCCGGCGGGCCGCCGTGACCAGTGGGTTCTTCTACGTGGACACCCTGGAGCACCTGCGCCGGGGCGGGCGGATCGGGGCCGCGCAGGCGCTGCTTGGCTCGGCGCTGGCGGTCAAGCCGCTGCTGCACCTGGACGGGGGGCGGATCCAGCCGCTGGAGAAGGTGCGCACGGCGTCGCGGGCGATCGCCCGGCTGGAGGAGATCGCGGTCGAATGCTCCGGGGAGGGCGAGGTCGACATCACCGTGCACCACCTGGCCGCCGAGGACCGGGCCGAGCCGCTCGCGGAGCGGCTGCGGGCGCGGGTGCCGGGGCTGCGGGAGCTGTACGTGGGGGAGGTCGGGGCGGTGATCGGCGCGCACGTCGGGCCGGGGCTGCTCGCGGTGGTGGTCGCGCCGCGCTGACTGGGGCGTTTCGGCCACTGCGTCAATTTGGGAGGGGCCTCCCCACTCGTGTGAGTGACACGATTTATCCACAACCCCCGGGTTATCCACAGGTTCCCGGTAATTTCCGCGCGTTCGGCGGCGGACTCCTACCGTCCTCGCCATGACGACCTTGGGCCTGGGCGCGGCGAAGAAGCGCCATGTGATCGACGAGACGGTGCGGCTGCGGATGGCGGCGCTGCTGCCGGAGAGAGGCACGGGCGCCGGGCCGGCGGAGCCCGTCGTCCCGGTGGAGCCCGTGACGCAGGCGGAGCCCGTGGTGTCGGCGGAGCCCGTGGTGCCGGTGGACCCGGTGATGCCGTTGGATCCGGTGGGGGTGGCCGACCGGCCGGGCGGTGTCGGGGCGCGGCTGCGGTTCGCCTCGGCGCTGGCGCTCGACCGGCGGGCGGTGGCCGGGTTGGGCATCCTGCTGCTGTTCGCGGTCGGCTACGCCGTCCAGCACTTCTGGCTGGGCAGGCCGGAGGCGGTCGCCGTCCCGGCGCTGACGGCCGCCTCGGTGCCGGCCGCCGGGGTGTCGGCGGGGACGGCGGCCGAGGCCGGTCCCGCGCTCGGGCCCGGGGCGGTGCCGGGGGTGGCGGCCGGAGCAGCGGCCGGGGCGGGCCCGCCCGAGGGCTCGGCCTCGTCCGCCGAGGTCGCCGTCGTGGTCGACGTCGGCGGCCGGGTCCGCTCGCCCGGCCTGCACGTCCTGCCGGGCGGCTCGCGGGTGGCCGACGCCGTCCGGGCGGCGGGCGGCGCCCTGCCGGAGACCGACACCAGGAGCCTCAACCTCGCCCGGGTCCTGACGGACGGCGAGCAGATCGTCGTCGGAGATCCGGCACCCGCCCCCGCACTGGCGGCGGCCCCCGCCTCCGGCGCCGGACCGCCCGGGGCCGTCGCGCCCCGGCCACCCGTCAGCCTCAACCGCGCCACGCTCGAACAGCTCGACACCCTCCCCGGCGTCGGCCCGACCCTCGCCCAGCGCATCCTCGCCTACCGCGTCTCGCACGGCTCCTTCCGCTCGGTCGACCAGCTCCGGCAGGTCAGCGGCATCGGGGCCCGGACGTTCGCGGAGCTGCGCCCGCTGCTCACCCTCTGACGTTCCGTCCGCCGTCCCCGACCGCCGCTCCTCGTCGGCCGATGCCCAATGCTGCCCGCCGCTGCCCCTCGAAGGGAGGTACCACCATGTCCGCCGTCGTCAACGCGCCGGTGCCGCACGCCCGTTCCGCGGGCAGCGACTTCCGGCTGCTCTTCCCCGCCGTTTCGGCCTGGGTGGTCACCGCGCTGCTGCTGCGGCTGGAGCCGGGCCACGAGGCCCTCGTCCTCGGAGCAGCGGTGGCCGCCACCCTCGCGGCCGTCCTGCTGCTCGCCCGGCCGGGCCTCCGCCGCCGGCACGGGGCGGTGGCGACGCTCGCCGCCGTCCTGCTCACGTCGGCGGCCGCCGCCGTCGCGACGCCGCTGCACACCGCCGACCTGCATCGGGGCCCGCTGCCGGAACTCGTCCGCACGGCCGAGCGCACCCCGGGTGCGGCGCCTCCGGTCGAGGTGGAACTCACCGTCACGGGGGATCCGAAGACCCACACCGTCCAGGGCGGCACCGGCGGCGGGCAGGCGCTGCTGACCGTCGCCGCGGTGGCCGACCGGGTCACCGTCCTGCCGGACGGCGGCACCACCCGGACCAGGACGCCCGTGACGGTCATGGTCCGGGGCGCGGAGAGCGCGCCGTGGCAGCGGCTCCTGCCGTCCGCGCGACTGGCGGCCGACGCCGACGTCCGGCCGCCGGGGGAGGGCCGGGGCGCGGAGTCCGCCGCACTGCTGGTCGTCCACGGCCCGCCGCGGCTCCTCGAAACGCCGGACTTCGCCCAGCGGATCGCCGGGCGGCTGCGCGACGGCCTGCGCACGGCCAGCGACGGGCTGGCGCCGGATGCGCGGGGGCTGCTCCCCGGCCTGGTCGTCGGCGACGTGTCGCGGCTGCCCGACGACCTCGACGAAGCCTTCCGGGCCACCGACCTGGTGCACCTGGTGGCCGTCAGCGGGGCGAACCTGGCGATCGTCCTCGGCGTGCTGCTGGGATCCCCCGGACAGGCCGGTACCGCGGAACGGCGCGGGCTGGCACCGGTGTTGGGGATCCCGCTGCGCACCAGCGCGCTGCTCGGCACGGCACTGACGCTGGCCTTCGTCACCATCTGCCGGCCCGAGCCGAGCGTGCTGCGGGCGGCGGGCACGGGGTTGATCGGCATGCTGGCCCTGGCCACCGGCCGCCCCCGGAAGGCGGTGCCCGCGCTCGCCGGCGCCGTCCTGGTGCTGGTCCTGCTCGACCCGTTCCTGGCCCGCTCCTTCGGCTTCCTGCTCTCGGTGCTCGCCACCGCCGGCCTGCTCGTCCTCGGGCCGCACTGGGCCGAGGCCCTGCGTGCCCGGGGCTGGCCGCACCACCTGGCGGGCGCCTTCGCGGCGGCGGCCGCCGCCCAGGCGCTGTGCGCGCCGGTGACGGTGGTGCTCTCCGGGCACATCAGCCTGGTCGGGATCCCGTGCAACCTGCTCGCGGAGCTGGCGGTTGCCCCGGCCACACTGCTCGGCTTCGGGGTCCTGGTGCTGCAGCCGGTCCTTCCCGGTGCGGCCCGGCTGCTGGCGGAGCCTGCCGGGGTGCCGGCCGGCTGGCTCGCCCAGGTGGCGCGCCGCGGTGCGGAGCTCCCGGGTGGCCAACTGTCATGGCCGGGAGGCTGGTTCGGGACGGTGACGGTCGCGCTCGGGGTCCTGGCGGCCTGCTGGGCGGCGCCGCTCCTGCTGCCGCGGCGGGCCGAGCCCGGCCGCCCGGTGCGGGCCCGCCGCCGGTGGGTGCGCGCGGTGGTGACCGGGGTGCTGCTGGTCGTCCTGCTCGGTGTGCTGCTGCGGCCGCCGCAGCTCACCCGGATCGCCACCGGCTGGCCACCGCCGGGGTGGCGGCTGGTGATGTGCGACGTCGGGCAGGGGGACATGGTGGTCCTGTCCGCGGGCGCGTCGGACAGCGCGATCGTGGTCGACACCGGCCCGGAGCCGGCTGCCGCCGATCGGTGCCTGCGCGATCTGGGCGTGACGGAGGTTCCGTTGCTGGTGCTGACGCACTTCCACGCGGACCATGTGGAGGGCGTGCCTGGGGTCCTGCGGGGGCGCCGGGTCGGTGCCGTCGAGGGCACGACCGCGGACGACCCGCCGGGCGAGGCGGCCCGGGTGGCGGCCTGGGCGGCGGGTGCCGGAGCCCCGCTGCTGCGTGCGGGGCGCGGTGAACGGCGCTCGGCCGGTGCGGGGCTGTCCTGGGAGGTGCTGTGGCCCGATCCCGGGGCGGCGGTCGAGGCGCCGGGGGCGAACAACGCGAGCGTCGCGCTGGCGGTCACCTTGGCGGGCGGCCTCCGGATGGCGCTGCTCGGGGACCTCGAACCTCCTGCCCAGGCGGCGCTGTCGGGGCGGGTGGGGCGGGTGGACGTACTGAAGGTCGCCCATCATGGTTCGGCGCATCAGGACTGGGACCTGGCCGGCGCGTTGCGGCCCCGGCTGGCGTTGATCTCCTGCGGTGAGGGCAATGCGTACGGGCATCCGTCCGGGCGGACGGTCGACCGGTTGCGCGCGCTCGGTGCGACGGTGCTGCGGACGGATCGGGCCGGCGACATCGCGGTGACGGGGGACTCCCCGGCTGCCCTCGGGGTGTCCGTGCACGCGTCGACGGGCACGCACGAGGTGCGCAAGCCGCATCCCCGGGCCACCACTGCCGGCACTGCGGCCACCGCTGACCGTGCCATCGCCCCGCGCGCTCCGCCCGGGTGATCCCCGCTCTCCTCCTCCCGACCACGAAGTGGGGAAGGGCTGGGGGTGGGGGTGGGGAGGAGGAGGGAGGGCGGGAGGGGGGCGGGGGCGGGGGCCCGGGGAAATGGGTGGCGGCGCGCTCCGGGCAGGCCCGGAGCGCGCCGCGAAGAAGCGGCGGCGTCGGGGCGGGTGCCCGTCCCCGGCCCTGTCCCCGTCCCCGGACGTGTGCACCGCCAACGGCCAGGCAGCGAGAGCGACTTCCCGACCGGCCCGCTCGGGGTGATCGCGAACCGCGAACAGCGGCGCCGCAAGGCACGCCCTAGGAGCGGCCCAGGAGGGCGAGGCCGGCGGGGGTGGGGGTGTGGAGGGCGGTGTTGCGGTGGCGCAGGGTGGTGATGAGGCCGGCCTCGCGCAGGACGGTGGCGTGTTGGCTGGCGCCGGACGGGCCGATGGCCAGGGCCGTGGCGATCTCGCCGGTCGTGCAGCCGGGGCGTTGCGCGATGACGTGCAGGACGGCGGCGCGGGTGCGGCCGAGCAGCGCGGCCAGTGGCGCCGGGGTGTCGTCGGCCGGGGCCCGGGTGGTGAGGGCCAGCGGGCCGGCCTGTTCGTCGCGGTGGGCGGGGTAGGTCAGGATGGGCTGGGGTTCGGCGTCCGGGTTGATCACGGGCGCCTGGGTGGCGAAGACGGACGGCACCAGCAGCAGGCCACGGCCTTCCAGGTGGACGTCGCCTTCCAGGCCTGAGACCAGGTCGACCTCCAGGACGGGCGCCCGCCACCGGATGCGCGGCGGGTAGAGCCCGTTCAGCAGCCGTTCGACGCCGCCGTGCAGGAGGTCGTGGGAGCGGACGGCCCGGTCGGCCGCGACCTGGGCGGTGACCTGGGGCCAGTAGGGGGCCAGGGCGACGGCGTGGACCTGGTCGAGGGCGTCGACGAGTTGCCGCAGCACCTCGGGGCTGTCGCCGAGCCGGGAGGCCCAGCCGGGCAGGCGCTGCCGCTCGGCGATCTGGGCCAGGGTCGTCCGGAGCCGTGTGGTCGGCGTGGCGGCGACCTGCTCCAGCAACTCGGGGACGCCGCCCGGCCCCTGCGGGATCAGGAAGCCGGGCGTCCAGCCGTGCCGGGGTGTCAGGTCGAGCACCATGCGCGCCTGGGGCGGCAGGCGGGTCCAGACCTCGCGGCGCCACGCGCCGAAGCGCAGGGCCTGGTTGCGGTCCTGGAGGACGCGCAGCGCGATGCTGAGTTCTTCCAGCGGCGGCACGGACGGGGCGACCCGGGTGCGGGCGAGGTCGGCGCCGGTGAAGTGGAACCGGTAGACCATGTGCCCTCCGCCGCCCGCCCGGTGTGTCGCTGCGGCTGTCGATTCTTCCGACTCGCGCACGCTCGGGCCAGGCCGGAACAGGACGACGTCGCGCCGGGGCGCCGGAGGGGGCGTCCGGGCGGCCGTACATCACGCGGGTACGGCCGCCCGGGGATTCAGCGGACCGGCAGTACCCGGGTGTGTTCCTCGCGGACGGCCTGCAGGGCGTCGGGCTTGAGGCCGAGCAGCTTCAGGATGGTCGGCGCGATCTGCTTGGTCTCGACCTTCTCGTCCGAGCGGACGCCGTCCGGGGTGGCGGCGCCGGAGACGACCAGCGGCACGTCCAGGTCGTCGGCGTGGGCGCCGCCGTGCTCGGCGATCTTGCTGCCACCGGTGTAGACGACGCCGTACTGCGCGACGCCGAAGACGTCGGGCACCCGCGGGTCGCCCGGCGCGACGTGGAAGCGGTCGGCGGCCTCCTCCCCGGCGTAGGCCGTTTCGATGCCGCCGTGGGTGAACGGCCGGGCCTTGCCGTTGATGTCGACGCCGTTGCCGTTCTGCGCCAGCAGGTAGGCCTTGGCGAATGCGGTGGCGGCCGTGGAGCGGTCGTTCAGCCAGAGCAGCACGCCGTCGTCGTCGACGGCGTGGGCGACGAGGTCGCCGGCGCCCGGGTGGGCCGCCTTCCAGGCGGTGTTGAGGCCGGCCAGCAGCGGGCCGTCGTCGATCCGGTTGAGCGCGGTCGGGTCGATCGGGGACTGGCCGTGCTTGGCCGAGAGGATGACGGTGGTGGAGCCGCCCAGGTGCTGCTTGCGCAGTTCCCCGGTCAGCGCGTCGATCTGGCGGTCGACGAACTCCAGGTTCTTCGTGAGCAGCGGCCCGGGCACGCCCTTGGTGGCGTAGCCGCCCTGGAGGCCGTCGGAGGTCTTGAGCTTCTGCGCGGTGGAGACCGACTGGAGGTTGAGGCCGAAGACCGCCGGGGTGCCGACCTGGTGGGTGCGGCTGTGGTCGTAGCCGTCGATCTCGTTGAGGACGGCCTGCACCTTGTACGCGTCGTACTGTTCGGTGGCCTGGTTGTCCTTGGTCCAGTCGCCGCTGTACCCGGTGGCCCGGCTGTTGATCTCGGGGGTGAAGAGGTCCTGGATGCCTTCGCCGGAGGGGCCGTTGAGGATCTCGTAGGCGGCGTGCTTGTCGGACCACGCGGTGCGCAGGCCGGCCTGGCGGGCGACCTCGAAGACGGTGTTGACCTGGAGGTAGGAGTGCGGCTGGACGGGCTTGCAGGTGTGCGGGTCGACGGGGAGCTTGGCCGGGTTGATCAGGGTCTGCGGCCGGCCGGTCATCTGCAGGATGGAGCCGGGCAGGCCGGCGAGGCCCTGGCCGGCGTCGAGCGCGTCCTGGTTCCGGTCGAGGTCCTCGGTGAGGTCCACCTCGACGCCGGGCTTGGCGTTCGTGCAGTCGGTGGTGCCGGCCGGGAGCAGCGCGGCGTCGTAGGTGTCGTCGTAGTAGACGCCGGTGGTGCCCGGGCCGCCGCCGGTCAGCTGGGCGACCATGCCGGGGAAGGAGTCCGAGGGGTTGGTGGTGCGGGCGTGGGTGTACTCGACGCCGCCGCGGACGAGCCGGGCCAGGGCCGACTGCGGGTGCTGGGCGACGAACCAGGCGAGGTCCGACTGGTGCAGCCCGTCGACGGAGACCAGCAGGACGTGCTGGGCATGCCGGGCGTGGGCGCCGCGGCCCTCCTCGGGGTCCGCCTGGGCGACGGATGCCTGGGCGACGGTGGATCCGGCGAGCACACCGGCGGTGCCGAGGGCGGCGGCCAGCCGAACATAACGACGGGTCACAGAGGGCTCCTGCGGGGGGGGGAAGGTGGCTGCGGCGGTGCGCCCCCCAGGGTGGGAGTCCCCGGTGTACCGGCGGCGGCGGGGAGGTGAACGGGGCCGGGCCCCTGTGCGGAGGGGCGGGCGGTCTTACCGAGTTCTCACCGACTGGGCTCCGCAGGCGTCGAGGACGGTGTCGTCGTGGCCGGCCCGCGCGGCCGGACGCCTCAGGCCTCCTCGCGCCAGCCTTCGTGGGCGGCGGCGAGGATGTCGAGGGCCTGGAGCAGGGCCGGGGTCCAGCCGCCGTCCGGCGCGTCGAGGACGAGGAGCCACTGCGCGTCCTCGGCGTCGTCCTCGCCGGCCAGGGCGTCGCGGACGATCTCGGGTTCGTCGAGGCCGGGCCGGGCGGCGGCGAGCTCTTCGGCGGTCTCCTCGGCGGTGTCGCGGTCCGGGAGGACGAGCAGTTGGCGTGCGTACGGGTCGTCGACGGCCGGGAGGCCGGCCGGGCGGTGGTTCTCGGTCACCGCACCATTGTCCAGGCCGGGCGGCCGGGGCCGGAGGCGAGGGGGAGTGTCCGCGGCCCGTGGGATGCTGGTAGGCGATGGCCAGGAAGAGTGCACCCGACGACCTGCTCGCCCCGCTGACCCTCGCGGTCGGCCAGGAGGAGCTGCTGCTGGACCGCGCGGTCGCCCAGGTGGTGGCGGCGGCGAAGGCGGCGGATCCGGACACCGATGTGCGGGACCTGCCGCCCGGTGGCCTGCAGCCCGGCAGCCTGGCCGAGTTGACCACGCCGTCGCTGTTCGCCGAGCGCAAGGTGATCGTGGTCCGGGCCGCGCAGGACCTCGGCGCCGATTCGGTGAAGGAGCTCAAGGCGTACCTGGAGGCGCCGGCCGACGAGGTGATCGTGGTGCTGGTGCACGCGGGCGGCGCCAAGGGCAAGGGCCTGCTGGACGCGGGGCGCAAGGCGGGCGGGCGCGAGGTGGCCTGCGCGAAGCTGACCAAGGCGAGCGAGCGGCTGGCGTTCGTGAAGGGCGAGTTCCGCACGCTGGGCCGCTCGGCGACCCCGGAGGCCTGTCAGGCGCTGCTGGACGCGCTGGGCAGCGACCTGCGCGAGCTGGCGGCCGCGTGCAGCCAGTTGACCTCGGACGTCGAGGGCGCGATCGACGAGACGGTGGTGGCCCGTTACTACAGCGGCCGGGCGGAGGCGACCGGCTTCGAGGTGGCGGACCTGGCGGTGACCGGCCGGGCGGCGGAGGCGCTGGAGCGGCTGCGCTGGGCGCTGGCGGTCGGCCAGCCGCCGACCGGCATCACCTACGCGCTGGCGTCCGGGGTGCGCAGCATCGGCCGGCTGGCGACGGCGGGGCGCAACCTGCGCCCGGGTGATCTGGCCCGGGAGCTGGGGATGCCGCCGTGGAAGGTGGACCGGGTGCGCCAGCAGATGCGCGGCTGGACGGGCGACGGCGTGGCGGCCGCGCTGACCGCGATCGCGCAGGCGGACGCGGCGGTCAAGGGCGGTTCGGACGATCCGGCGTACGCGCTGGAGCGCGCGGTGGTCGCGGTGGCCCGCGCCGCCCGGGCCGGCTCCCGCCCGTCGTACTGACGGGAGCGGTCGCGGGCGGCGGCCCGGGGCCGTCGCGGACGGCCTACTTGTGCATCGAGCGGGTGGTCGCCCAGGTGTCGGTCTGCATGGCGACGCGCAGGTCCTCCTTGCTCGGGACCTTGGTCTTGCCTTCCGAGTAGCTGCCGCTCCAGGAGAAGAAGTAGGTCATCCCGCCGTCGCGGACGTTCACCTCGGCGTGGACGTTGTGCCAGGTCTTGTCGGAGCCGCCCTGGCCGGTCTCGTCGAGGTAGGCGAAGTAGGCCTCGTCGCCGAGGTCGGGGATGTCGGTGAGCTGGTAGTTCCGCTGCCGGTAGGCGTCCTTGCTGGCGGCGAACTCGGGTGCCGGGTTGACGGCCTTGTGCAGGTCGGCCCGCATGTAGGAGGACGCGTACTGGGCGTCGTTGGTGCTCGGGTTGCTGCGCTCCAGCGTCATGGAGCAGACCATGGTGTCCATGTTGGCGTGCCGGTCGGTGTGCCTGTACGGCGGGTTGCTGTCCGGGATCTTGTAGAGCCGGAGGAGTTCCTGGGGTTTGCCGCTGGTGCAGAAGTCGTCGGAGAGCTTGAAGGCGCTGACGCTGCGCGGTGAGGTGTCGCTCTGGACCAGGTTCGGGAGGGCGGTGACGGCGGCGGCCCAGCCGCCGGAGGCGAGCACCGCGCCGACGAAGGCCCAGACGGCGTTGCGGCGCAGGTTGCCGCCCCTGGTCCGTCCGCCCGCGCCGCTGTCGGGAGCTCCGGGCACCCCCGGCGTCCCCGCCGGCTGCGGCGGCCCGAACCCCGCCGGGCCGGGCGCCTGCTGCGGGAAGCCGTACCCGGGCCCGTTCGGCGATGCGGGCGGTGGCATGGTCATGGAATCCCCCTCTGGTCCGGCGCGAGCGCGCTCCCCCGCACCTCGACGCCCCTGATCGTGCGGGACCGACCCTAGGGTCTGGGCCCGGAAACCGACAGGCGCCGCGGCCGCCCCTGAGGAAGGGGCTTGCCGCGGCGCCTGCCGCACTGCTCTGGGCACCGCACCCGCGTGGCGAACGCAGGCCGCGTGCGGTGCGAGTTCTCGCGCACCTCGGGGACCGGGTAGAGGGCCGGGTCGTCCCGGGGCGGGGTGGGGGCCGGAGCCCCCGGGGGCGACGTCAGGCCTGGACGGCCGTGGCGACGTGCTTGGTGATGGCCGACTTCTTGTTGGCGGCCTGGTTGGCGTGGATGACGCCCTTGCTCACGGCCTTGTCCAGCGCCTTGGAGGCGGCGCGGGCCAGCAGGACGGCCTTCTCGGTCTCGCCGGCGGCAGCGGCCTCACGGGCCTTGCGCAGAGCGGTCTTCAGCGAGGACTTGACGGCCTTGTTGCGCAGGCGCGCCTTCTCGTTGGTCTTGTTGCGCTTGATCTGGGACTTGATGTTCGCCACGAAGGAGCCTCAGTCTGTGAAAAGTTGAACGGGTTTCGCACCGGCGGCCTCCGGACCTGCTGAGAGGGCATGCCGGGGCCAGGTGCAGCTGACCACGCTACCAGGGGCCCGCTGCCCGGCCCAAACCGGCCGGGGCGGGCCCGTGCGACCGGCCGGGGCGGGCCTACGCGCTCGGCACCGGCTCCCCGTCGTGCTCGACCTCCGGGAACGGCCGGTAGAAGCGGTGCAGCAGCTCCCGCCACCGCCCGTACGAGGGTCCTGGGCGGCCGTCCTGACACCGGGAGGCGGGTGGCGGAAGGCTGTGAGGTGCCCGAACGGCGGGCCGTGCCGCGGTCGTGGGAAGATGGGAGGAACTATTTCGATCGGACGAGACTGTCCGGTCCCCGGGATAGCCGGTCAGCGATGATCGGGACACCCCCGGCCCCGGACCAACGGAGAATCGGACCAAGGTGCCCGCGACCCCCAGCAATGTGCCAGAGCCCAGCCGTACCGACCCGGCGCTGATTCGCAACTTCTGCATCATCGCCCACATCGACCACGGCAAGTCGACGCTCGCAGACCGGATGCTGCAGATCACCGGCGTCGTCGACCCCCGGCAGATGCGCGCCCAGTACCTCGACCGGATGGACATCGAGCGCGAGCGCGGCATCACCATCAAGTCGCAGGCGGTCCGCCTCCCGTGGGCCCCGAAGACCGGGCCGGATGCCGGGACGACGCACATCCTCAACATGATCGACACCCCGGGCCACGTGGACTTCACGTACGAGGTGTCCCGTTCCCTGGCGGCCTGCGAGGGCACCATCCTGGTGGTCGACGCGGCCCAGGGCATCGAGGCGCAGACCCTCGCCAACCTGTACCTGGCGCTGGAGAACGACCTCACGATCGTCCCGGTGCTCAACAAGATCGACCTGCCGGCCGCCCAGCCGGAGAAGTACGCCGCGGAGATCGCCCACATCATCGGCTGCGACCCCTCGGACGTGCTCCAGGTCAGCGCCAAGACGGGCCTGGGCGTCGAGGACCTGCTCGACCACATCGTCAACACCATCCCGGCCCCGGTCGGCGTCAAGGACGCCCCGGCCCGCGCGATGATCTTCGACTCGGTGTACGACGCCTACCGCGGCGTGGTCACCTACGTCCGTGTCGTGGACGGCCAGCTGACCAAGCGCGAGCGCATCGCGATGATGTCCACCGGCGCCACCCACGAGCTGCTGGAGATCGGCGTCATCTCGCCGGAGCCGAAGGTCGCGGACGGCCTCGGCGTCGGCGAGGTGGGTTACATCATCACCGGCGTGAAGGACGTCCGGCAGTCCAAGGTCGGTGACACGATCACCTCGCAGCACAAGGGCGCCACCGAGCCGCTGGGCGGCTACAAGGACCCGCGTCCGATGGTGTTCTCCGGCCTGTACCCGCTGGACGGCTCGGACTACCCGCTGCTGCGCGACGCCCTGGACAAGCTGCGCCTGAACGACGCCGCCCTGGTGTACGAGCCGGAGACCTCGGTCGCGCTCGGCTTCGGCTACCGCTGCGGCTTCCTCGGCCTGCTGCACCTGGAGATCATCCGGGAGCGCCTGGAGCGCGAGTTCAACCTCGACCTGATCTCCACCGCCCCGAACGTGGTCTACCGGGTGGTCATGGAGGACGGCACCGAGCACACCGTCACCAACCCGAGCGAGTTCCCCTCCGGCAAGATCGCCGAGGTGTACGAGCCGATCGTGCGCGGCACCATCCTGGCGCCCAACGAGTTCGTCGGCGCGATCATGGAGCTGTGCCAGTCCCGCCGCGGCAGCCTGCAGGGCATGGACTACCTGTCCGAGGACCGCGTCGAGCTGCGCTACACCCTGCCGCTCGCCGAGATCGTCTTCGACTTCTTCGACCAGCTGAAGTCCAAGACCCGCGGCTACGCCTCGCTCGACTACGAGCCCATCGGCGAGCAGACCGCGGCCCTGGTCAAGGTCGACATCCTGCTGCACGGCGACGCGGTGGACGCGTTCTCCGCGATCGTGCACAAGGACAAGGCCTACGGCTACGGCGTGATGATGGCCGGCAAGCTGCAGAAGCTCATCCCCCGCCAGCAGTTCGAGGTGCCGATCCAGGCCGCGATCGGCTCCCGGGTGATCGCCCGCGAGACCGTCCGCGCGATCCGCAAGGACGTCCTCGCCAAGTGCTACGGCGGTGACATCTCCCGTAAGCGCAAGCTCCTGGAGAAGCAGAAGGAAGGCAAGAAGCGGATGAAGATGGTCGGCAGCGTGGAGGTCCCGCAGGAGGCCTTCATCGCCGCGCTGTCCACCGACGCCGAGTCGCCGAAGGACAAGAAGTAGCAGCGGACACGGAAGGGCCCGGGCGGACGCATCCGCCCGGGCCCTTCCGCGTTCCTACTTGAGCGCGCTGAACACGACGCCGACGATCCCGGCCTTGGCGAGCCGCCCCGCGGTGCCGGTGAGGACGGTGGGCTTCATCGAGTCGTCCGGGTGGACGAGCTGCAGGAGCCCGTCCCGGCGGCCGAGGCTCAGGCACTGCACGACGTACTTGAAGCCGAACGGCTTGTCGGTGCGCCCGTCGAGCAGCTTGCCGAGGTACTGGCCCTGCGGCAGGGCGGTGGCGCAGCCCATCCGCAGGGTGCCGATGCCGGGGACGGTGACGGCGGCGGCGTCGCCGACGACGTGGATGTCGGGGTGCGAGAGCGACCGCAGGTGGTCGTCGACGAGGGCTCGGCCGTGCTCGTCCACGGCGAGTCCGGCCTCGGCGGCCAGCGGGTGGGGTTCCAGCGAGGCGGCCCACAGGGTGAGGTCGGCGGCGACCGGGCCGGCGGTGGTGCGCAGCCCGTCCGGGGTGACCTCGGTGACGGTGGCGTCCTCGTGGACGGCGACGCCGAGCCGGTCGAGGACCTTGCGGATGTGGGCGCGGCCCTTGGGCGAGTAGATGCCGCCGACCTGTCCGCCCGCGACGATCCGCACCCGCGAGTCGGGGTGGGCCTCGGCGAGTTCGGTGGCCAGTTCGATGCCGGTGGCGCCGCCGCCGACGACGGCCAGGGTGCCGGGGCGGGCGGCTTCGCGGATCAGGCGCCGGACCTGGTCGGCGCGCTCCACGGGGTGGGCGTGCTCAGCGGCGCCGGGGACGCCGTGCCAGGCGGTGCGGCTGCCGAGGGCGTAGACCAGGGTGTCGTAGCCGAGGGTGGTGCCGTCGTCGAGGACGACCTTGTGCCCGGCCGGGTCGATCCCGACGGCGCGGGCGCGGCGGTGCTCGATCCGGCGGCCGCGGGCGAGGTCGCCGATGGCGGGCCAGTCACGGCCGCGGCCGGCCGCGGTCTCGTGCTGGCGGATGCGGTGCAGCAGCCGCTCCTCGGGGGCGACCAGGGTGACGGTGTGGTGCCGGCCGGCGCCCTTGGCCGCGGTGAGTCCGGCGTATCCGGCGCCCAGGACGACGATCCGCTGCTCGGTGGTGGTGCTCATCTCGTCCGCCTCCTTGCGGGGTGCGCTCCCGCGGAGCGCTGTTCGGGAGGGGGACGACGTGGCCGGTCGGGATGTGACGGTGACCTGCGTCACGGGCTCGCGGGGCCGGGTCAGGGTGCGGGGACGGGTTCGATCCGGGTGAGCTTCTCGGGGTTGACCACCACGTAGGCCTCGCGGATCAGGCCGTCGACGACGTCGAAGGCGACCACGCCGGTGACGGTGCCGGTGGCCCGCTCGTACCAGACCAGGCCCGGGTCGCCGTTGACCAGGGCGGCGCCGAGCCCGAGTTCGGGGGTGAACCACTTGCCGACCAGGCCGGCCACCAGCCGGGCCACCTTGTCGGCGCCGAGGACGGGGCGGGCGGCGGCGCGGACGATGCCGCCGCCGTCGGCGTGCCAGACCACGTCCGGGTCGAGGACCTCCATCAGGCCGAGGATGTCGCCGCGGGTGCTGGCGGCGGTGAAGGCCTCGACGGCCCGCCGGTGCGCGGCCGGGTCGGCGTGCGCGTGCCGGCTGCCGTCCTTGACCCGGCGGCGGGCCCGGGAGGCGAGTTGGCGGGTGGCGTCGGGGGTGCGGTCGAGGGAGGTGGCGATGTCCTCGAAGCCGACCGCGAACACGTCGTGCAGGACGAAGGCGGCCCGCTCGGCCGGGGTGAGCTGTTCGAGGACGGCGAGCAGGGCGAGCGACACGGACTCGCCGCGTTCGGCGAGGTCGGCGGGGGTGTCGGGGGTGTTCGCGTAGGAGACGGACGGCTCGGGCAGCCATTCGCCGTAGTAGGCCTCGCGGCGGGCGCGGGCGGAGCCGAGCTGGTCGTAGCAGAGCCGGGTGACGACGGTGGTGAGGAAGGCGCGTGGGTCGTCGACCGCGCCGCGGTCGGCGGCCTGCCAGCGCAGCCAGGCCTCCTGGAGCACGTCCTCGGCGTCGGTGAAGGAGCCGAGCAGCCGGTAGGCGACGGAACCCAGGTAGCGGCGGTTCGTCTCGAACGCGTCGGGGGTCGGTCGGGCGGCTGCGGGCTGGGCGGTCACGGGTGCCACCGTAGCGAAGGCCGGGCCGCTGCGCGACGGCCCGTCGCGCAGCGGAGCCGGGACGGGTGGGTCCGTCCCGGCTCCGCGCGCCGCCGCCCGGGGGGCGGGTCAGTCGACCTCGGCCACGGCCTCGGCGAACTGGGCCTGGTAGAGCCGGGCGTAGGCGCCGTCGACGGCGATCAGCTCGTCGTGCGTGCCCTGTTCGACGATCGAGCCGTTCTCCATGACCAGGATCACGTCGGCGTCCCGGATGGTGGAGAGCCGGTGGGCGATCACGAAGCTGGTGCGGCCGGTGCGCAGCCGGGCCATGGCGCGCTGGATCAGCACCTCGGTGCGGGTGTCGACGGAGCTGGTGGCCTCGTCCAGGACCAGGATGGACGGCTGGGCGAGGAACGCCCGGGCGATGGTGATCAGCTGCTTCTCGCCGGCGCTGACGCCCGCGCCCTCGTCGTCGATGACGGTGTCGTAGCCGTCCGGCAGGGTGCGTACGAAGCGGTCGACGTGGGCGGCCTTGGCGGCTTCGACGACCTGGTCGAGGGTGGCGCCCTGGGCGCCGTAGGCGATGTTGTCGGCGATGCTGCCGCCGAACAGCCAGGTGTCCTGGAGGACCATGCCGATGCCGGAGCGCAGTTCCTCGCGGGACATCGCGGCGATGTCGGTCCCGTCGAGGGTGATCCGCCCGGAGCTGACCTCGTAGAACCGCATCAGCAGGTTGACCAGGGTGGTCTTGCCGGCGCCGGTGGGGCCGACGATGGCGACGGTCTGGCCGGGTTCGACCTTGAGCGAGAGGTCCTCGATGAGCGGCTTGTCGGGGTCGTAGCGGAACGAGACGTCCTGGAAGGCGACCCGGCCGTGGATGGCGTCGGGCTTCTCGGGCATGGCCGGTTCGGGGCTCTGCTCGGGGGCGTCGAGGAGTTCGAAGACGCGCTCGGCGGAGGCGACGCCGGACTGCACCAGGTTGGCCATGCTGGCGACCTGGGTGAGCGGCTGGCTGAACTGCCGGGAGTACTGGATGAACGCCTGGACGTCGCCGATGGACAGGGCGCCGCTGGCCACCCGCAGTCCGCCGACGACGGCGACCAGCACGTACTGCAGGTTGCCGATCAGCATCATGGCGGGCTGGATGATCCCGGAGATGAACTGGGACTTGAAGCTGGCCTGGTAGAGCGCCTCGTTGTGCTCGCGGAAGGTCTCGGCGGCCTCCTTCTGGCGGCCGAACGCCTTGACCAGGGTGTGCCCGGTGTACATCTCCTCGATGTGGGCGTTCAACTTGCCGGTGGACGCCCACTGTTGGACGAACTGCGGCTGCGCCCGCCTGCCGACCTTGGCGGCGACGACGACCGACAGCGGGACGGCGACCAGGGCGATCGCGGCGAGCAGCGGGGAGATCCAGAACATCATCGCGAGCACGCCGACCACGGTGAGCAGCGAGTTGACGACCTGTCCCATGGTCTGCTGCATGGACTGGCCGATGTTGTCGATGTCGTTGGTGACCCGGCTGAGCACTTCGCCGCGCGGCTGCTTGTCGAAGTAACTGAGCGGCAGCCGGGCGAGTTTGGCCTCGACGTCCTGGCGCAGCCGGTAGACGGAGCGCTGGACGGCGGTGGTGGCGAGGCGGCCCTGGACGATGCCGAACAGGGCGGAGGCGACGTAGATCGCCAGTACCCAGAGCAGCACGGTGCCGATGGCGCCGAAGTCCATGCCGGAGCCGGGGGTGAAGTCGACGGAGGCGAGCAGGTCGGCGATGCCGTTGTCGCCGTGGGCGCGCAGGCCGGCGACGGCCTGGGCCTTGGTGAGGCCGGGGTCGAAGCGGGGGCCGACGACGCCGGCGAAGATCAGGTCGGTGGCGTGGCCGAGGACCTTGGGGCCGACGACGGCGCAGCCGATGCCGAGCACGCCGAGGCCGATCATGCCGGAGAGCCGGGTGCGTTCGGGGCGCAGCAGGCCGAGTACGCGTCTGCCGGAGTTCTTGAAGTCCATGGACTTCTCGGCGCCCTGGCCGCCGGCGAAGCGGCCGGGCCCGGCGGGGCCGCGGCGGGCGGCGGCGGCCTGCGAGTCGCTGGGGAGCCCGGGCTGGGGCTTGCCGCCGGCCTTGGGGTCGGGCTTGTTGCCGGGGCTGGTCACGCCGCCTCCTGCTCGGTGAGCTGGGAGAGCACGATCTCCCGGTACGTCGGGTTGTCGGCCATGAGTTCGTGGTGGGTGCCGGTGCCGACGACGGCGCCCTCGTCGAGGACGATGATCCGGTCGGCGTCGCGGATGGTGGAGACGCGCTGGGCGACGATGAGCACGGTGGCGTCGGAGGTCTCGCGGGCGAGGGCCTTGCGGAGCCTGGCGTCGGTGGCGTAGTCGAGGGCGGAGAAGGAGTCGTCGAAGAGGTAGACGCCGGGTTTGCGGACGAGGGCGCGGGCGATGGCGAGGCGCTGGCGCTGGCCGCCGGAGACGTTGCTGCCGCCCTGGGCGATGGGGGCGTCGAGGCCTTCGGGCATCTTCTCGACGAAGTCCTTGGCCTGGGCGACCTCCAGGGCGTGCCAGAGTTCCTCGTCGGTGGCGTCGGGCCGGCCGTAGCGCAGGTTGCTGGCGATGGTGCCGGTGAACAGGTAGGGCTTCTGCGGGACGAGGCCGACGGTGTCGGCGATCGTCTCGGGGGCGAGGTCGCGGACGTCGACGCCGTCGAGCAGGACCTGGCCGGTGGTGGCGTCGAAGAGCCGGGGGACGAGGCCGAGCAGGGTGGACTTGCCGCTGCCGGTGGAGCCGATGACGGCGGTGGTCTCGCCGGGCCGGGCGGTGAGGGCGATGCCGCGCAGCACGGGGGCCTCGGCGCCGGGGTAGCGGAAGTCGACGTCGCGCAGTTCGAGGTTGCCGCGGCGCAGCAGTTCGGTGACGGGGGCGGCGGGCGGGACGACGCTGGAGGAGGTGTCGAGGACCTCCTGGATGCGTTCGGCGCAGACCTCGGCGCGGGGCACCATCATGAACATGAAGGTGGCCATCATGACGCTCATCAGGATCTGCATCAGGTAGGAGAGGAACGCGGTGAGCGCGCCGATCTCCATGCCGCCGCTGTCGATGCGCTGGGCGCCGAACCAGAGGACGGCGACGCTGGAGGCGTTCACGACGAACATGACGGCCGGGAACATGAAGGACATCAGCCGGCCGACCTGGAGGGCGGTGTGGGTGAGGTCGCGGTTGGCCTCGTCGAAGCGGTTCTGCTCGTGGTCGTCCTTGACGAAGGCGCGGATGACGCGGATGCCGGTGATCTGCTCGCGCAGTACCCGGTTCACGGTGTCGATCTTGACCTGCATGCTGCGGAACTTGGGGCGCAGCGAGCGGACCAGCAGGATGACGACGGTGCCGAGGACGGGGATGACGGCGAGCAGCAGGCCGGACAGCGGGACGTCCTGGTTGAGCGCCATGATGATGCCGCCGACGCACATGATCGGGGCGGCGACGACCAGGGTGAAGCTCATCAGGGCGAGCATCTGGACCTGCTGGACGTCGTTGGTGGTGCGGGTGATCAGGGAGGGGGCGCCGAACTGGCCGACCTCGCGGGCGGAGAAGCTCTGCACCCGGTCGAAGACGGCGGCGCGGACGTCCCGGCCGAAGGCCATCGCGGCGTGGGCGCCGTAGCGGACGGCGCCGATGGAGCACAGTGCCTGGACCAGGGTGACGCCGATCATCACGGCGCCGACCCGCATGATGTAGCCGGTGTCGCCCTTGACCACGCCGCTGTCGATGATGTCGGCGTTCAGGGTCGGCAGGTAGAGCGCCGCGAGGGTGGACACCAGCTGGAGCACGACCAGCAGGGCGATCGGTCGGGAGTAGGGGCGCAGGTACGCCCTGAGCAGTCTGATCAGCACTGTCACACTCTTGTCGTCGACGGGAGGGTTCGCATCCCAATTCTCGGCCCTGGGTGGCCTCGTACGGGTGATTCGATCAATCAGCACGGGAGTTTGCCAGGGTTTTGCCGTACCCTTCGGCCGGCTCGGCGGTCCAGTCGGTGGTGCGGGCGCGGGCCGGTGGTGGCGGCGGGCACCGGCCCCGTGGGGGTGTGCCAGCTGGGCCCGCCCTCTTACGGAATGACCGATTTCCCCCTAGGCTGCTGGTTGCCCCCTTGTTACTGGCCGGTACCCCGCGGGTTTCGTACCGGTTGCGAGCGGGCCCGGCGACCGGCCCCCACGGCGCCGCGCCACCCCTCAGACGGCCACCCGCCTCCGGAGGTCCTCGTTGAGTTCCGCGCAGTCCCTGATCGGCTCCGGCAGCGCCGACATCGTCGCCGGGCGTCCCGCCTCCGTCGCCCACCTGTTCCTGGAGCGCGTCGCCCTCACCCCGAACGCCGAGGCCTACCGCTATCCCGCGGCGGTCGACCCGCACGCCGCGGACGGGGCCCCCGGCGCGGAGCAGTGGCGCTCGCTCACCTGGGCGCAGACCGCCGTCCGGGTGAAGGCGGTGGCGGCCGGCCTGATGGCGCTCGGCATCCAGGCGGAGGACCGGGTCGCGCTGGCCTCCTCCACCCGGCTCGAATGGGTCCTCACCGACCTCGGGGCGATGTGCGCGGGAGCCGCCATCACCACGGTCTACCCCAGCACCAACGCCGACGAGACCGCGTTCATCCTCTCCGACTCCGGCTCCAAGGCGCTGTTCGCCGAGAACACCGCCCAGCTGGCCAAGGTCGCCGGGCAGATCGACCAGCTGCCCGAGCTGCGCACCGTCATCCTCTTCGACTCCCCGGCCGGGGCCCCCGAGACCGCGGGCCTGGAGCTGATCACCCTCGCGGAGCTGGAACGGCGCGGCGCCGAGTACCTGGAGCAGCACCCGGACGCCGTCGAGAAGGCCGTGGCCGCGCTCGACAAGGAGCAGCTCGCCACCCTCATCTACACCTCCGGCACCACCGGCCGCCCCAAGGGCGTGCGCCTGGTGCACGACTGCTGGGCGTACGAGGGCCGGGCCCAGGAGGTCAGCGGGCTGCTGGCCGCCGACGACGTCCAGTTCATGTGGCTGCCGCTGTCGCACGTCTTCGGCAAGACCCTGATCTCCGGCCAGATCGCCACCGGCCACGTGATGGCCCTGGACGGCCGGGTCGACCGGATCATCCACAACCTGCCGGTCATCCGGCCGACCACGATGGCCTCCGCGCCGCGCATCTTCGAGAAGGTCTACAACGGCATCGCCGGCAGGGCCCGGGCCGAGGGCGGCGCCAAGTACAAGATCTTCATGTGGGCCGCGCAGGTCGCCCGCGAGTACGCCCGGGTCGTCCAGGAGAGCCGGATCGCCACCGGCACCGAGAGCGCCCCGCTCGGCCTGCGGCTGCAGCACGCGCTGGCCGACAAGCTGGTGTACGCCAAGATCCGGGCGGCCTTCGGCGGCCGGTTCCGCGGCGCCGTCTCCGGCAGCGCCGCGCTCGCCCCCGAGATCGGCTACTTCTTCCTCGGCGCCGGCGTGCCGATCCTGGAGGGCTACGGGCTCAGCGAGACCAGCGCCGGCTCCTGCGTCAACCGCCGCGAGGACGTGCGGATCGGCACCGTCGGCCGCCCGCTGCCCGGCACCGAGGTGCGGATCGCCGAGGACGGCGAGATCCTGCTGCGCGGCCCCGGTGTCATGCGGGGCTACCACAACCTGCCGGAGAAGACGGCCGAGGTGCTGGAGCCGGACGGCTGGTTCCACACCGAGGACATCGGCGAGCTCACCCCGGACGGCTTCCTGCGCATCACCGACCGCAAGAAGGACCTGTTCAAGACCTCCGGCGGCAAGTACGTGGCGCCCAGCGAGGTCGAGGGCAAGTTCAAGGCGGTCTGCCCGTTCGCCAGCAACATCCTGGTGATCGGCAACGGCCGCAACTACTGCACCGCGCTGATCGGCCTCGACGAGTCGGTGATCATGCCGTGGGCGGCCGAGCACGGCCTGGCCGGCAAGTCCTACGCCGAGGTCGTCGCCGACCCGGCCGTGCACCGGCTGATCGAGGGCTTCGTGAAGCGGCTCAACGGCGAGCTGCAGCGCTGGCAGACGATCAAGAAGTTCCACCTGCTGCCGCGCGACCTCGACGTCGAGCACGGCGAGCTCACCCCGAGCCTGAAGATCAAGCGCCCGGTCGTCGAGCGGGTCTACGCGGACGCCGTCGCCGCGATGTACGAGGGCGCCAACGAGGCCTGAGCCCGCCCGTCCCGTACGGCCCACCGGCCCTCACCGGTTCGGGTGAGCCGTACGGGACAATGGGGGCATGCCCTCCGCACTCCCCGACGGCGAACCGGTGCCGTCCGACGGCTCCCTGCCCGCGCACGCCCTCGCCGGGCTCGGCTCACGGCCGTTCGGCTTCTACCTGCACGTGCCCTACTGCGCCAGCCGCTGCGGCTACTGCGACTTCAACACCTACACCGCCACCGAGCTGCGCTCCTCCGGCGCGGTCGCGTCGCAGGAGACGTACGCGGACAACGTGGTCGCCGAGATCCGGCTCGCCCGGAAGGTACTGGGCGACACCGACCTGCCGGTGCGCACGGTGTTCCTCGGCGGCGGCACCCCCACCCTGCTGCCCGCCCGCGACCTGGTGAAGATGCTCGCCGCGATCCGCGACGAGTTCGGGCTCGCCGACGACGCCGAGGTCACCACCGAGGCCAACCCGGAGTCCGTCGACCCGGCGTACCTGGCCGAACTGCGCGAGGGAGGCTACAACCGGATCTCCTTCGGCATGCAGAGCGCCCGCCCGCACGTGCTGCGGTTGCTCGACCGCCACCACACCCCCGGCCGCCCCGAGGCCTGCGTCGCCGAGGCCCGCGCCGCCGGCTTCGAGCACGTCAACCTCGACCTCATCTACGGCACCCCCGGCGAGAGCGACGACGACTGGCGGGCCTCCCTGGACGCCGCCATCGGCGCCGGGCCCGACCACGTCTCCGCGTACTCCCTCATCGTCGAGGACGGCACCAAGCTCGCCGCCCGCGTCAAGCGCGGCGAACTGCCGATGATCGACGACGACGTGCACGCCGACCGCTACCTCATCGCCGAACAGGCGCTCAGCGCGGCCGGCTTCGCCTGGTACGAGGTCTCCAACTGGGCCACCGCGCCCGAGGGCCGCTGCCGCCACAACGAGCTGTACTGGACCGGCGCCGACTGGTGGGGCGCCGGCCCCGGCGCCCACAGCCACGTCGGCGGCGTCCGCTGGTGGAACGCCAAGCACCCCGCCGCCTACGCCCGGGCCCTCGCCGAGCACCGCACCCCGGCCCAGGGCCGCGAGGTCCTGGCCGACGAGGACCGCCGCGTCGAACGCATCCTCCTCGAACTGCGCCTCGTGGACGGCGTCCCGCTGTCCCTGCTCACCCCCACCGGCCGCGAAGCCGCCGCCCGCGCCCTCACCGCCGGCCTCCTCGCCGCCACCCCCTACGAGCAGGGCCGCGCCGCCCTCACCCTCCAGGGCCGCCTCCTCGCGGACGCCGTCGTACGTGACCTGGTGGACTGAGTCTCGTTAACGTGGTGTCAGCCGTCGGAGGGAGCGCGCAATGACCGCCATCGATGACCGGGTGACAGGGATCTTCGAGAAGCTGGAGGTTCCGGAGGGCTTCAAGGCCGAGCTCATCAGGGGGGAAATCGTGATGATGGCCGGGCCGGACATGGTCCACAACATCATTGTCGAAGCCATCCGGGACCAGGTTCCCCGGGCGAGGTGGTACCGCCTGACCACGCAGGACATCGACCTTCCCGGGTTGACCAGCGAGCCCCAGCCCGATCTGGTCGTGTTCGAGCGGGACGCCTTCGAGGGCCCCGGCCGCCTGGTTCCCGCGCCGTTCCTCACGCTGGTGGTCGAGGTCGTCTCGAAGACCAGCGTCCTGCGCGACTACCGGACCAAGCGGGAGCTGTACGCGGAGGGCTCGATTCCGGCGTACCTGATCGTCGACCCGATCAAGGCCGTCTGCGTGCTGCTCACCGAACCGACCCGGTCGAGCGCCTCAGGGCTGCCGGACTACGTGTCCGCGCGGACGACCAAGTTCGGCGAGCCCATTCCGGTGGATCTGCTCGGCATCACGCTCGACACCTCGGAGTTCCAGACCTACTCCTGACCCGGCAGGGCCGTGAAGTCGATCAGTTCCTCGACGCGGCCGAGGAGTTCGGGTTCGAGGTCCTTGTAGCTGTTGACCCTGGACAGGATGTGCTTCCAGG
The DNA here is from genome assembly GCF_049543595.1 of Kitasatospora sp. NPDC094028. NCBI lineage: Bacteria > Bacillati > Actinomycetota > Actinomycetes > Kitasatosporales > Streptomycetaceae > Kitasatospora > Kitasatospora sp. NPDC094028. The sequence goes on along the minus strand of NZ_JBMVFA010000026.1, from coordinate 47,091 downwards.
CGGCCGGGGTGTCGACCGGCCAGCCGAGGCGGCGGCAGGTGCCCTCCTTCCAGTCCTCACCCCGGGGGACGGCGGGCCAGGCGGGGATGCCCACGGAGGCGGGCTTCACGGCCTGCCAGATGTCGATGTAGGGGTGGCCGACGACCAGGACCGACTCGCCGGTGACCTTGGCGGCGATGCGGTGCTCCTTCGTTCCCGGGAGCAGGTGGTCGACCAGGACGCCGAGGCGCCGGCCCGGGCCCGGGGCGAAGTCGGCGACGATCGCGGGCAGGTCGTCGATGCCCCGCAGGTACTCGACGACGACGCCCTCGATCCGCAGGTCGTCGCCCCACACCCGCTCGACCAGCTCGGCGTCGTGCCGGCCCTCGACGTAGATGCGGGACTCGCGGGCGACCCGGGCGCGGGCGCCGGGGACGGCGACCGAGCCGGAGGCGGTGCGGCCCGGGGTGCGGGAGGGGGCGGGCCCGGCCGGGCGGACCAGGGTGACGACCCGGCCCTCCAGCAGGAAGCCGCGCGGGACCAGCGGGAACACCCGGTGCTTGCCGAAGCGGTCCTCCAGGGTGACGGTGAACCCCTCCGCCGTCTTCTCGCAGCGCACCACCGCCCCGCAGAAGCCGGTGGCGGCCTCCTCCACGACCAGGTCGCGCTCGGCGGCGACCTCCGGGGCGGGGGCCTGCTTCTTCCACGGCGGGGTCAGGTCGGGTCCGTACTGGCGGCTGCGCATGCAGGCGACTATACGGACGGACGGGCCGTCAGAGCCCCGGCGCACCCCAGACCGGGAACCAGCGGCCGAGGTCCTTCTCCAGCCGCAGGTCGTTCCCCAGCATGGCGTTGACCTGCAGCTCCAGCGGGCTGTTGCGGCGCTCTCCGCCGCCGGGCATCGGGGCGAACGGGTAGAAGGTGCCGCGCTTGTAGAGGTAGACCAGCGCCAGCGACTGCCCGTCCGCGTTGCGGAAGCCGACCAGCGAACAGAGCAGCTGCGGCCCGAATCCGTTCGCCTCCAGCTCGCTGTTGACCGCGTGCAGGTCGTTGACCAGCTCCGGCAGCTCCTCGGGCCGGTGCCGGGCGAGCAGCCAGGAGTAGCCGTAGCCGTCCTTGGAGGCCTCGACGGGGACGCCGCCGCGCTCGGTGTCGGCGTCGAGCAGGGCGCGGACCTGCTGCTCGACCTGGACGAAGGCCGCACCCTCGACGGCCGCGAAGCAGACCGCCCCGAGCCCGGTGGGCAGGAACCCGGCGGCGGCCTCCAGGGTGAGGGCGGCGGACGGCACGCCGAACAGCTGGTCGAGGTCGGGCCTGACGGGCTTGCTGCGCCCGAACAGCGTGTCCAGGAATCCCACGGCGGTCCTCTCGTCGGTCGGGAAGGGGCGGTCAGCGGCCGAGCTGCTCGGAGATCTTCGCGAGCTGCGCCAGCCGCTTCTCCAGCGTCGGGTGGGTGGAGAACAGCTGCGCGGCGGTCTCCCGGGCGCTCAGCGCGGGGGCGAAGTAGAAGGCGTTGTACGGCTGCGACTTGCGCAGGTCCTCGGTGGGGATGGCGGCGATCTGCCCGGTGACCTTGGTGAGCGCGGCGGCGAGGGCGCTGGGCCGGCCGGTGAGCTGGGCGGCGGCGCGGTCGGCGGCGAGCTCGCGGTAGCGGGAGAGCAGCCGGGTGAGCAGGAAGCTGATGGCGTAGACGACCATCGACACCAGCGGGATGATCAGGGCCGCGATGGCCGCGTTCTGGTCGTTGTTGTTGCGCCCGCCGCCCATGAACCCGCCGTACAGGGCGATCCGGGTCATCGCCCCGGCGAGGACGCCGAGGAAGCCGGCGACGGTCATCACGGCGACGTCCCGGTGGGCGACGTGCGACAGCTCGTGCGCGAGGACGCCCTCCAGCTCCTCGGGCTCCAGCCGGCGCAGCAGGCCGGTGGTGACGCAGACCACGGCGTTCTGCGGGTTGCGGCCGGTGGCGAAGGCGTTCGGCATGTCGTTGTCGGCGACCGCCACCCGGGGTTTGGGCATGTCGGCGAGGGCGCAGAGCCGGTCGACCGTGCCGTGCAGCTGGGGGTACTGCTCGGGGCTGACCGGGCGGGCGCCCATCGCCCGCTCGGTGATCTTGTCGCTGAACCAGAACTGGGCCACGAACAGCCCGCCGGAGATCAGGACGATCAGCGGCCAGGCGCCGCGCAGCAGCGCGATCAGCAGGCCGGTGAATCCGACGTACAGCAGCCCGATCACGAACATGGTGGCGACCATGCGGCTGGTCAGGCCGCGGTCGGGGGCGAACCGGGTGTGCTGGCCCGAGCTGGTCATCGCTTGCTCCTCCCAACGCCGTCGCTTTCGATGCTGCCACCCGGACGGCCGCCGGGCACCACCCGCGCGCGGGCCGTGTCGCGCCGGACGGGCGGAACTGCGGGCAGGATCACTCCGGCCGGGCCGTTCCTGCGGTCGGACCCGGGCCGTACACTGGCAGGTACGGTTCTGGCACTCGTGTGTTCGGAGTGCCAGGATCCGGGTCCTTCGCCGGAGCGGCCCGCAGCATCACAGACGGACAACGTGCGACGACGGAGGTGCGTGCCCATGGCCGGTGAGGTCCGCCAGCTGGACGAGCGCAAGCTCGCCGTGCTGCGCGCCATCGTCCAGGACTACGTCGGCACCGAGGAGCCGGTCGGCTCCAAGGCGCTGGTGGAGCGGCACAACCTCGGCGTCTCCCCGGCGACGGTGCGCAACGACATGGCGGCGCTGGAGGAGGAGGGCTACATCCACCAGCCGCACACCAGCGCCGGGCGCATCCCCACCGACAAGGGGTACCGCCTGTTCGTGGACCGGCTGGCCGAGGTCAAGCCGATGAGCGCCCCCGAGCGCCGGGCGATCCGGCACTTCCTGGACGGCGCCGTCGACCTGGACGACGTGGTCGCGCGCACCGTGCGGCTGCTCGCCCAGCTGACCCGGCAGGTGGCCGTCGTCCAGTACCCCTCGCTGTCGCGCTCGACGGTGCGGCACATCGAGCTGGTGGTGCTGGCCCCGGCCAAGGTGATGCTGGTGCTGATCACCAACACCGGCCGGGTCGAGCAGCGGATCGTGGACTGCCCGGGCACGGTCGGCGAGACCGTCCTGGCGGACCTGCGGGCCCGGATCAACGCGCGGGCGGCGGGCCAGCGGCTGCCGGACGTCCCGGGGCTCCTGGAGGAGCTGCCGGGCCAGTTCGAGCAGGGCGACCGGCCGACCGTCAGCACGGTCCTGGCGACCCTGTTCGAGGCGCTCGCCGAGCAGAACGAGGAGCGGATCATGCTGGCCGGCACGGCCAACCTGACCCGCTTCGGGCACGACTTCCCGCTCACCATCCAGCCGGTGCTGGAGGCCCTGGAGGAGCAGGTCGTCCTGCTCCGCCTCCTGGGTGAGACCGCGGACGCCGGGATGACGGTCCGGATCGGGCGGGAGATCGCCTACGAGGGGCTGAATTCCACCTCGGTGGTGTCGGTCGGCTACGGTTCGGGCGACGAGAGCGTGGCCAAACTGGGGGTGATCGGTCCGACCCGGATGGACTACCCGGGCACAATGGGGGCGGTGCGGGCGGTGGCACGGTACGTGGGTCAGATCCTGGCCGAGTCGTAGCAAGCAGGCTTCCGTCAGAATTCTGACGGGGGCGTCCAGTCGCAGCACTACTACAGGCGGAACAAGCGGAGCATTTGGTGGCCACGGACTACTACGCGGTACTCGGCGTCCGACGGGATGCGGGGCAGGACGAGATCAAGAAGGCGTTCCGGCGCCTGGCGCGCGAACTGCACCCGGACGTCAACCCGGACCCGAAGACGCAGGAGCGGTTCAAGGAGATCAACGCCGCCTACGAGGTGCTCTCCGACCCGCAGAAGCGCCAGGTCTACGACCTCGGCGGCGACCCGCTCTCCCCGGGCGGCGGCGGCGCGGGCGGCTTCGGCGCCGGCGCGGCGGGCTTCGGCTTCTCCGACATCATGGACGCCTTCTTCGGCGCCGCGGCCGGCCAGCGCGGCCCGCGCTCGCGCACCCGCCGCGGCCAGGACGCCATGATCCGGCTGGAGATCACCCTGGAGGAGGCCGCGTTCGGCACCACCAAGGAGCTCCAGGTCGACACCGCCGTCACCTGCACCACGTGCAGCGGCGAGGGCGCGGCCCCCGGCACCTCCGCGCAGACCTGCGACATGTGCCGCGGCAAGGGCGAGGTCTCCCAGGTCACCCGGTCCTTCCTGGGCCAGGTCATGACCTCCCGCCCCTGCCCGCAGTGCCAGGGCTTCGGCACCGTCGTGCCGACCCCGTGCCCGGAGTGCGCCGGCGACGGCCGCGTGCGCGCCCGCCGCACCCTGACGGTCAAGATCCCGGCCGGTGTCGACAACGGCACCCGCATCCAGCTGGCCGGCGAGGGCGAGGTCGGCCCGGGCGGCGGCCCGGCCGGCGACCTGTACGTCGAGATCGCCGAGACCACCCACAGCGTCTTCCAGCGCCGCGGGGACGACCTGCACTGCACCGTCACCATCCCGATGACGGCGGCCTCGCTCGGCACCCAGGTGCCGCTGCAGACCCTGGACGGGCTGGAGGAGGTCGACATCCGGCCCGGCACCCAGTCCGGCCAGTCGATCCCGCTGCACGGGCGCGGCATCACCCACCTGCGCGGCGGCGGCCGGGGCGACCTGATAGTGCACGTCGAGGTGCAGACGCCCACCAAGCTCGACGCCGAGCAGGAGGAGCTGCTGCGCCGACTCGCGGTGCTGCGCGGCGAGGAGCGGCCGTCCGGCCAGTTCGCGCCGGGCCAGCAGGGGCTGTTCTCGCGCCTGAAGGACGCCTTCAACGGCCGCTGAGTCCCGCTCGTCGTGAAGGGTGCCGGGGGAGATCCCCGGCACCCTTTCCGTGTCCCCACCCACCCGGAGGTACCCCGTCATGACCGCGCCCGTGTTCGTCGTCGAGACCGAGCGGATCGCCGCCGCCGCGCCCGGCTCGGTGGTGCGCCTGGACGGGCCCGAGGGGCGGCACGCGGCCGCGGTGAAGCGGCTGACGGCCGGCGAGGCGGTGACGCTCGCGGACGGGCTGGGGCTCGGCGTGGACGGGACGGTCGCCGAGGTGCTCGGCAAGGACGCGATCGACGTGACGGTGGCGGCCGTGCGCCGCGAGCCGGCGCCGGCGCCGCGGATCGTGGTCGTCCAGGCGCTGCCGAAGGGCGACCGCGGCGAACTGGCCGTGGAGACCATGACCGAGGTCGGCGTGGACGCGGTGATCCCGTGGTCGGCCTCGCGCTGCATCACCCAGTGGAAGGGCGAGCGCGGCGCCAAGGCGCTCGCCAAGTGGCGGGCCACCGCCCGGGAGGCGGGCAAGCAGTCCCGCCGGCTGCGCTTCCCCGAGGTGGGCGAGCCGGTGACGACCCGGCAGCTGCTGCCCGTGCTGGCCGGGGCCGCGTTCGCCGCCGTGCTGCACGAGGAGGGCGCCGAGCCGCTGGCGCACGCCGCGCTGCCGCACAGCGGTGACGTGGTGCTGGTGGTCGGCCCGGAGGGCGGGGTGTCGCCGGAGGAGCTGGCGGCCTTCGCCGAGGCCGGCGCGAAGCCGTACCGGCTCGGCCCCTCGGTGCTGCGCACCTCGACCGCCGGGGTGGCGGCGGGCGCGCTGCTGCTGGGGCGCACCGGCCGCTGGTCCTGAGCTCCCGGGCGCCGGGCGCGTCTGCCGAAATCGTGGGCGGGCGGGCGGTGCGGCTGCCTACGCTGGCCGCGTGACGGACTCCCTCAGCACCTCCGCGGGCGCCTATCCGCGCCACCCCCACCTGCACGGTGACCTGCTCACCTTCGTCGCCGAGGACGACCTCTGGCTCGCCCCGCTGGACGGCGGCCGGGCCTGGCGACTGACGGCCGATCACCTGCCGGTGCACCACCCCCGGTTCTCCCCGGACGGGCGGAACATCGCCTTCACCTCCACCCGCGACGGCGCCCCCGAGGTGCACGTGGTGCCGGTGGACGGCGGCCCGTCCCGGCGGCTCACCCACTGGGGCAGCGACCAGACCCGGACGCTCGGCTGGACACCGGACGGCCGCCCGGTCGCCGCGACCACGGCCGGTGAGGCGAGCCCGCGCCGCACCTGGGCGCACGCCGTGCCGCTGGACGGCGGCGCGTCGCGGCGGCTGCCGTACGGGCCGGTCGGCGGGCTGGCCTTCGAGCCGGGCGGCGACCGGGTGCTGCTGGTCACCAGCAACAACCGCGAGCCGGCCTGGTGGAAGCGCTACCGGGGCGGCCGGGCCGGCAAGCTGTGGCTCGGCCGGGACGGGGACGAGTTCGTCCGCGTCCACGGGGAGCTGGACGGCCAGCTCGACTCGCCGATGTGGGTCGGCGGCCGGATCGCGTTCCTGTCCGACCACGAGGGCGTCGGCGAGCTGTGGTCCAGCCTGCCGGACGGCTCCGACCTGCGCCGCCACACCGCCGACCCGGACGGCTTCTACGCCCGCGGCGCCGCCACCGACGGCGCCCGGGTGGTCTTCCACCGGGCCGGCGAGGTCTGGCTGCTGGACGACCTGGACGACCTGGACGGCGCCGGGCCGCGCCGCCTCGACGTCCGGCTGGCCGGCCCGCGCACCGGCCGCCGCCCCCGCCCGGTGCACGCCGCGCACTGGCTGGAGTCCGTCTCGCCCGACCGCACCGGCCGGGCCAGCGCCGTGGTGGTGCGCGGCGGCGTGCACTGGCTGACCCACCGCGAGGGCCCGGCCCGGGTGCTGGACGAGACCCCGGGCGTGCGCGGGCGCCTGGCCCGGGTGGTGCAGGGCGAGGACGGCGCCCAGGGCGTGCTGTGGGTGTCCGACGCCGAGGGCGAGGACGGGCTGGAGTTCACCCCGGCCGTGCAGGGCGCCGAGCGCCGCCGGCTCGCCGCCGGGCAGCTGGGCCGGGTCAACTCGCTGGCGGTCTCCCCGGACGGCAAGCAGGCCGCGCTCGGCGTGCACGACGGCCGGGTGCTGCTGGTGTCGCTGGCCGACGGCGCCGTGCACGAGCTGGACCGCAGCCGGGACGGCGAGGTCAGCGGGCTGGTGTTCAGCCCGGACTCGGCCTGGCTGGCCTGGTCCCGCCCGGTGCACGGCCTCGGCGCGTACTCGCTGCGCCAGATCGCGCTGGCGAACCTCGCCACCCGCACGGTCGGCGAGGCCACCCAGCCGCGCTTCGTCGACACCTCGCCGGCCTTCACCGCGGACGGCCGCTACCTGGCCTTCCTGTCGGTGCGCAACTTCGACCCGGTGTACGACGCGCACGGCTTCGACCTGGCCTTCCCCGGCGGCTGCCGCCCGTACCTGGTCACGCTGGCCGCCGACACGCCCTCGCCGTTCGGGCCGCAGCGGGCCGGGCGCCCGCTCGGCGGCGAGGAGGACGAGCCGCGCGCCAAGAAGCCGGACGGCGAGGAGGGCGCGGCCGACGCCGCGCCGGTGACCAGGGTCGACCTGGACGGCATCGCCGACCGGATCGTGCCGTTCCCGGTCGAGGGCGGCCGCTTCGGCCGGCTGCGCGCCGCCAAGGACGGCGTGCTGTGGACGCGTTCCCCGCTGCTCGGCGAACTCGGCGACGACGCGGCCTCGTTGGACGACCAGCGGCCCCGGCCGGTGCTGGAGCGGTTCGACCTGAAGCGGCGCCGTGCCGAGCAACTGGTGCACGGCCTCGACGACTTCACGGTCAGCGGCGACGGCACCCGGGTGGCCGTGCTGGACGAGGGCGAGCTGCGGATCGTCCCCGCCGACCACAAGGCGGGCGGCGAGGACGACGAGACCACCGTCGACCTCACCCGGCTGCGGGTGAGCGTCGACCCGGCCGCGGAGTGGCGGCAGATGTACGCCGAGAACGGCCGGCTGATGCGTGACAACTTCTGGCGCCCGGACCTGGACGGCGTCGACTGGGCGGGCGTGCTGGAGCGCTACCGGCCGCTGGTCGAGCGGGTCGGCTCGCACGACGAACTGGTCGACCTGCTCTGGGAGGTGCACGGCGAGCTCGGCACCTCGCACGCCTACGTGGCGCCGTACGGCCGCTACACCGAGCCCGCCCGCCGCCAGGGCCTGCTCGGCGCCGATCTGGTCCTCGACGGCGGGCAGTGGCGGATCGCCCGGATCCTGCCCGGCGAGTCCTCCGACCCGCGGGCCCGCTCGCCGCTGGCCGCGCCGGGCGCCGCGATCCGCCAGGGCGACGCGGTCCTCGCCGTCAACGGTCGCCCGGTGGACCCGGCCACCGGCCCGGCGCCGCTGCTGGCCGGCACCGCCGGGCAGCCGGTCGAGCTGACCGTGGCCGGCAAGGACGGCACCGACCGGCGCCACCCGGTCGTCGTCCCGCTCGCCGACGAGGAGCCGCTGCGCTACCACGACTGGGTGGCCGGGCGGCGGGGCGCGGTGCGCGAGCTGTCCGGCGGGCGGCTCGGCTACCTGCACATCCCCGACATGCAGGCGGCCGGCTGGGCGCAGCTGCACCGCGACCTGACCACCGAGATGGCGAAGGAGGGCCTGGTCGTCGACGTCCGGGAGAACCGGGGCGGCCACACCTCGCAGCTGGTGATCGAGAAGCTGGCCCGCCGGATCGTCGGCTGGACCTTCGCCCGCGACCTCGCCCACCCGGTGCCGTACCCGGCGGACGCGCCGCGCGGGCCGGTGGTCGCGCTGGCCGACGAGATGTCCGGCTCGGACGGCGACATCGTCAACGCGGCGATCCAGGCGCTGGGCATCGGCCCCGTGGTCGGCACCCGGACGTGGGGCGGGGTGATCGGCATCGACAGCCGCTACCAGCTGGTCGACGGCACCCTGGTCACCCAGCCCAAGTACGCGTCCTGGCTGGAGAACTACGGCTGGGGCGTGGAGAACCACGGCGTCGACCCGGACGTCGAGGTGCCGTGCGCCCCGCACCACTGGGCGGCGGGGGAGGACCCGCAGCTGGCCGAGGGCGTGCGGATCGCGCTCGCGGCCCTGGCCGGTGCGCCGGCCCGGACGGCGCCGCCGGCCCCCTGGGAGTAGATCGTGTACGGGGCCGCCCCGAGCCGAAGGAGCGCCGGAGCGAGGAACGTCGGCACCGGGTCGGAGCGCCCCGGAGGCGAGCGGGCGATGAAACAGCGCGGGAAGTCGACGGGGCCGACTTCCCGCGCCGCGCGGTGAGTAGGATGCGGGGCTGTTCTTGATCCAGATCGCCTGATCGACAGTCACGGGGGAGCACATGGCGCAGGGCTATCCGCCGCCGCAGCCGCAGCAGTACGGCTACGGCCCCAATCCGTACGCGCAGCAGCCTCAGCCGCCGCAGCCGTACCCGCCGCAGGGGTACCCGCCTCCGCAGCAGCCGTACCCGCCGCAGGGCCAGCAGCCGTACCCGCCGCAGCCGCAGCCGTACGCGCAGCAGCCGTACCCGGCGCAGGGCCAGCCGCAGCCCCAGCCGTACGCGCAGCCGCAGCAGCCGTACCCGCCGCAGGAGCAGCAGCCGTACCCGCCGCAGGGCTACCAGCAGCAGCCCGCGCAGTTCCAGCAGCCCTACGCGCAGCAGCCGTACGCGCAGCCGCAGCCGGAACTCCCGAAGTGCCCGGAGGAGGCGTTCGCCGGGCGGCGGTTCCTGGCGATCGTGCTCGACTTCCTCCTCGCCCTCGTCGCCGGCTTCGCGGCCGCCATCGCCGACGACAAGACGGCGGAGACCGCCAAGCCCGTCGTGCACGCCGGCCACACCGTGATCCAGAGCCCGGTGGTGCCCTTCTGGGTGGCGTTCATCGGCGTCAGCCTGCTCACCTCCTTCCTCAACCAGGTGGTGCTCGCCCGGCTCACCGGCTTCAGCGTGGGCAAGGGGATCCTGGCCATGCGGGTGGTCCGCCGCAAGCACGTCCAGCGCCCCAACACGTGGCGGCTGACGCGGCGTTGGCTGCTCGGCTTCGTCGTGCTGATCGTCATGTGGCTGTCCGACGAGGTCGAGGTGTCCGAGGGCGACATCGTCGGCATGCGGTCGGTGCGCTGGAAGCACCTGCGGGAGTACGAGCAGGCGGTCGGGCGGCTCGGCTAGGCTGCGCCCGTACGGACCAGAGCATCCCGCGAACCGAGGAGAGACCGATGGCCGGCGAGCCGCAGCACGACTGCGTGTTCTGCAAGATCGTGGCGGGCGAGATCCCGGCGACCGTGGTGCGCAAGACCGAGCGCGTCCTCGCCTTCCGCGACATCGCCCCGAAGGCCCCGGTGCACGTCCTGGTCATCCCGCACGTCCACTACCCGAACGCCGCCGCGCTGGCCGCCGCCGAGCCGGAGATCGCCGCCGAACTGCTCGCCGAGGCGGGCGCGGTGGCGAAGGACGAGGGCCTGGAGGACTACCGGCTGATCTTCAACACCGGTGCGGGCGCCGGCCAGACCGTCTTCCACGCGCACGTGCACGTGCTCGGCGGCACGTCCATGACCGAGCGCATGGTCTGACGTGTCCCAGCGCGAACTCGTCGTCCTCGGCACCGCCAGCCAGGTGCCCACCAGGCACCGCAACCACAACGGCTACCTGCTCCGCTGGGACGGCGAAGGCCTGCTGTTCGACCCCGGCGAGGGCACCCAGCGGCAGATGCTGCACGCCGGGGTCACGGCCACCCAGATCACCCGGATCGCCGTGACCCACTTCCACGGCGACCACTGCCTGGGCCTCGCCGGGGTCATCCAGCGGATCAACCTCGACCGCGTCCCGCACCCGGTCGACGTCTACTTCCCCGCCTCCGGCGAGGTCTACTTCGAGCGGCTGCGGCACGCCACCGCGTACCACGAGACCGCCGTGCTGCGCCCCCGGCCGATCGACGAACCCGGCCCGCTGCCCGCGCCCGGCGCCCGCTTCGCGCTGGACGCAGTCCGGCTCGACCACCCCGTCGAGTCCTTCGGCTACCGGCTGTCCGAGCCGGACGGCCGCCGGCTGGTGCCCGAGCGGCTCGCCGCACTGGGCGTGTCCGGCCCGGCGGTCGGCCGGCTGCAGCACGAGGGCGCGGTCGTGGTGGACGGCCGGACGGTCACCCTGGACGAGGTCAGCGAGCCGCGGCCGGGCCAGAAGTTCGCCTTCGTGATGGACACCCGGATGTGCGAGGGCGTGCACGCGCTCGCCGAGGGCGCCGACCTGCTGGTCGCCGAGGCGACCTTCTCGGACGCCGACGCCCGCCTCGCCGAGGACCACGGCCACCTCACCGCCGGCCAGGCCGCCAAGGCCGCCGCGGAAGCGGGCGTGCGCACCCTGGTGCTGACCCACTTCTCCCAGCGCTACCCGGACCTGGGCCAGCACCTGGCCGACGCCCGCAAGCACTTCGACGGGGAACTGGTGATCGCCGAGGACCTCGCCCGGGTGCCCGTCCCGGCCCGCCGGTAGCCGCAGCCGTGCGGGAAAAGGGCTCGCGCCGCTCCGCGATCTGCCGCAGCATCGTCGGGTGCGGCCCCGCCGCCCGCCGCGGCGATCACGTGCGCGGCGTACCCTGGTGCCCCGGAGAGACCGAGCGGCACCCGAGACCACGGATGGGATGAGGCAGGCCCCAGGGCCGACCCATGAGTGACACATCGCAGACCCGTACCAACGGACGGTCGCGGCCCGAGCCGGCCGACGACGGTCGCGTGAGCGCCCGGATCGTGATCCCCGAGAAGCACCCGATGGTCACCCTGCTCGGCACGGCGGACTCGCTGCTGCGCGTGATCGAGCAGGGGTTCCCGGCCGCCGACATCCACGTCCGCGGCAACGAGGTGACCGCCACCGGAGAGCGCGCCGAGGTCGCCCTCGTGCAGCGCCTGTTCACCGAGATGATGCTGGTGCTGCGCACCGGCCAGCCCCTGACGGAGGACGCCGTGGAGCGCTCCATCGCCATGCTCCGCGAGGAGGGTCCGGACGGCCCGGCGCCGTCCGAGGTGTTCACCGCGAACATCCTCTCCAACCGGGGCCGTACGATCCGCCCGAAGACGCTCAACCAGCAGCGCTACGTCGACGCGATCGACAAGCACACCATCGTGTTCGGCCTCGGCCCGGCCGGCACCGGCAAGACCTACCTGGCGATGGCCAAGGCCGTGCAGGCCCTGCAGGCCAAGGAGGTCAACCGGATCATCCTGACCCGGCCCGCGGTCGAGGCGGGGGAGCGGCTGGGCTTCCTGCCCGGCACCCTCTACGAGAAGATCGACCCGTACCTGCGCCCGCTCTACGACGCGCTGCACGACATGATGGACCCGGACTCCATCCCGCGCCTGATGGCGGCCGGCACCATCGAGGTCGCCCCGCTCGCGTACATGCGCGGCCGCGCGCAACCGCTTTTCACCAAGGTGCTCACGCCGGACGGCTGGCGTGCGATCGGCGACCTCCGAGTGGGTGACCTCGTCACCGGGTCGAATGGCGAGCCGACACCCGTGCTGGGTGTCTACCCGCAGGGTGAGAAGGACATCTACCGCGTCACGGCTCAGGACGGGGCATCGACGCTCTGCTGCGGAGAGCACTTGTGGACGGTCCGGACAGCAGCGGACCGTCGCCGGAACAAGCCCTGGCGCGTTCTCGAAACCCGGGAGATGATCGGGAACGTCCGGGCCGCGCACGCGCGGCGGTACGAGTTGCCGCTGCTCAGCCAGCCGGTTCGCTTTCCGGAGCAGGACGTGCCCATCGACCCGTACGCATTGGGACTGCTGCTCGGTGACGGCTGCCTCACCGGCTCCACGACACCCTCCTTCGCCACTGAGGACCCCGATCTCGCGTCCGCCCTGGACGCAGTTCTGCCGGGAATCGAAGTTCGGCCGAAGGGCGGAGTCGACTACACGCTGAGCAGGGCGAAGGCGCCGGGCGACCTGATGACCCTCGCGAACCCGCTCACCGAGGTCCTTCGGGAGCTCGACCTCCTGGGCGGCAGGTCGTGCTCGAAGTTCGTGCCCGAGGTCTATCTTCGCAACTCCCCGGCGATCCGTCTGGCCGTCCTGCAGGGGCTGCTGGACGCGGACGGCGGGCCGGTGACGCAGGCCGGCCGGACCTGCCGCGTGCAGTACACGACCACCTCGATCCTGCTGCGCGATGACGTGATCGAACTGGTCCGGTCCCTCGGCGGGGTGGCCTACACCCGGCGCAGGCCGGCGGAAGGCCGGAAGCCGGGCCGCGCGCGGGGCCGCGACATCCAGCACCGCTACGATGCCCACGTCGTCGACATCCGCCTTCCCGAAGGGATCGAACCCTTCAGGCTGCGGCGCAAGGCGGAGAAGTACCTCGCCGCCGGCGGTGGAGGGCGGCCGATGCGGCACATCGACAGCATCGAGCCCGCCGGGCGCGAGGAAGCCGTATGCATCCAGGTCGCGGCGGCCGATTCGCTCTACGTGACCGAGGACCACCTGCTGACGCACAACACCCTCAACGACGCCTTCATCATCCTGGACGAGGCCCAGAACACCTCGCCCGAGCAGATGAAGATGTTCCTCACCCGCCTCGGGTTCAACTCCCGGGTGGTGGTCACCGGCGACACCAGCCAGATCGACCTCCCGGGCGGCACCCGCAGCGGCCTCAAGGTCGTCCAGGAGATCCTGGCCGACGTGCCCGACATCCACTTCTCCGTCCTCACCAGCACCGACGTGGTCCGCCACAAGCTGGTCGGCCGGATCGTGGACGCCTACGAACGCTGGGACGCCCGGCAGGAGGCCGAGCAGAACACCCCGCTCGACCGCAAGCCGACCCAGCGCCGCCCCGGCAAGACCGCGGCGGCCCGCGCACCCCGACAGTCCCACCGCACCGAAAGCTGAGCACCAAGCCCCTCATGTCCATCGATATCGCCAACGAGTCCGGCTGGGAAGCGGACGAGGAGGCCATCCTCGACGTCGCCCGCTTCGCCCTCGACCGGATGCGGATCCACCCGCAGTCCGAACTGTCCGTGATCCTGGTGGACGGCGCGGCGATGGAGGAGCTGCACATCCAGTGGATGGACCTGCCCGGTCCGACCGACGTGATGTCCTTCCCGATGGACGAGCTGCGCCCCGGCAAGGACGGCGAGGAGCTGCCGCAGGGCCTGCTCGGCGACATCGTGCTGTGCCCCGAGGTCGCCAAGCAGCAGGGCGAGGCGGCCCCCTCCAAGCACTCGATGGACGAGGAGCTGCAGCTGCTCACCGTCCACGGGGTGCTGCACGTCCTCGGCTACGACCACGAGGAGCCCGAGGAGGAGGAGGAGATGTTCGCCCTCCAGAAGCGGATCCTGGACGACTGGCGGGCGGGCAAGGGCCTCGGCGGCATCTCCCCGGCCCCCACCACCCACTGAGCGCGGGGCCCGAACTCCTGTGAGTGGTGAGAGTACGAGCTTCATCCTCGGCGCCGTGGCGCTGGTCGTGCTCGGCTGGTTGGCCGCGTGCGCCGAGGCGGGCATCTCCCGGGTCTCCCGGTTCCGGGCGGAGGAGGCGGTCCGCAACGGGCGGCGCGGTTCCGCGCGGCTGCTGACCGTCGCCTCCGACCCGATCCGCTACCTCAACCTGGCGACCCTGATCCGGGTCGCCAGCGAGATGGCGGCGGCCGTGCTGGTCACCGCGGTGTGCGTGCGCAACCTCCACCCGACCTGGCAGGCCGTGCTGCTGGCCTTCGGCGTGATGGTGCTGGTCTCCTTCGTGGCGGTCGGCGTCTCGCCGCGCACCATCGGGCGCCAGCACCCGCTCACCACCGCGACCGCGGCCTCCTTCGTGCTGCTGCCGCTGGCCGCGGTGCTCGGCCCGATCCCCCGGCTGCTGATCCTGCTCGGCAACGCGCTGACCCCGGGCAAGGGCTACCGGGAGGGGCCGTTCGCCTCCGAGGCGGAGCTGCGGGCCCTGGTCGACCTCGCCGAGAAGGACGACCTGATCGAGGACGAGGAGCGCCGGATGGTGCACTCGGTCTTCGAGCTCGGCGACACCATCGTCCGCGAGGTGATGGTGCCGCGCACCGACCTGGTGATGATCGAGCGGCACAAGACCGTCCGGCAGGCGCTCACCCTGGCGCTGCGCTCGGGCTTCTCGCGGATCCCGGTGGTCGGGGACAACGAGGACGACGTGGTCGGCATCGTCTACCTGAAGGACCTGGTGCGGCGCACCCACATCAACCGGGACGCCGAGTCGGAGGAGGTCGGCGCGGTGATGCGCCCGGCCGTCTTCGTCCCGGACTCCAAGCCGGCCGGCGACCTGCTGCGCGAGATGCAGCAGCGCCGCTCGCACGTGGCGATCGTGATCGACGAGTACGGCGGCACGGCCGGACTGGTCACCATCGAGGACGTCCTGGAGGAGATCGTCGGCGAGATCACCGACGAGTACGACCAGGAGATCGCGCCGGTCGAGGAGTTGGGCGACGGCTCCTACCGGATCACCGCCCGGCTGCTGGTGGAGGACCTGGGCGAGCTGTTCGGGATCGAGCTGGAGGACGAGGACGTCGAGACAGTCGGTGGCCTGCTGGCCAAGCACCTCGGCCGGGTGCCGATCCCCGGTTCCGCCTGCGAGATCCCGCTGCCGGAGGGCGCCGGGGACGGCGACGGCCTGACCGGCATCCTGCTGACCGCCGAGTCCTCGGCCGGGCGCCGCAACCGGATCGGCTCGATGGTGGCCACGCCGGTGCGCGGGTCGGCGGACGGCGGGGCCGGGCCGGGCGAGTAGCGGGTGGCCGCCCGCCGCGCGACCATGGAGGGCATGACGCACAAACTTCGCGCGGAGTACGGCCCGCAGGGGGCGGCCGGCGGAGCCAAGTCCTGGCACGTGGTGCGGGACGGGGACCCGTCGACGGCGCTGTGCGGCCGGACCATGCCCGACGACGCCGAGACCCGGCCCGAGCAGGAGTGGGGCACCGGGCTGCGGTGCTGCCAGCAGTGCGGCTCGCTCTACATGCACGAGACGCCGCACATGCAGGGGAGCAACCCTTACAGCTAGGCGCGGTTGGATCATGGCCGAGCTCTGGAGGTCGCCATGAAGTTGCACGACGAACTGCCCACCGTCGGAACCCGGCTCGCCATGGTGTGGCGGATCGGGGCGGGGCTCGGGGGGGTCTTCCTGATCGTGTTCGGGATCCTGGGGCTGACCGACCACCCGGGCTTCCTGGCCACCCACGGCGACCGGATCGCCGGGCTGTCGACCAACGGGGCGCTGAGCATCCTGTCCATCGTGGCGGGCGCGGTCCTGGTGGCCGGGGCGGTGATCGGCGGGAACTTCGCGTCCAACCTCAACATGGTGGTCGGCGTGCTGTTCGTGCTCTCCGGCTTCTACGGGCTGGCGGTGCTCGGGCGGCCGGACGCCAACATCCTCAACTTCCGGATGTCCAACGTGCTGTTCGCGTTCGTGTTCGGGATCGTGGTGACGACCTTCGGGATGTACGGCCGGGTCAGCAGCCACCTGCCGCACGACAACCCGTTCTGGCGCGAGCGGATCGAGCACGAGGAGGCCCGGCCGTCCGGTGCCGCGAAGACCTTCGTCAAGGTCCTCAAGCCGAACCCGGGGCGGACCCACCCGGTCGGCCACTGACTCATGACCCACGCCACTTATGCTCGGCGGCATGAGTGACAGCGTCGAACTCGACCCCGAAGACAAGAAGATCATCACCCTGGCCCGCTCGGCCCGCGCCCGCAACGGCGTCCCCGAGGGGGCCGCGGTGCGTGACGAGACCGGCCGCACCTACGTGGCCGGGACGGTCGCCCTGGAGTCGCTGCGGCTGAGCGCGCTGCGGACGGCCGTGGCGATGGCGGTGGCCAGCGGCGCCAAGTCGCTGGAGGCGGCGGCCGTGGTGAGCGAGGCGGAGCAGCCGGCCGAGGCGGACCTGGCGGCCGTCCGGGACCTCGGCGGGGCCGGGACGCCGGTGCTGCTGGCCGGCCCGGACGGGACGCTGCGGGTGTCGGTCGAGGCCCGCTGAAGCCGTACCGCAGGCATCGCCCTCATGGGCTCAGCCGATAATCTCACCGGGGGAGTGGTTCGGTGAGGGGGCTGGGGCATGGGGGCGTTGGCGTTCTTCGCCGGGCTGCTGCTGTTCGTGATGGGCATGGGCAAGTGGCAGGAGTCCGGCTCGCCGTTCTGGCTCTGGGGCTCGGTCGCCTACCTGGTGCTGCTGGTCGTGTTCTCGCTGACCGGGAAGGGCGGGGGGAAGGGCTGACCGGGAGGGCCGAGGGCCACTGCGCGGGGCCTGGGCGGCGGGGCTCCGGTGATCAGGGAGAATGGAGCCCATGAGTGCTCCTTCCTCCTTCCGCTCCGGGTTCGCGTGCTTCGTCGGCCGTCCCAACGCGGGCAAGTCGACCCTGACCAACGCCCTGGTGGGGACGAAGGTCGCGATTACCTCCGACCGCCCGCAGACCACCCGGCACACCGTGCGCGGCATCGTGCACCGCCCGGACGCCCAGCTCGTGCTGGTCGACACCCCCGGTCTGCACAAGCCGCGCACCCTCCTCGGCGAGCGCCTGAACGACCTGGTCCGCACCACCTGGGCCGAGGTCGACGTGATCGGCTTCTGCCTGCCCGCCGACCAGAAGATCGGCCCCGGCGACAAGTTCATCGCCAAGGAGATCGCCGAGATCAAGAAGACCCCCAAGGTCGCCATCGTCACCAAGACCGACCTGGTGGACTCCAAGCGGCTCGCCGAGCAGCTGATCGCGATCCACCAGCTCGGCCTCGAACTCGGCTTCGAGTGGGCCGAGATCATCCCGGTCTCGGCGGTCGGCGACAAGCAGGTGTCGCTGGTGGCGGACCTGCTCACCAAGCTGCTGCCGGAGGGCATGCCGCTCTACCCGGACGGCGACCTCACCGACGAGCCCGAGCAGATCATGGTCGCCGAGCTGATCCGTGAGGCCGCGCTGGAGGGCGTCCGGGACGAACTGCCGCACTCGCTGGCCGTCGTGGTCGAGGAGATGCTGCCGCGCGAGGACCGGCCGGCGGACCGCCCGCTGCTGGACATCCACGCCAACGTCTACATCGAGCGGCAGAGCCAGAAGGCGATCGTCATCGGCGCCAAGGGCGCCCGGCTCAAGCACGTCGGCACGACCGCCCGCAAGCACATCGAGGCGCTGCTCGGCACCCCGGTCTACCTGGACCTGCACGTCAAGGTGGCCAAGGACTGGCAGCGCGACCCGAAGCAGCTGCGCAAGCTCGGCTTCTGAGCCGACGGCGCGCCGGTGCTGCGCGGGGGCCGCGGGTCACGCACCCTCGCGCAGCACCAGGGAGACCAGCTCGCGCTGCGAGTCGCTGAGCTTCGGGTCGGCGCAGTGCACCGTCCGGCCGTCGACGGTGATCTCGTAGTGGAAGCCGTCCGGCACCCCGTAGGAGGGGGCGCGCAGGCCGCCCGCGACGGCCTCGCGGGCGAGGGCGTGGACGTGCGGGGCGTCCGTGCGGTCGACGGTGTCGAGTTCCGCGTGGCGGACGATTCCCGCGAGGCCGCCGGTCCGGGTCACCTGGATACGCATGGTGTCCATGGTGCTACCCATGGATGGGGATTTGCGGCGCTTTTCCCGGACCGTGACCTTGGCTGCGGTTTCGACACCCCCGCGACGGTCGCTCAGCCCGGGCTGACCCCCACCTGGGCCCAGGAGGCGGTCACGGTGTCGGCGATCGAGGGCTGGTCGGGGTAGCGGGCCTTGGCGGCGGCGACGGTGGCCCGGGCGAAGGCGGTGAAGTCGGCGTCGGCGGGCAGCCGGCGGCCGGTCAGCGCGTCGTACCAGATCCGCCCGGCGCGCTCCCAGGCCGGGCCGCCGAGGGCGGTGGCGAGCAGGTAGAACGCGTGGTTGGGGATGCCGGAGTTGATGTGCACCCCGCCGTTGTCCTCGGAGGTGTTCACGTAGTCGCGCAGGTGCGCGGGCTGCGGGTCCTTGCCGAGCCGGGGGTCGTCGTACGCGGTGCCGGGTGCCTTCATCGAGCGCAGCGCGACGCCCTGGATGCCGGGGGCGAGCAGGCCGGCGCCGATCAGCCAGTCGGCCTGGGTGGCGTCCTGGTGCAGCGCGTACTGCTTGACGAGGGATCCGAAGACGTCGGAGACGGACTCGTTGAGCGCGCCGGGCTGGTCGTGGTACTCCAGCCCGGCGGTGAACTGCGTGACGCCGTGGGTGAGTTCGTGGCCGATGACGTCGATGCAGGCGGTGAAGTCGCCGAAGATCTCGCCGTCGCCGTCGCCGAAGACCATCCGGTGGCCGTTCCAGAAGGCGTTGTCGTAGTTCTGGCCGTAGTGCACGGTGGCGTCCAGGCGCAGCCCCTGGTCGTCGATGGAGCGGCGGCCGTAGGCGTCGGCGTAGAGCGCGAAGGTGGCGCCGAGGCCGTCGTAGGCGTGGGTGACGGAGTCGTCGGCGGTCGGGGCCTGGCCCTCGGTGCGGACGGAGCGGCCGGGCAGGCGCTGGGTGTGCCCGGCGTCGGCGATCACCCGGCTGAGGGCCGGGCTCGCGGCGGCGGGCGGGGGCGGGGCGAGGCGGGCCGCGCGGTGCGCGGCGTCGAGCGCGAGGGAGAGGACGGCGGGCTCGTGACCGGCCTCGGCGAGGCGGTCCAGGACGTACGGCGGAACGATCGCGCAGAGCGGGACTCCTGCTGTCATGTGACCCAGGGTGGGACATCGATGACCGGTTGTCACCACCTTTGGCATGACCATTCGCCGTCTCAAGGGGTGGAACGGTAGCCCGGATCACTTCGGGGGCGCGCGGGCCTGGGTTACGCTGGGCTTCATCATGCGCAACGGGCTGCTTCTTCTTAGCTGCCGCGTCGAGGGCCTGTAGTCCCACGGGGGCCGGCTCCCTCGCCGCGGGGAACGAGCTGTGCGCGCACTCAGGCGATCCGATGGTGTATCGCGAGCGGCACCGCAGAGGCCGGCCAATCGGTGTAGACCACCCCGACCCGCCCGCATCACGCATCCACAGGAAGCCGAGAGTCACCTCCATGACCGAGCAGAGCTCCGCCGCGTCCGTTCCCGCCGCCCCCGCCTTCGTCGACCGGCCCACCCCGATCACCGCGGCCTCCGTCCGCCAGCAGCCCTCGGGCATGCGGTACGGCCGCTACCTGCCGTTCGGCACCGTCGACCTGCCGGACCGCACCTGGCCGAACGCGGTGATCACCAAGGCGCCGCGCTGGCTCTCCACCGACCTGCGGGACGGCAACCAGGCGCTGATCGACCCGATGTCGCCGGCCCGCAAGCGGATGATGTTCGACCTGCTGGTCCGGCTCGGCTACAAGGAGATCGAGGTCGGCTTCCCGTCCTCCGGTGCCACCGACTACGCCTTCGTGCGGTCACTGATCGAGGAGGGGGCGATCCCGGAGGACGTCACCATCTCGGTGCTGACGCAGGCCCGCGAGGACCTGATCGAGCGCACGGTGCAGTCGCTGAAGGGCGCGCCGAGCGCCACCGTCCACCTGTACAACGCGACCTCGCCGCTGTTCCGCCGGGTGGTCTTCAAGGGCAGCAAGGACGACATCAAGGGCATCGCCGTGGACGGCACCCGCCTGGTGATGGAGTACGCCGAGAAGATCCTGGGCGACGAGACGGTCTTCGGCTACGAGTACTCGCCGGAGATCTTCATCGACACCGAGCTGGACTTCGCGCTGGAGGTCTGCGAGGCGGTGATGGACGTCTGGCAGCCGGGCGAGGGCCGCGAGATCATCCTGAACCTGCCGACCACCGTCGAGCGCTCCACCCCGAACGTCTACGCCGACAAGATCGAGTGGATGTCGCGGAACCTGTCCCGCCGCGAGTTCGTCTGCCTGTCCAGCCACCCGCACAACGACCGCGGCACCGGCGTGGCCTCCGCCGAGCTGGCCGTCATGGCGGGCGCGGACCGGGTCGAGGGCTGTCTGTTCGGGCAGGGCGAGCGGACCGGCAACCTGGACCTGGTCAACGTCGCGATGAACCTGTTCTCGCAGGGCGTCGACCCGCAGATCGACTTCTCCGACATCGACGAGGTGCGCCGCACCGCCGAGTACTGCAACCAGATGGAGGTGCACCCGCGCCACCCGTACGCCGGCGACCTGGTCTACACCTCCTTCTCGGGCTCGCACCAGGACGCGATCAAGAAGGGCTTCGACGCCCTGACGGCGGACGCGCGGGCGGCCGGCGTGCCGGTCGGGGAGCACACCTGGGGCGTGCCGTACCTGCCGATCGACCCGAAGGACGTCGGCCGCACCTACGAGGCCGTGATCCGGGTCAACAGCCAGTCCGGCAAGGGCGGCGTGGCGTACGTGCTGAAGAACGACCACAAGCTGGACCTGCCGCGCCGGATGCAGATCGAGTTCTCCCGGATCATCCAGGCCAAGACCGACGCCGAGGGCGGCGAGGTCACCCCGGCCGAGATCTGGCGGGTCTTCGAGGACGAGTACCTGCCGACCACCGGCAACCCGTGGGGCCGGATCTCGCTGAGCGGATCGCGCACCCTGACCACCGAGGACGGGCGGGACGCGCTGATCGCCGGCGCGCTGGTGGACGGCGAGCCGGTCACCCTGACCGGTGTCGGCAACGGCCCGGTCTCCGCCTTCGCGGACGCGCTGGCGAAGATCGGCGTGGACGTACGCGTCCTGGACTACGCCGAGCACGCGCTGAGCGAGGGCGGCGACGCCCAGGCCGCCGCGTACGTGGAGTGCGCGGTGGACGGCAAGGTGCTGTGGGGCGTCGGCATCGACGGCAACACCGTGCTGGCCTCGCTGAAGGCGATGACCAGCGCC
The DNA here is from genome assembly GCF_049543595.1 of Kitasatospora sp. NPDC094028. Lineage (NCBI taxonomy): Bacteria > Bacillati > Actinomycetota > Actinomycetes > Kitasatosporales > Streptomycetaceae > Kitasatospora > Kitasatospora sp. NPDC094028. Next base: position 25,544 of record NZ_JBMVFA010000026.1, on the reverse strand, counting down.
GTCAACCGGGCCCGGCGCGGGTAATTCGTCAGGGTGGCATGCGAAGGGTCGCCCCGCGGGGCGACCCTTCGCGGTGTCCGGGCGACTGCGGGGCCCTCCTGTGGCCTGCGCCACATTTTTTCGGACCGGAAGCCGTTCCGGGTACTGACACGTGCCGGTAACCGTGGCAACATCGATCCACCGGAAAGCCGGGTCGGTGGGACGGCCTGGTGTCCGGTCGCGTGACCTGCCCGTTGTCGGGCAGGCCGCCTGCCATGTCTGGGGAGTGGCGCCGTGACCAGGTTGTGGGGTGTTCGCCCGCGGTGGCGGACTGACGTTCTCGGTGACTTCTTCTGCCCGGGCTGCGGCGGGGACCGTAACTACCGCCGGCAGCACGGCCGGCGGTGGCTGCGGTTGCTCGGAGCCCCGGTGGTCCCGCTCGGCCCGGTGGCCGGCAGCGTGCAGTGCACCGGCTGCCACGGCCGGTACGGGCTGGAGAGCCTGGAGCAGCCCACCTGCGTGCGGCTCGGCTCGATGCTGCGGGACGCCCAGTACACCGTCGCGCTGGCGATGCTCGCGGCCGGCGGCACCGCCCACCGCGCGGCCCTGGAGGCGGCCTGCGCGGCGGTGCGCGAGGCCGGCTTCGAGGACTGCGGCGAGGCCCAGGTGCTGGCCGCGCTGGCCGCGCTGTCCGGGCTCGGCGCCGAACTCTACGAGGCGCACGACCTGGAGCCGGCCGGGCGGCCGCTGGGGGAGGCCGGCGGCCTCGCCGTCGAGCTGCACGCGGTGCTCGAACCGCTCGCCCCACACCTCGCCCAGCAGGGCCGGGAGCGGCTGGTCAGCCAGGGCGCGGCGATCGCGCTGGCGGACGGGCGCTACCTGCCGCAGGAGCGCGAGGCGCTGGCCGCCATCGGGCGATGTCTGGACCTGCCGCGGGCCCGGGTCACGGTGCTGCTGGAGGCGGCGACCCGGGCGCCGTACGGGAACCTCTGAACCCGGACGGTTCTCCCGCCCGGCGGCCTTCCCGGCTCCATAGCCCTCGCGGCCCGGTAGCCCTCCCGACCTCGTAGCCCTCCCGACTCCTCAGCCCTTCCGGCCCGGTGGGCCGGTCGCCCTCCGCAGCCCCTCCTCATCCGCAGCCCCTCCTCATCCGCAGACCTTTCGAATCCCCCACAAACGGGCCCGCCCATCCCCCCATTCGGGCCCGCCGTGACCCGCACCGCAGTGGTCCTCCCCCACGGGCCCGGTGCGGGCAACACGGCTGTCCGCGGCCGTCCGGGCCTGAGGGACAATGGCTGGCATGAGTCTTTTCCGGGACGACGGCGTCGTGTTGCGGGCGCAGAAGCTCGGCGAGGCCGATCGGATCATCACCCTGCTGACCCGCCAGCACGGCAAGGTGCGGGCGGTGGCGCGCGGGGTGCGGAAGACCAAGTCCAAGTTCGGCGCCCGCCTGGAGCCGTTCTCGCACGTGGACGTGCAGTTCTTCAGCCGGGGCAGCGAGTTGGTCGGCCGCGGCCTGCCGCTGTGCACCCAGGTGGAGACGATCGCGCCGTACGGCGGCTCGATCGTCACCGACTACGGCCGCTACACCGCCGGCACCGCGATGCTGGAGACGGCCGAGCGCTTCGCCGAGAACGAGGGCGAGCCGGCCGTCCAGCAGTACCTGCTGCTCGTCGGCGGGCTGCGCACGCTGGCGGCCGGGGTGCACGAGTCGCACCTGGTGCTGGACGCCTTCCTGCTGCGCTCGCTCGCGGTGAACGGGTACGGCGCGAGCTTCACGGACTGCGCCAAGTGCGGCCTGGAGGGGCCGAACCGTTTCTTCTCGCTCCCGGCGGGCGGTGTGCTCTGCCCGGACTGCCGAGTGCCCGGATGTGCCGTACCCTCCCCTGAGACACTGGTACTGCTCGGGGCGCTGCTGTCAGGGGACTGGCAGACGGCCGATGCCTGCGAGCCCCGGTACTGGCGGGAGGGCAGCGGCCTGGTCGCGGCCTACCTGCAGTGGCACCTGGAGCGGGGCATCCGCTCGATGAGATACGTGGAGAAGTGAGCACATGGCAGCGCGACGGCTCTTCGGCGGCGGCAAGCAGCGGAACTACGTTCCCCCGACCCCGCACCCCAGCGGCGCACAGCCGCCGAAGATCCCCGGCGAGCTGGTCCCCGAGCACGTCGCGATCGTGATGGACGGCAACGGCCGCTGGGCCAAGGAGCGCGGGCTGCCGCGCACCGAGGGCCACAAGGTCGGCGAGTCCGTGGTGCTGGACGTGCTCAAGGGCGCCATCGAGCTCGGCGTGAAGAACATCTCGCTGTACGCCTTCTCCACCGAGAACTGGAAGCGTTCGCCCGACGAGGTGAAGTTCCTGATGAACTTCAACCGGGACGTCATCGCCCGCCGCCGCGACGAGATGGACGCGATGGGCGTGCGGATCCGCTGGGCCGGCCGGATGCCGAAGCTGTGGAAGAGCGTCGTGCAGGAGCTGCAGGTCGCCGAGGAGCAGACCAAGGGCAACGACGCCGTCACCCTCTACATGTGCGTCAACTACGGCGGCCGGGCCGAACTCACCGACGCCACCCAGGCGATCGCGCGCGACGTCGCGGCCGGGAAGCTCGACCCGAAGAAGGTCAACGAGAAGACCATCTCCAAGTACATGTACCACCCGGACATGCCGGACGTGGACCTCTTCCTGCGCCCCAGCGGTGAGCAGCGCACCTCCAACTTCCTGCTCTGGCAGTCGGCTTACGCCGAGTTCGTGTTCCAGGACGTGCTCTGGCCGGACTTCGACCGCCGCGACCTGTGGCGCGCCTGCGAGCAGTACGCGATGCGCGACCGCCGCTTCGGCGGGGCGATCCCGAACGACGTGAAGGCGGGCGGGGCGCTGCCCGCGCAGCGCTGACCGTGCCGTCGCACGACCGAGGGCCCGCAGGAGCGTTCCTGCGGGCCCTGGGTCGTGCTCGGTCGTGCTCGTCCGTGCTCGTCCGTGCCGACTGCCCCGGCGCGGGACGGTGTTCAGCCCTTCTCGGCGCACTCCGCGCAGGTGCCGAAGATCTCCAGCGTGTGCGCGATGTCGCTGAAACCGTGCTCGGCGGCGACCGCGTTCGCCCAGCGCTCCACCGCCGGGCCCTCCACCTCGACGGTGGAGCCGCAGTGCCGGCAGACCAGGTGGTGGTGGTGCCCGCTGCTGCACCGGCGGTAGACGGCCTCGCCGTCCGCGGTGCGCAGCACGTCCACCTCGCCGGCGTCGGCGAGCGACTGCAGGGTGCGGTAGACCGTGGTCAGACCGACCGAGTCTCCGCGGTGCTTGAGCAGGTCGTGGAGCTCCTGGGCGCTGCGGAAGTCCGCGATCTCGTCCAGGGCCGCCGAGACGGCGGCACGCTGCCGGGTCGAGCGGGCGCGCGGCGACGGGCCTGCGGTGGTCACCGTGGGTCCTCCTGGGGTCGTTGGCGTCACGCACCTCATTGTGCCAGCCCCGCCCCCCGCTCCGGCGTGGTCGGGTCCGGGGAAGTCGGTGACGGGAGTTCGACGTCGCAGACCCTCGGCCCGGGCTCGGCGCCGGCCCGGTGGCGGCGCCGGGCGAGCGGCCCGGCGATCACGCCGAACACCGCGAAGACGGCGATGGCGAGCAGCACGATGGCCGGCCCGGACGGCACGTTGAGGTGGTACGAGCCGGTGACGCCGGCCAGCGATACCACCACGCCGAGCGCGATCGAGGCGGCCTGGGTGGCGGCGAAGGACCGGGTGAGCTGCTGCGCGGCCACCACCGGGACCACCATCAGCGCGCTGACCAGCAGCAGCCCGACCACCCGCATGGCGACGGTGACGGTGACCGCGGCCATCACCGCGAGCAGCAGGTTGAGCACCCGCACCGGCACGCCGGTGACCCGGGCGAAGTCCTCGTCCTGGCAGATCGCGAACAGCTGGCGGCGCAGGCCGACCGTCACCGCGACGACCACCGCGCCGAGTGCCGCGATCGCGGCCAGGTCGCCGGGGGCGACGGTGAGGATCGAGCCCCACAGGTAGCTCTCCAGCGAGCCGGCGCCGGCCTGGGCGGACAGCGAGACCAGCAGCTTGCCGCAGGCCATGCCGCCGTAGAAGAGCATCGCGAGCGCGATGTCGCCGCGCTGGTTGCCGCGCGAGCGGACCAGCTCCATGGTGACGGCGCCGAGCACGCAGACCAGCACGGCCATCCAGACCGGGCTGGTCTGGAAGATGAAGCCGAGGCCGACGCCGGTCATCGCGACGTGGCCCATGCCGTCGCCCATCAGGGCCTGGCGGCGCTGCACCAGGTAGATGCCGACCGCCGGGGCGGTGATCCCCACCAGGACGGCGGCGAGCAGGGCGCGCTGCATGAAGTCGTAGGAGAGCATCTCGGTCATGCGAGCAGCCTCGGCGGGGTCAGGTCGGCGTGCGGGTGGACGTGGTCGTGGCCGGGCAGCGCGTGCAGGCCGGTGTTCGGCACGGGCGGGCCGTCGTGCGCGACGCAGCCGTCCCGCAGGACGACGGCGCGGTCGATCAGCGGTTCCAGCGGTCCGAGTTCGTGCAGCACGAGGAGGACGGCGGCGCCGCGGTCGACCTCGGCGCGCAGGGTGTCGGCGAGCACCTGCTGGCTGGCGGCGTCCACGCCGGCCATCGGCTCGTCCATGATCAGCAGTTCGGGAGAGCCGACCAGGGCGCGGGCGATCAGCACCCGCTGCTGCTGGCCGCCGGAGAGGTCGGCGACGCCGTCCCCGGCCCGGTCGAGCATGCCGACCGCGTCCAGCGCGGCGTCCACGGCGGTGCGGTCCTTGCGGCGGAACGGCAGCAGCCGGTGCTGCGCCAGCCGTCCGGTGGAGACCACCTCGCGCACGGTCGCCGGGACGCCGGAGGCGGCGGTGGTGCGCTGCGGGACGTACCCGATGCGGTGCCAGGCCCGGAACGAGCGGTACGGGGTGCCGAACAGTTCCAGCGTGCCGTGCTCCAGCGGCACCGAGCCGATCACGGCCTTGACGGTGGTCGACTTGCCGGAGCCGTTGGCGCCGAGCAGGGCGACCACCTCGCCGGGGCGGACGGTGAGGTCGACGCCGCGCAGGACCGGGCGGCCGCCGCGGGAGGCGACGGCGTCGCGGAGGCGGACGGCGGGGGAGGTCGCGGTCGGGGGTATCGGGTGCAGCATGGTGGGTCCGTCCCGTCAGCCGGCGGTGGCGCTGGGGGTGGCGCCGGCGGTGGCCGGGGTCGGGGTGGCGCCGAGGGCGGCCTGCAGGTTGGCCAGGTTCTGCCGCATGACGCTCAGGTAGTCGTCCTTGCTCGCGCCGGTGGACGTATCAGTCTTGACGCCCTCCAGCGGGTCCAGGACGGCGGTCTTCAGGCCGAGGTCCTTGGCGACGGTGTCGGCGAGCTTGGGGCTGACCAGGGTCTCGAAGAAGATCGTGGTGACGCCGTTGTCCTTGGCGGCCTTCTGCACCTCGGCGAGGCGGGCCGGGGTGGGCTCGGACTCCGGGTCGACGCCGTTGATGGCGACCTGGGTGAGGCCGTAGTGGTCGGCGAGGTAGCCGAAGGCGGCGTGGCTGGTGACGAAGGTCCTGCTCTTCACGTCCTTCAGACCGTTGCGGAAGTCCTGGTCGAGGGCGGTGAGTTCGGTGACCAGCTCGTCGGTGTTCTTCCGGTACTCGTCGGCGTGCGCCGGGTCGGCCTTGGCGAACTCGTCGCCGACGCTCCTGGCGATCGCGGAGTAGCGGGTCGGGTCGAGCCAGATGTGCGGGTCGCCGGCCGGGCCCTTGCCCTGGTGGCCCTCGGTGCCCTCGTCGAGGTGGTGGTCGACCAGCGGGCTGGCGGCGGTGGCGTCGACCTTGTGCGGGCTGGACGACTGGTCGACGGCCTGGTCGACGGTGGGCTGCAGGCCCTTGAGGTAGACGATCGCGTCGGCCTTCTGGACGGTGGCGACCTGCTTGGCGGTGAGCTCCAGGTCGTGCGGCTCGACGCCGGGCGCGGTGAGGTCGGTGACCTCGACGTGGTCCTTGCCGATCTGCTGGGCGAGGAACTCCATCGGGTAGAAGGAGGCGACGACCTTGAGCTTTCCGTCGCCGCCGTGGGCGCTGCTGCTGCCTCCGCAGGCGGTGAGGACGAGGGAGGCGGTGAGGGCGGAGGCGGCGAGGGCTATGAAGCGGGAGGTTCGACGGCGAGACTGTCCGATCATCATGACAATCATTCTCATATTAACTGGAAATGATTGTCAAATCACTCGATCGGGTGAACGGCAGGTGTCGGTGGATGGGCGGGGCCGGACGATACCGATTTGAACCCCGTACCCATGTGGCCGGTAACCTGAGGTATTCGGGTACGAGCAACCAGCCGTGCCCTGACCGTGCCGTACGTACTGAAGAGAGCACTGTGGCCGCCGACAAGATCGACACGATCGTCAGCCTGAGCAAGCGCCGTGGCTTCGTCTACCCCTGCAGCGAGATCTACGGCGGCACGCGTGCCGCCTGGGACTACGGGCCGCTGGGCGTCGAACTCAAGGAGAACATCAAGCGCCAGTGGTGGCGCGCGATGGTCCAGGCCCGCGAGGACGTCGTCGGACTCGACTCGTCGGTCATCCTCGCCCGCGAGGTGTGGGAGGCCTCCGGCCACGTCGCCACCTTCAACGACCCGCTGACCGAGTGCACCTCCTGCCACAAGCGCCACCGGGCCGACCACCTGGAGGAGAAGTACGAGGCCAAGCACGGCTTCCCGCCGCCGAACGGCCTCAAGGACATCAACTGCCCCGACTGCGGCACCAAGGGCCAGTTCACCGAGCCCAAGGACTTCTCGGGCATGCTGAAGACCCACCTCGGTGTCACCGAGGAGGCCTCCGGCCTGGCCTTCCTGCGCCCGGAGACCGCCCAGGGCATCTTCACCAACTTCCGGGCCGTCCAGACCACTTCGCGCAAGAAGCCGCCGTTCGGCATCGCCCAGACCGGCAAGAGCTTCCGCAACGAGATCACCCCCGGCAACTTCATCTTCCGGACCCGTGAGTTCGAGCAGATGGAGATGGAGTTCTTCGTCAAGCCGGGCGAGGACGAGCAGTGGCACGAGTACTGGCTCCAGCAGCGCTGGGACTGGTACGTCGGCCTCGGCCTGCGCACCGAGAACATGCGCTTCTTCGAGCACCCGAAGGAGAAGCTCTCCCACTACGCCAAGCGCACGGTGGACATCGAGTACCGCTTCAACTTCGGTGGCAGCGAGTTCTCCGAGCTGGAGGGCGTCGCCAACCGCACGGACTACGACCTGCGGGTGCACAGCGAGGCGTCCGGCCAGGACCTGAAGTACTTCGACCAGGAGTCGAACGAGCGGTACTTCCCGTACGTCATCGAGCCGGCGGCCGGCCTCAACCGCGCCATGCTGGCGTTCCTGCTCGACGCCTACTTCGAGGACGAGGCGCCGAACGCCAAGGGCGTCATGGAGAAGCGCGTTGGCATGCGGCTCGACCCGCGCCTGGCCCCGGTCAAGGTCGCCGTCCTGCCGCTGTCGCGCAACGCCGACCTCTCGCCGAAGGCCCGCGGCCTCGCCGCGGACCTGCGCACCGCGTGGAACGTCGAGTTCGACGACGCCGGCGCGATCGGCAAGCGCTACCGCCGCCAGGACGAGATCGGCACGCCGTTCTGCGTGACGGTCGACTTCGACACCCTGGAGGACAACGCCGTGACCGTGCGCGACCGCGACACCATGTCGCAGGAGCGCGTGTCGCTCGACCAGGTCAAGGCGTACCTGGGCGCGCGGCTCATCGGCTGCTGAGGTTCCGTCCTCGGGCGGGGAGCCCTCGTTCGTTCCGGTCGCGGCCGGGGCGGGCGGGGGCTCCCTCGCTTCTGGCCGCGTCCTAACGCCGGCCCCAGCGGGAGCGGGGAGCGGCGGGCGGGGTGGTCGGCAGGCCCGCGGTGCGCAGGGCGGCGAAGGTGGTGCGGTGCCGGGCCTCGTCCGCGAGCAGGGCCGTCAGCAGCTGCCCGTACAGCGCCGGGCTGTCCTTCAACGCGGCCGCCAGCCGGGCCAGTTCGATGGGCGGGCGCAGGACGGTCAGCTCGCCGAGGAGGACGCCGGCCAGCTCCGGCGGCAGTTCGGCCACCAGGGTGGCCAGGTCGGCGGTCGGGCGGCCGGCCGCCTGGCGCAGCAGGGTGCGCAGGTCGGCCTGGCGGCCGTGCTGCCGCAGGCCGGTGGCGAGCTCGGTTAGTTCGGGCGTCGGGGCCGAGCCCCACTCCCACAGCAGGGTCGCGCCGTCCGCGTGCTGCCCGGCCCGCTCCAGCGCGGCCAGCAGGGCGGGCAGGGTCGTCGCCGGGTAGGACCAGAAGGCGTGGAACAGCTCCGCGGCCTCCTCCGCCAGGCCCAGCTCCCGCAGCTCGGAGAGCACCGCCACCGCGCGCTCGGGCGCCGACCCGGCGCAGTCGCGGGCGAGTTGGAGCGAGGCGCCGGTCGGGCCGCGCTGGGAGAGCATGCCCATCAGCAGGGCGGCGTCGGTGGCGTCCAGCCGGGCGGCCGCCTCGGTGAGCAGGTCGGCGGCCGCGGCGAGGGCGCCGGTGCGGTGGAGCGAGGTGATCCGCGCGGTGAGGGCGCCGAGGTCCGGGCGGGTGGGCGGCGGCGGGGGAGGCGGCGGGGTGGGCCGTAGCGGCGGTTGCGGTTGTTCGTGGGGTGGTTGGTCGTCGAGCTGCACGTGTCTGAGTCGGATCTCCAACTCCTGCAGTTCGTTGCTCAGTTGCAGGCACCGGGCGCCCAAACCCTCGCGCAGGGTGCGGGCCTGGGCGAGCTGGCGCAGCAGGTCCCCGTCCGGGCGCTGCCGGCCGGGGGCCGCCCGTATCGCCTCGTTCAGCCGCCGCTCGCGCTGGCCGGCGTAGCGGCTCGCGTTCAGCAACTCGTCCAGCTCCGCCCGGAGTTCGACGGCCTGCTGTTCACCGTCAAGCGGCTGGCCTGCGGGTTGTGCCGTCGGCCGCATGCGCATGATCGCCCCACCCTGTCCATCTCGACCCTGACTGCGGGACATCCTGGCGTCGTTATGTGGCTGGGGAGTTAAGAACGCACGACTTGCCGTGTCCGTCTGGTGTCAAGGAGCGCGCAGAGGGCGGTCGTTGCGAGAAGTGCGCCGGTCGCGCTCCGGAGGAGCGTCGCGGCCTCATCCGGCCAGCCGCGCCCGTGCCTCCATCAGCGCGAAGCCGAGGAGGTTCAGCCCGCGCCACTCGTCCGGCTGCTGGGCCCGGATGTCGTCGGCGGCGAGCCCGATGCCCCAGATCCGGTCCAGCGGGCTGGCCTCGACCAGGACGCGGGAGCCGGTGCCGAGGAGGTAGCCGAGCAGGTCCTCGTCCTGCCGGAACTTCGCGACGTTGCCCTCGACGACGAGCTCGAAGCGCCCGGCCTCCCAGGTCGCGTCGTCGAAGCCGCGGACCAGCCGGCCGAGCTTCTTGGCCTCGGCGGGCGTGCGGGCGGCGAGGATGCGCTCGGCGGTGGCGTGGTCGTCGAACATCCGGGCCTTCCCGGCCATCATCCAGTGCTCGGCCGAGGCGTAGTCGACGCCGTCGACGGTGAACCGGCCGGGCCACCACTGGCTCAGGCACTCCTGCCGGGTGCCGCCGCCCTTGCGCTCGGTGTGCCCCCAGAACATCACCCACTTGGGCCGGGCACCGCCGGCCATCAGCGCGGACAGCTCCTCGCGGGTCCGGGCGTCGGCGGGGGCGGTGGGTCGGTTCTCGCTCATATCGTCACTCTGACACAAAGGGCGCTTTCAGGCCAGCGGGATTTCGGCGCCGGTGCGGGCGAACGGTCCGGACGCTCCGCGGGGGCGCTCAGCAGTGGTCCTCGATGTAGACCATGCGGCGCCGCCCGGAGTCGGCGCGGAACTCGTGGGCGACGTAGCGGCCGTGGTTCGGGTCGCCGCCGGGGCCGCCGTAGTCGCGCCTGATCAGCTCCCAGAGGCCGGGCCGTTCGGTGTCGGCGGTGGCTTCGGGGGCGAGGCCGCCCATGCGGCCCCGGACGAGGGCGGTTTCGGGGATGCGGACGAGGCGGCGGACGGTGCGCAGGTCGAGGCGTTTGCGGTGGAGCGTCCAGGTGGTGCCCTCGTCGTCGAGGAGGGTGACGACGCCGGGCGTGCTGCCGGGGTTCTGCTTGAACGTCTGCATGCGGAGAGTCTTGCAGGACCGTTACCGGGCCGGATGCTCCCAGCACAGGTCCGGGTGGTCGCCGAGGCGGTAGGTGTGGGTGTCCTCGGTGAGGCGGAGCCGGACGGAGCCGAGATCGGGGCGGCCGGCCTCGTGCCAGGCGGCGACCAGGCGTTCGACCCGCGCCCAGAGGGGGGCCTTGCCGTACTCCCGGACCGTCCAGCCGTAGGTGTCGTCGACGATCTCGACCAGGGTGGGGCTGCCGGGGTGGTGGAGGTAGTGGACGGACGCCAGGTCCTCGTCCACGGTCGACCGCAGTTGCGCGCCGGGGAAGGCGAGTTGGAGGAGGAAGGCGGGTGTCCCGTGCGCCAGCGTCGAGGGCGGGGTGTTCGTCGGCCGCGCGGGCGTGGCGGCGCCGACGCCGCCCGACCAGGGCTGCGGCCCGGTGGGGACGGGCGGCATCGGCGAGGGGCCGAGGACGCGGCCGTCCGCCGTGCCGTCCGGGCGGACGGTGAGCCCGACGAGTTCGGTGCCGAGTGTGGCGGTGATCGTCCCGCCGGGCCCGGCCCACCGCACCCAGTCGTGCGGGAGGCGGGTGACGGGCTCGGTCACGACCACCCGGTCGTACGGGCCGGACGGCGAGGCGGTGAAGCACGCCGCGTACCCGGCCTCCGCGAGCGAGGCGCGGGCGTGCCCGGCGAGCGCGGTGTCGGCCTCGACGGCCGTGACCTCGGCGCCCAACTGGCAGAGCAGCGCGGTGGAGTAGCCCGTCCCGGCGCCGAGCTCCAGGACGCGCGAGCCCGGGGCGACGTCCGCCGCCTCGATCAGCCGCGCCGCCGCCGATGCCTCCGGGAGGAGGCGGACGGGCGTGCCGCGGACGGGCCGCCAGGTGGCCCGGTCGGCCAGGTACCTGGCCCGGTTCCACTCCACCTGGAGCACCAACGGCCACTCGTGGTCGGCGAGTTCGGCCAGTTCGGCGGGGTCGGTCACGGCCCGCCAGGCGCGGCGGTCGGGCCGGAACACCCCCGGCCGCAGGAACAGCGGGCGCGGCACGGCGGCGACGGCGGTGCGAAGCGGAGGGGAGAGCGGGGCTGCTGCGCCGGATCGGTCCTGCATGGCCCCCCTCAAGACCACGGGAAACACACTTCCCGCCATTAAAAAGATATACCGCAAGGGGGGCCTTGCGGCAAGGCCCCCTCGGGGGCGCACAATCGCTGGCCTGAGATCGGAGCTGATGTGATGAACCCCCTCGCGACCAGCGTGTTCGCCCTCCCCGCCGGCCTGTCCGCGAAGGCCGACCCGGCGCTGACCGCCGCCGACGAACGGCACTTCGCCGCCGTCGCGCGGGCCCTGGCGGAGGCGATCGCCGAAGTGTCCGACCAACTGGACGTGTTGCGCCGCGCGCCGGGCGGTCTCGGCCGGGCGGCGATGGACCGGGACGTGGAGGTGCACCGGCTGTCCGCCCGGCTGCGCGCCCTGCGCCGCTTCGGCCTGGACGTGTGCCTGGGCCGGGTGGTCACCGAGGGCGACGGCGTCGCCGGGAGCGGCGCCGAACCGGTCTACATCGGCCGCCTCGGCCTCACCGACAGCGACGGCCGCCGCCTGCTGGTGGACTGGCGCTCCCCGGCCGCCGAGCCGTTCTTCGCCGCCACCCACGGCCACCCCATGGGCCTGGCCAGCCGCCGCCGCTACCGCTGGACGGCGGGCCGGATCACCGACTACTGGGACGAGGTGTTCACTGCGGACGGCCTGGCGGGCCACGCCGCGCTGGACGACCAGTCCGCGTTCATCGCCAGCCTGGGCACCAGCCGCTCGCCCCGGATGCGGGACGTGCTGGCCACCATCCAGGCCGACCAGGACGCGATCATCCGGGCCGGCTCGCGCGGCGCCCTGGTGGTGGACGGCGGCCCCGGCACCGGCAAGACCGTCGTCGCCCTGCACCGCGCCGCGTACCTGCTGTACGCCGACCCGCGCCTGGGCCACCGGCGCGGCGGCGTGCTGTTCGTCGGCCCGCACCAGCCGTACCTGGCGTACGTCGCCGACGTGCTGCCGAGCCTCGGCGAGGAGGGCGTGCGGACGTGCACCGTCCGCGACCTCGTCCCGGAGGGCGCGGGCGCGGCGCCGGAGGCGGACCGGGAGGTGGCCCGGCTGAAGTCCTCGACCGGCATGGCGACGGAGGCGATCGAGCGGGCCGTCCGGCTGTACGAGGAGCCGCCCGCCGAGGGCATGACCGTCGAGACGTACTGGGCCGACCTGCCGCTGACCCCCGCTGACTGGGCGGACGCCTTCGCCGCCCCCGAGCCGGGCACCCCGCACAACGAGGCCCGCGAGCAGATCTGGGAGGAACTGACCGGCATCCTGTGGGAGAAGCTGGACGGCGCGGACGAGGAGGAGGTCTCCCCGCAGCTGTTCCGCCGGTCCCTGCGCCAGAACCGGGAGTTGGCCACCACCCTCAACCGGGCCTGGCCGATGCTGGAGCCCGCCGAACTGGTCGGCGACCTCTGGTCGGTGCCCGCCTACCTGCGGATGTGCGCGCCCTGGCTCGGCCCGGACGACGTGCGCCGGCTCCAGCGCAAGGACGCCCCGCACGCCTGGACGGTCTCCGACCTCCCGCTGCTCGACGCCGCCCGGCACCGCCTCGGCGACCCCGACGCGGCCGCCCGGAAGCGCCGGCGGGAGGCGGCCGCCGAGGCGCAACGGCAGCGGATGGCGGACGTCATCGGCGACATCATCGCCGCGGACGACGACGGCGAGGGCGCCGTCACCATGCTGCGCGGGCAGGACCTGCGGGACACCCTGGTCGACGAGTCGGCCCTCCCCGGTGACGAACTCGACGCGCTGGACGGCCCGTTCGCGCACATCGTGGTCGACGAGGCGCAGGAGCTCACCGACGCGGAGTGGCAGCTGCTGCTGCGGCGTTGCCCGTCCCGCAGCTTCACCATCGTCGGCGACCGGGCGCAGGCCCGGCACGGCTTCACCGAGTCGTGGGAGGAACGGCTGGCGAGGGCCGGCATCGACCGGACGCAGCTCGCCTCGCTCACCGTCAACTACCGTACGCCGGAGGAGGTCATGACGGAGGCGGAGCGCGCCGTGCGGGTCGCGCTGCCGGACGCCAACGTGCCGACGTCGATCCGCCGGAGCGGCATTCCCGTGCGGCACGGGGAGACCGGCGAGCTGGCGGCGGTGCTGGCCGAGTGGCTCGCCGAGCACGCGGAGGGGACGGCCTGCGTCATCGGCGCTCCGGGGTTCCAGGAGCGGGCCCGGGTGCGGTCGTTGACGCCGACGCTGGCGAAGGGACTGGAGTTCGACCTGGTGGTGGTCGTCGATCCGGCGGCGTTCGGCGACGGCATCGAGGGCGCGGTCGACCGGTACGTCGCGATGACGCGGGCGACGCAGCGGCTGGTGGTGCTGGAGCCCGGCGGGGCCGGGGCTCGCTGCTGAGGCGGCGCGGCTGGGCCGCGGCGGCCGCGGCGACCATGGCGACCATGGCGACCGCGGCGACCCGTTCAGGTGAACCCGCCGCCCGGGTCCGTTAGTTCGTCGGCGATCGGTGCTACCAATTGCTCTGCACTCGGGCCTGGGCTGCGCACACACCACCTGGACGTAGGGGAACCGCACGTCCGCAGCGAGAACGGAAGACCGCCGCATGGCAATCGCACTCCGCAAGACGCTCGCCGTCGCCGCCCTGGCGCTCACGGCCTCCTTCCTGCCCACCGGCGGGGCGGGCGCCGCCGACACCGCCCACCGGTCGGTGCGCACCCCCAACCTGTACTGCCTGGCGAACGCCTGGGGCACCGCGAACGTCTCCACGAAGCCGTGCAACGCCGGTGACGCCGGCCAGCACTGGTCCCTCTCGGGCCAGCGGATCTCCCTCTCGAACGCGCCGGCGTACTGCTTCGCGAACGTCTGGAACACCGCGAACGTCGGCACCAAGCCGTGCGACCCCGGCGACATGGGCCAGTACTGGACCGTCACCGGCCAGCAGATCTCCCTCACCTTCGCCCCGGCCTACTGTCTCGCGAACGCCTGGGGCACCGCGAACGTCGGCACCAAGCCGTGCGACACCACCGACCCCGGGCAGCACTGGGTGATCTTCAACGACGAGATCAGCCTGGCGAACGCCTGATGCCCCGCCGCTGCTGACGCTCCACCGCCACAGACACTCCACCGCCACTGACGCTCCACCGCCGCGCCCGGGACGGAAACCGCCCCGGGCGCGGCCCCTTGTCGCCCGGCGGGGTGTCGGCTCGGTCGGCCGACCGACGCACCGACCGCCCGGCTCCTGAAGTTGGCGGCCGTCCCGGTCAGGCGCCGGTCTCCCCGTCCGGCCGGCGGCGGCGCCGGCGCCGCACGGCGCGGACGATGTCCGTCCCCGCGAGCTCCAGGAAGACCGACGCCTGCGCCATCCGCGCCCCGGCCGGCGTGGCCGGGCCGAGCAGGTCCGCCCCGTCGCGGGCGAACTCGGCCAGCGCGGCGTTGCGTTGGGCGCTGGCGAGCATCGCCCGGTACCAGATGTCGTCGTCGACGACGTACCGCTCGCGGGGGCCGCTCTCGTCCCGCTCGCGCCGTACCAGCTCCTGGACCTCCAGGTAGCCGATCGCCTTCGAGACCGACGCCGGGCTCACCCCGAGCCGCTGCACCAGGTCGGCGGCGGTCAGGCTGCCGCAGTCGGTGACGTAGAGGCACGCCAGCACCCGGCCCACCATGCGGGGCATGCCGAGGTGGGCCAGCAACTCGGCGAGCCGCGTCGCGTACTCCTCCACCGCGGCCGGGTCGCGCCCGTCGCCCGTGCTCGCGCTGCCCTCCGGCACCCGGGGCGCCGCTGCCTTGCTGCGCCGGGAGCGCCGGGCGGTGGCGCGCTGCGCGTTGTCCGCCCGGTAGCCGGACGGGCCGCCGTTGCGGGCGATCTCGCGGGTGACCGTGGAGGTCGGGCGGGCGAGCTGCCGGGCGATCTCCCCGTAGCCCAGCCCGGCGGTGAGGCCGGCGGCGATCTGCCGGCGCTCTTCCTGGGTCAGCCTGGCGCCTGGCACGGGCGCTCCTCTCGTCGCTGCCGAGTATGCGCCCGGCCCCGATTCCATTGCAACAGCCTGGGATCGCACTCATTGCATTAGTCGGCAGGGTCATTGCAAGGAAATTCCGTCTATGACCTGGGAGTTCTCGCCTGACAGTTGCTCATGGAATTGATGGGATGGCGAACACCGGCCTAGTGTTTTCCTCGAAGCGAAACACGAGTCCGACCCAGGGGGAGACCACCATGAAGACCACCGTCCGCGCCGCGCTCACCGCCACGCTCACCGCCGCGATCGCCGGCACCCTGCTGGCGGCCGCTCCGGCCCCGGCCGCCTCCGCCGCTTCCGCCGCTTCCGCCGCCTCCGCCGCCGAGGGCCCGCGGGGCGGCGAGCACGTCGGCGTCCAGGCCGTGCTCGACCGCGCGGTGTCCGAGGGCGGCCTGCCGGGGGCGCGGGCCGAGGTCCGGGACGGCGACTCGACCTGGTTCGGGACGGCCGGCACCGCGGACCTGGACACCGGCCGCGCGATCGCCGCGAAGGACCGGTTCCGGATCGGCAGCACCACCAAGACCTTCGTCGCGACCGTCGTCCTCCAGCTGGCGGCCGAGCAGCGGCTCAGCCTGGACGACAGCGTCGAGCACTGGCTCCCCGGCCTGGTGGACGGCCACGGCTACGACGGCTCCAGGATCACCGTCCGTCAGCTGCTGAACCACACCAGCGGCGTCTTCAACTACGCCGGGGCGCCGCAGCTCAGCGGCGACTTCATCGGCACGCCGTTCCTGCAGCACCGGTTCGACGACTTCACGCCGCGTCGGCTCGTCGAGGTCGCCGTCGCCAACGGTCCGGTGTTCGCCCCGGGAACCGGCTTCGCCTACTCCGACACCAACTACGCGCTCGCCGGGATGATCGTCGAAAAGGCCACCGGGCGCGGCCTGGCCCAGGAGATCGCCGACCGGATCACCAAGCCGCTGCACCTCAAGAGCACCTACGAGCCGGCCGCCGGCGACATGCGCATCCACGGCCCGCACGGCCGCCACTACTCCCAGCTGATGGCGAAGGACGTCGAGACCGCCCCGATCTACGACGTGACCGAGCTCAACCCCTCCTGGGGGTACGCCTCCGGCGACATGATCTCGACCAGCGGCGACCTGAACACCTTCTTCCGCGCCCTGCTCGAAGGCCGGCTGCTGCCGCCCGCCCAGCAGCGCGAGATGTTCACCACCGTGGACCCGCAGGGCAACTGGATCCCGGACACGGAGTACGGCCTGGGCGTCGCCTCGCAGAAGCTGTCCTGCGGCACGGTGTGGGGCATGGGCGGCGCGATCGACGGCTCCTGGTCGTACACCTTCGGGAGCCGCGACGGCCGGCACCTGCTCTCCACCGAGGTGAACGGCGACTGGGCCAAGGGCAGCCTGGGCTCGCCGATCGGGGTCTTCACCAAGGAGCTGGAGGCGGAGTTCTGCCCGGCCGCCGCCTCCTGAGACGGCCCGCGGGCCCGGGCGCGACGTGCTAGCCCGGGCGGAGCACTCCAAGGGCCGGGCCCGGGGCCCGCATAGCGGGCCCGGAGCCGTGGCGGTCGCGGCCGGCCCGATCGGGGCCGGTCGTTCTTCGGACAGCGTGACCGGAACCTTCCCACCGCTGCCCGGATATCCATGGCGGTCCGGCCCGGCCGGGCCGGGGTTCCCGTACCGTGACTGATCATGGACATTCTGATCGTGGGTGGAAGTGGCTTCCTGGGTCGGGAGTTGACGCGGCAGGCGGTGGCGGGCGGGTACGCCGTGACGGCGACCTACGCCAGTCGGGCGGGTGAGGTGCCCGGGGCGCGCTGGGTGCCGTTGGACCTGCGCCGTGACGAGGCGGTCGCCCGGGTCCTGCGGGAGCGCCGGCCGGACGTGGTCGTCAACGCGGCTGCCAGCAAGACGGATTGGGCGATCACGGCGGAGGGCGCGATCCGGCTCGCGGTGGCCGCCACCCAGTACGGCGCCCGGCTGGTGCACGTGTCCAGCGATGCCGTGTTCTCCGGTGCGGACGGCCGCTACGACGAATCCGCCGTTCCCGATCCGATCACCCCGTACGGCGCCGCGAAGGCCGGTGCCGAGACGACGATCCGCCTGCTCGCGCCGGCGGCGGTCGTCGCCCGCACCTCGCTGATCATCGGGGACGGTGGCTCCCCGCACGAGGCGTTCATCCACGACCTGGCCGCCGGGCGGCGGGACGGCGTCCTGTTCACCGACGACGTCCGGTGCCCCGTCCACGTCGCGGACCTCGCCCGGGCCCTGCTCGAACTGGGCGCCTCGGACCGTTCGGGCATCCACCACCTCGCCGGGCCGGACGCGCTCAGCCGGCACGAACTCGGGTTGCTCGTCGCCGCCCGCGACGGGCTGGACCCCGCGGGGCTCGCCGCCGGCCGCCGGGCCGACAGCGGCGCCCCGGCGGCGCTGGACGTCCGGCTGGACAGCGCGCGGACGCAGCGGATCCTGCGGACCCGCCTGCGCGGCGCCCGCGAGTTCCTGCGCGCCGGGTTGCCCGGGTAGGCGCCGTCGCCCCGCACCGGAAGTCGATCCCGTCGACTTCCGGTGCGGGGCGGCGGCTGCCGTCAGGCGGCCCCGGCGTTCGCCCGGCCGAAGTGGCGGGCGAAGAAGCGGACGGCGCTGTCCGCCTCGAAGCGGGGGAGTTCCTTGTGGCGCCCCGCGTTGGCGTGCAGGGACTTCTCCTTCGAGGCGAAGGCGTCGAACAGGGCGAGGCCGGCCTCGCGCGGGATGTGCTCGTCGTCCCACTGGACGTCGTACTCGATGGGGACGGTGATCCGGCGGGCCTTGTCGGCGAGGGTGTCGGGCCAGTGTTGTCCGAAGACGGCGGCGGTGATCCTCGGCTCGACGGCGACGAGCGGTATGCCGATGGCCGTGCCCATGTTGATGCCCCAGTAGCCGACCGGGCCGGCCGTGCCGATCTCGGGGAGCCGCTGGAGGGCGTCGAGCGCGGACTGCCATTCGGGCAGGGAGAGTTCGGCGAGGTGGTCGTTGTACCGGACGACGATCGGGCCGACCGGCTCGCCCGTCGCCATCGCCTCCTGCATGACGGCGATCTCGGCCTCGTCGTGCTCGTCGCGGGGACGGTCGCCGTGGCCGGGGGCGTCGAGGACGGCGACGTGGTAGCCGCAGCCGAGCACCAGGCGCCGGGCGCGGCCGGTCATCGCGGGGTGCTTCTTGTGGTTGCCGCCGCCGTGGCCCATCAGGATGAGGGGCGCACCGTCGGCGCCGGCGGCCGGGGACCAGAGGACACCGGGGACGCCGCCCACGGTGAAGTCGCGCTCGCGGACGCCGTTCGTCGTGGATTGGGCGGTGAACCGGAAGAGGTTGGAGGACATAGGAATCACCCTTTTTCGGGAAAGCCTGCGTTGGTGGTCAGGCGCTCCCCGGCGATACCTACGTCTATCGGCCGGCCGTGATGGGAAGGGGGAGCACCCACGTCGTCTGTGCGTTCACGGGTCTCACCTCCTGGGTCTGTCTCACGGACGAGGAAAAGCTAGCAGCTCTTCCGGAACGCCTCCACCCCTTTTCCCGCCGCCCCATGACCGCACGTCAGGCCGGGTGCCCGGCTACCGCCCCGCCCCGTCCGGCGGGAACCCGTGGCGGCGGGCGGCCGCGGTGACGGCGAGGGCGGCGGCGAGGAGGGGGAGGGCGGCCCAGGGCAGGGCGCCGGGGCCGCCGTGGTCGAGGAGGAGGCCGCCGGCCGGCGCGGCGACCGCGATGCCGAGGTTCCAGCAGGTGACCAGCAGCGACTGGGCGAGGTCGCCGGCCGCGCCGGCGCCCGCCGTGTCGGCGACGGCGGTCTGCGCAGGGTGGCGGCGATGCTCGACGGCGTCGGCCACAATCCGCAGGTGGAGAGCGCCGGGACGGTCCGCGGCCTGGTCGGCGACCGGCTCGACGGCCTGCGCCGCTGAACCCCGACGCACGGGAACGCCCCCGCGGCCGCCCGGGGAGGGCCGGTCGCGGGGGCGTTCGGGGCCGTCACCCCGGTGCGGCTCAGCCGATGGAGCGGGGGAGCCGGGTGGTCAGGTACAGGACGGTGAACGACCCGGTGAGCTGGATGCCCAGGCACAGGGCCAGCGCCCGGTCCATGCCGAGGCTGGGGGAGAGCGAGAGGTAGAGCGTGCCGAGGGTCGCGACGCCCAGCGCGAGGCTGGACTGCTGGCCGGTGGCGAGGACGCCGCTGCCGACGCCGGCCCGGGCGGCGGGCACCTTGGAGAGGACGACCCGGAACAGCGGGGTGCCGATCAGGCCCTGGCCGATGCCCGCGAGGGCGACGCCGGGGGCCATCCGCAGCGGCGAGAAGTGCGACCAGTCGGCGAGGACGGTCAGGGCGAGGGTGGCCAGGCCGGTGGCCTGGACGACGGCGCCGGCGCTGAGCACCCGGCTGCCCCAGCGGCCGATCAGCCGGGGCCCGGCCAGCGAGGCGGAGAAGTAGCCGACCGCCATCGGCACCAGCGCCCAGCCGGCCGCGACCGGTCCGAGCCGCAGGCCCTGCTGCAGGGCGACGGCGATGACGAACATGAAGCCGCCGAAGCCGGCGAAGTACGGCAGCGCGATGCCGAGGCCGCGCCGCATCTCGGGGATGCGCAGCAGGGACGGCGGCACCAGCGGGGTGTCCCCGCGCTGCTCGGCCCGGCGCTCGACGACGGCGAAGGCGACGGCCAGGACCGGGAACAGGGCGAGCAGCACCCACGACCACACCGGCCAGCCGGCCGCGCGGCCCTCCATCAGCGGGACGAGCAGGGCGAGCAGCGCGGCGGTGAGCAGCAGGGTGCCGGGCACGTCGACCCGGGCGGCCCGCTCGGCCCGGCTCTCCGGGACGTACCGGACGGCCATCACCACGGCGAGCAGGGCGAACGGCACGTTCAGCAGGAACACCGAGCGCCAGCCGGTGCCGAACACGTCGGCGGCGACCAGCATCCCGCCGAGGACCTGCCCGATGACCACGGAGATCCCGCCGACCGCGCCGTAGACGCTGAGCGCGCGGCCCTGCCGGGCGCCGGTGGTGGCGGCGGTGATGGTGCCGAGGACCTGCGGGATCAGCAGGGCGGCCGAGGCGCCCTGGGCGGCGCGGGCGGCGACCAGGCTCCAGGCGTCGGGGGCGAGGCCGCAGGCGAGCGAGGTGAGGGCGAAGGCGACGGCGCCGGTGATGAACAGCCGGCGGCGGCCGAGGTTGTCGCCGAGGCGTCCGCCGAGGACGAGCAGGACGGCGAAGGCGATGCCGTAGCCGGCGGCGACGAGTTCGAGGACGGCGGGCCCGGCGGCCAGGTCGTGGTCGATGGTGGGGAGGGCGACGTTGACGATGAAGAAGTCGAGCATCGGCAGGAAGGCCCCGAGCAGGACGGTGACCAGCCCGGCGGTGCCGAGGGCGGGGGTGGCGGTACGGGCGGGGGCGGGAGCGGCGGCGGCCGGACGGATCGGGGCTGGGGCGACGGCGAGTCGTTGAGTCACGGGTCCTACGATCGGGTACGCCGTACCCTGGTACCAGAGTGTGGTTATCCAGGTATAAGAAGTACCTGGCAACAGGTTCCGCGCTACCGCATCCTGGGGAGCATGAGTTTCGTGACGCAGGCCGCGCAAGCCCGTCCGCCGCAGTCCGGGGCCCGGCAGCCGGGGAACCGGCCGCGCCCGACACCCGACGAGGCCCGCCGGCACGACCTGGCCGCCTTCCTGCGCAGCCGCCGCGAGCGCCTGGCGCCCGAGCAGGTGGGCCTGCCGATGACCGGCCGCCGCCGCACCCCGGGCCTGCGCCGCGAGGAGGTCGCGCAGCTCGCCGCGGTGGGGGTGACCTGGTACACGTGGTTGGAGCAGGGGCGGGACATCCAGGTGTCCGTCCAGGTGCTGGACGCGGTGGCCCGCGCGCTGCTGCTCGACCCGAGCGAGCGCGCCCACCTGTTCACCCTGGCCGGCGCGGACGACCCGGCCCCGGTGAAGGACTGCCCCTCGGTGACGCCGGGCGTGCGGCTCCTGCTGGAGCAGCTGTCGCCGTTCCCGGCCGTGGTGCTCAACTCCCGCTACGAGATCCTGGTGTCCAACCCGCAGTACCAGGCCT
This sequence comes from Kitasatospora sp. NPDC094028, assembly GCF_049543595.1. Lineage (NCBI taxonomy): Bacteria > Bacillati > Actinomycetota > Actinomycetes > Kitasatosporales > Streptomycetaceae > Kitasatospora > Kitasatospora sp. NPDC094028. Next base: position 4,386 of record NZ_JBMVFA010000026.1, on the reverse strand, counting down.
TCATCGGCGACCTGGACCAACTGCCGCCCGAGGACCGGAACCTGATGTGGATGGCGTTCACGCCGTCGCGGTTCCGCGAGGTGCTGATCGACTACCGCACCGAACGCCTCGGCATGGTGGCCCGGTTCCGTGCGGCGATGGCCGACCACGGCGCGGAGCCCGCCTGGAAGGCGCTGCTGGCCCGGCTGCGCAAGGCGTCCCCGGACTTCGAGGAGGCCTGGCAGCGGCACGACGTCCTGCTGCCGACCAACGGCGTCAAGCGCTTCCAGGTGCCCGGCGTCGGCCTGCTGCGCTGCGAGTACACCAACTTCTGGCTCAGCCCGAGCCTCGGCACCCGGATGGTCGCCTACACCCCGCTGGACGACGAGACCCGCGCCCTGATGGACGAACTGCCGAAGTAGCCGCCGAGCCGCTGCCGACTCAGCCGCCGAACCGGCGGCCGTGCACGCCCCGCCCGAGCAGCAGGCACACCACGGCGAGCGGCAGCTCCACGCAGCAGGCCATCGCCAGCGCGGTGAGGATCGCGTGCCCCGGCCCGGCGAGCGAGACGTCGGCCAGCGCGTCCGCCGCGAGCAGCGCCGCCGTGACCGCGGCGGCCCACGGCGCGGCGGCGCTGCGCCGGCGCAGCAGCCCGTCCAGCGAGAGCAGCGCGGCGAACTCCACCAGGTCCAGCACCACCCACGGCGTCTCGTGCTGGGCGGCCAGCACCAGCAGCCAGGGCAGCAACGCGACGGCGGCCGCGACCGGCACCTTGGCGAGGCGCCCGCGCAGCGAGGGCAGGGACGGCGCGGCGAACGCGACGGCGGTGCTCACGCGACACCCCCGACGCGCGCGGCCTGCGCCTCGAAGCCGCGCGACGCGGCCCCGCGCGGCTCGCGCACCCGCCGCAGCGGCATCCGCTCGGCGGCCCGGCCCGCCGGGTGCTCGACCAGCACCGCGTCGAACGGCCCCTCGGCCCAGGCGAGCCAGAACTCCCCGACGACGGTGGCCATCTCGGCCGCGACCGAGCACCGCGCCGACCGGGCGGCCCGGGCCGGGCACAGGAACCGCAGCAGCCCGCGCCCGGTGAACACCACCGAGGGCGCCGTGCCGTCCGCCGCCAGCCGCCCCCAGGCGAACACCTGCCGGGCCTGCCCGCCGGCGGGCAGGCCGGGCCGCGCCAGGCGCCGCGCAGCAGCTCCGGAGTGAGCCGGGCGGCGACCAGGACGTCGGCCAACTCGCCGTCGCGGTACAGCTCCAGAGCGGCCCGGCCGCGGCCGGCGGCACCGGTGCCGACCGAACGGACCGACCAGGGGCCGGTGCCGACCGGCAGCGTCCCCGCCGGCCCCGCGGCCGGACGGAGCGCGCCCCCGGGGACACCCCCGTGGTCCCCGGGGACGGGCCGCCCGTGCGGCGGGGTGGCGGAGTGCGATGCGGTGCTCGTCATGCCGTCAAGACTCCCGTCCGGGCCGGGGTGTTGTCGGTAGTGCCGCACCCCGAATCAGGGGTGGTGCTAGCTACACCCCCACCCGGCACCCCCCTTCATGGCAGCCGGTGATCGCCGCGCCCTAGGCTTTCGGCCATGTCCTCCAGCACGTCCTCCACCACGTGGCGCGAAGCGCTCGTCAGGAGCCTCCGGCGCCCACCGTGGTCGCGGGAGGCCTGGCGCGACACGCGCCTCATAGCCGCCGGAATACCGCTGGCCCTGCCGGTCTGGGCGGGCGTCACCGCGCCGTCGCTGCTGGCGCCGGTCCTCGCGATCGTGCTGACCTGCACCCGCTGGCTCACCCACGCCCAGCGCGGCCGGCTGCACGCCCTGCACGGGGTGGAGGTGCCGCCGGCCGGCGCGCCCACGCTCCTGCGGCTGGGCCGGCTGCGGCTCGGCGTGAACTGGCGCCAGATCACCTATCACCTGCTGATCGGGCCCTCCCTCGCGGTCGGCGCACTGGGCGTGGTCTACCTCTGGGGCGCCGCCCTGGTGCTGTCCACCCTCTACGCCTGGGTCTGGCTGCTGCCGATGGAGGTCGGGCTGCGCACCCAACTGGCCGGCCTGGACGTGCTGTTCACGGTGGTCGGGGTGGTGCTGCTGGCGGTGACGCCCTGGCTGGCCACGTTCACCGCCTGGCTGGACGCCCGCTCGGCGCAGGTCCTGCTCGGGCCCAACCGGGCGGAGGCGCTGGAGCGCCGGGTCGAGGAGATCGCCGAGAGCCGGGCCGGCCTGGTGGACGCGGTGGACGCCGAGCGCCGCCGGATCGAGCGCGACCTGCACGACGGCGCCCAGCAGCGCCTCACCTCCCTCGCGATGAACCTCGGCCTGGCCCGGCGCACCCTCAAGGACTGCCCGCCGGACGCCATGCAGGTGATCGTCGCCGCGCACGAGGAGGCGCAGGCGGCCATCGACGAGCTGCGCGACCTGGTCCGCGGCCTGCACCCGGCCGTCCTGGAGGACCGCGGTCTGGACGCGGCGTTGTCCGGCATCGCCGCCCGCGCCCCGCTGCCGGTGCGCCTGGACGTCGAGCTGACCGAGCGGGTCGCCCCCACCGTCGAGGCGGTCGCGTACTTCACCGTCTCCGAGGCGCTCACCAACGTCGCCAAGCACGCCCGCGCCTCCGCCGTCGACGTGTCGGCGCGGACGGCCGGCGGCAAGCTGCGCCTGGTCGTCACCGACGACGGCGTCGGCGGCGCGGACGCCGGGCGCGGCACCGGGCTCACCGGTCTGCGCCAGCGAGCCGCCTCCGTCGACGGAACCCTGTCCGTTCTCAGCCCCCTCGGGGGGCCCACCACCATCACCGTGGAGTTGCCGTGCGTGCTGTGATCGCCGAGGACTCGGTCCTGCTCAGGGTCGGCCTGGTCAAGGTCCTGGAGGCGGTGGGCTTCGAGGTCGTCGCCGCGGTCGGGGACGCCGCCGAGCTGCTGGCGGCCGTCGAGGAGCACCGCCCGAACGTCGTCGTCTCGGACGTCCGGATGCCGCCGGGCTTCCACGACGAGGGCGTCAAGGCCGCGATGATCATCCGCCGGCAGTGGCCGGAGGTCGCGGTGCTGCTGCTCTCCCAGTTCGTCGAGGAGCGCTACGCGGCGGACCTGCTGGCCACCAACACCAGCGGCGTCGGCTACCTGCTCAAGCAGCGGGTGGCCAACGTGGACGACTTCGTCGACGCGCTGCAGCGGGTCGCCGAGGGTGGCACCGCGCTGGACCCGGAGGTCGTCGCCCAGCTGCTGGTGCGCCGGAAGCAGGACCCGCTGGAGAAGCTGACCCCGCGCGAGCGGGACGTCCTCGCCCTGATGGCGGAGGGCCGGTCCAACGCGGCCATCGCCGCCGCCCTGGTGGTCAGCGACAGCGCGGTGGCCAAGCACATCAACTCGATCTTCACCAAGCTCGACCTGCCGCCGGCCGACGACAGCCACCGCCGGGTGATGGCGGTGCTGCGCTTCCTGGAGATCGCGTGAGCGCGCGGACCCCGCAGGCTGCCGGGGCCGCGGAGGGCGGGGCCCCCGCACGGTCCGGCCGGGCTTGGCGGATCACCGGGGCGCTCATCGTGGTGTTCGTGCTGGTCATGGGCGGGGGGCAGACCCTGGCCCTGGTGGCCAAGCAGGAGCGGACCGAGCAGACGACGTACCCCAACGCCATCCACAAACTGGAGCTCTCGACGGGCAGCGCGTCCGTGCGGATCGAGGCGGGAGCCGAAGGCGCGGTCGTGCTGCGCAAGAACATCGACTGGACGGTCTCCGAACCGCACGTGCGCGCGGACGTCGTCGGCGACACGATGACCTTGGCCGTCGAGTGCCACCGCTCGGCGCCGTTCTTCAACTGCGGCGCCTCGGTCCAGCTGGAGGTGCCGCCCGGCACCGCCGTCTCCGGTTCGGTGACCTCGGGCGCGGTGGAGGTGTCGGGCCTCACCGGCGAGGTCCGGCTGGACGGCGCCTCCGGGGCGATCAGCCTGCGCCGGGTGTCCGGCCCGGTCCACGCGCACACCGTCTCCGGGATGGTGGAGGGGCACGACCTCGCCGGCTCCCGGGTGGACGTGGCCAGCGTCTCCGGGGCGGTGGACCTGTCCTTCGCGGCGGCGCCGCAGGACGTGAAGGTGAGCACCACGTCCGGCGCGGTGAGCATGTACCTGCCGAAGGGCAGCCACTACCGGGTCAACGGCCGGACGGGTTCGGGCAGCAGCAGCATCGACGCGGCCCTGGGGGATCCGACCAGCCCCAACAGCCTGGAAGCCGACGTCGACTCGGGCTCGCTGGACATCGGCTACCGCTCCGACGTCCCGAAGGCTCCGGCCGCGCCGACCCACGCGGACCCGGGTTAGGGCGTGTCTTGTGGATCTTGTCGGATCAGGCCGCGGCGTTGGGGTGCGTGCATCGCAAGGCGGAGGAGGGAGCCACTGCGGAGCATTGGCGACCGACGAC